>NZ_VFTK01000047.1:0-43070 GCF_006439495.1 Mesorhizobium sp. B3-1-8
CGCCAACTTCATGGGCTTCGTCAAACTCGCCGCTATCGCCATCTGGCTCAAATAGTTAAATCGTCACCACCGCCTAGAGCGTCGGACTTTCATTTGAGTCCATAGCCTGCGGCAATGAAGAAGTTTCTGCATTCTGTTGGAGAGAAGAGATTGCAGATATCGCCGATGGCCTGCCAGAGGGCATCGATGGTTCTGATGGCCTTTGCGCGCAGATGCGCCTTGAGCTTGGCGAAGGCCATTTCGATGGGGTTGAGATCGGGGCTGTAGGGCGGCAGGAAGAGCAGCCATGCGCCTCTGGCCCTGATGGCTGCCTCGGCGGCCGGACTCTTGTGGGCAGCGAGATTGTCGAGGATGACGACATCGCCCTTTGCCAGCGTCGGAGCGAGCTGCGTTTCGACGTAGGTCTCGAAGATGCGCCGGTTCATCGGCGTGTCGACGACGAAAGGGGCGGTGAGCCCATGGCAGCGCAGCCCGGCGATGAAGGTCTGCGTCTTCCAATGTCCGAACGGTGCCTTTGAGCGCAACCTCCGGCCCTTCAGGCAGCAACCGCGCAGGCGCGTCATCTTCGTAGTGGTTCCGGTTTCGTCGATAAACACCAGCCGATCTGGCTCAAGCCGCATCCGGGGCTGACATTTGGTTCGCCACTCCTGGCGTGCCTTGCTGATGTCGGATCGATCTTGTTCGCTGGCCAGCAGAGTTTTTTTGAAGCGGTAGCCGTTCCTGATGAGCCAACGTGAGATCGAGGCGGGAGCGACCTGAACGCCTGCAGCTCTAACCAACTGGGCGGCAAGCTCCGGCATGGTGACGTCGTCCTTCTCGGCCACACAACCAAGCAGGAACGCACGATGCGGATCGAGCTTGGAATGGCGGCGGCCACCACTGGCCTTGGGCGCCAGGCTCTCGGTCTTTCGATAGTTTCTCATCAGGATCACGACGAACGAAACCGACACCCCAAAATGGGCCGCCGCCACACGTCGCGAATGGCCAGCCTCGACAAACCGCACAACGCGTCCACGCAAATCGAGCGAATAAGGCTTGGTCATGGCAAATCATCTCCGTAAGAAAGTGAATCATAAACCCAACGTCAGCGGAATCTGGAGGGTTCTGTGAGGTCCGCGGGCGCGACGCGGCTGCCGCACTCGGTGCCGGGCGGACCTCATTGAAGCCGGATTGAGCGAAGCCGCGGGCCGGAAAGGCGTTATGGGGATTGTAGCGGTGGCGAAGGCCACAAGCGGTTGGAAAATGGCCGCTGTTGGTGACGCGCGACGCCGCGGCGGGGCTTGGCCGCGCTCCCGACGGCGTCGTTGGGTAGATGATTTGGTGCAATCGGGCGGCCGACGGCGGCGTGGAACGGGCGAACCTGTTGGGCCAGCTGAGCGGGGTGACACAAGGCAGGCCGGTACCCAGGGAGGCCAGCAGCGGACGTTGCGATCGTGACCTGGCGAGCGCGATCATGAGCTGTCATTCCAGACCCGGCTGGCCGGGTATCTCCCCGCATCGCCAGATGGCAAGGACGGTCATCTCATCCAGAACACAGCGTCGATTGTCGACTATTGCCACCGATATTGGTCAGGTCAGCCGATAACAAGTTCTCCGGCCGAAAGTGTCGCCAACAGCCTCGTCAATGCCCGCATGAACAAGAAGCGTCAGATGCGCTGGTCGCCGGTCGGCGCTCACCGGGTCCTTCAGGTCCGAGCCGCAGTTGCCGACGGCCGACTCAAACAAGCCAAGCTTGTCCTCGCGGCTTGACCCCCACTTTTTCCTGCTCCCAGCGACTGAAATCCTTGGCGTCCGATTCTTGTAATTAAATGGAAAGCGACACAAGGCGCGGCAGAGACTCGGCGCGTGTTTCGGCGTGCAATTTTTTGACCCCACTCGCTCGTTGCTATCACCGCATAAGCGGAGCGCGCCGCATCAAGACGCTTCGGCGTTCTGCAAGCGCGAATTGACACGTGCACGAAAAGAGCCACAGTGCACATGTTAATCAGGGCGACTTGCCCACGCTAGCCAAATACCCCGCGCTGTTGGGAGGCAGAGTTGGAACTGTTGGGTAACCTCATACCCCACAATTGGGGCTCGGTTCCATACGAGCAATGGGCGGATGATCTCCACTCCATCTGCGGCAGCTTCAACCCACTGACGACCGAGCGCAGTAAGGCCGTGCTTGGCGCGGCGCGGGGCATTGACGTCTGCGGCATGCAGTTCGCCCATGTCTCCAACGATCTCGACCGCGTGTATCGCGATTGGGACGATATCCGCCGCGACAGCAAGGAACATCTCTTCCTCATCGTCCAGTTGGAGGGTTCTTGCGGGGTCGACCATGTCGGCCAGCAGAACACGCTGAATGTGGGCGATTGCATCCTGGTGGATTCCACCAGACCGGCGACCTTCCATATTGGTGGGGCCTTCAGCGATCATCTGTCCATGCACTTGCCGCGCCAGACCATGTATTCGGAAAGACGTGTCGAGTTCGAGATCGCCCGGAAGCTCGAAAGTTTCGATCCCATGGCGATCATGCTGCATGCTCTGATCACCAAAATCATGTCAACGCCGGAAACGGATGCGAATTCCGCGAACCTCAGGCAGTTGATGTTCAACGCCACGCGGCAGGCCTTCGTCGCCAGTGCGGCAGAGATGCGTCTGCATTCCATGCATGACACTGCAGGCAAGCGCCTGCAGATGGTGGACATCCTGATCGATCGCCATCTTACCGATGCCAATCTCACGGCCAAGTGGCTCGCGACCCGCATCGGTGTCTCAATCCGCACCCTGCAACAGGATTTCCAGGGAGTGGGGGTGACCTGCACGACCATCATCCGCGACAAACGGCTGAAGCTCGCCAGGGAAAAAATCGAGCAAATCAAGGAACACAAGGGCGGCAAAACCATTGCCGAAGTCGCCTACTCAGCAGGATTCAACGACATTTCCTACTTCAACCGCAGCTTCAAGGAACTGTTCGACTGTGCTCCAACCGACCTGCTGAAGCAGCCATTGGCGAAGGCGGGCTGAAGCGCATTGCTGCACCGCACCTGCGTTTTTCTCCAAGACGAGGTGCGCAATCCTCCAAGACGCGCCGAATGACCCACAACATACTCGCTCCATAGGTCGCGGCCGGTCTCAGGCGGCGCGGAGGAGCATTCAATGGAACATAGACTGCTCATTGGCGGCGAGCGTATTGCTACTGCCAAGCATGAACCCATCAAGAATCCATCCACCGGCGCAGTCGTCGGCCACATGCCGCTTGCCACGGCCGCTCAGCTTGACCTGGCGGTGGCCGCCGCCGAGGCGGCCTTCGGAAACTGGGGCCGCACAGCAGACGCAGAACGCCAACAAGCCTGTCGTGCCATCGCAGAGGCCATTTCCGACCATGCCGAGGAGCTTGCCCTGCTGCTGACGCAAGAACAGGGCAAGCCGATGAATGGCCTCGGCTCGCGGTTCGAGATCGGCGGCGCGATCGCATGGACCCGCTATACGGCGGAGTTGAAGCTGCCTGTCGAAGTCTTGCAGGACAACAACGAGGGCCGCGTGGAACTGCATCGCAAGCCGATCGGCGTAGTCGGGTCGATCACGCCATGGAACTGGCCGGTGATGATCGCCTGCTGGCACATCATCCCCGCCGTGCGTGCCGGCAACACGGTGGTTATCAAGCCGTCGCCGCTAACACCGCTTTCCACCATACGGCTCGTCGAGATCATCAATACTGTCTTGCCGGCCGGCGTGGTGAATGTCGTGACGGGCGAGAATTCTATTGGTGCGGCGCTTTCGGCCCATCCCAACGTAGCCAAGATGACTTTCACGGGATCCACGGAGACCGGCAAAAAAATTATGGCATCAGCCGTCGGCACCCTTAAGCGGCTGACGCTGGAACTCGGCGGCAACGATGCCGGCATCGTCCTCCCCGATGTCGATCCCAAGCGGATCGCCGAGGGACTTTTCTGGGGCGCTTTCATCAACAATGGCCAGACCTGCGCTGCGCTGAAGCGGCTCTATGTCCATGACAGCATATATGATGAAGTCTGCGCGGCGCTTGCCGATTATGCCGAAAGGATCGTGGTCGGCGACGGCATGGACGAGGAGAGCGTTCTCGGCCCTATCCAGAACGAGATACAGTTCAATAAGGTGCGGGAACTGGTCGACGACGCCCGCGCAAATGGCGGGCGCATCCTGACCGGCGGCGCGCCGATGGACCGGCCTGGCTATTTCTACCCGATCACGCTCGTAGCCGACGTTACCGATGGCATGCGCATCGTTGAGGAGGAGCAATTCGGCCCGACACTGCCGATTATTCGGTATTCTGACGTCGACGAGGTCATCGAGCGCGCCAATCGCAACCCAGCCGGACTCGGCGGCTCGGTCTGGTCGTCCGATCCTGAAAAAGCGAAGCACTATGCGCTGAAGCTCGAATGCGGCTCGGTCTGGATCAACAAGCATGGCGCGATCCAGCCCAATGCGCCTTTCGGCGGCGTGAAGAATTCCGGCATCGGCGTCGAGTTCGGCGCGGAAGGCCTCAAGGAATTCACCACCATCCAGACCGTGCTGAGCTGAGCCATGCCGACCTACGACTACATTGTCGTCGGCGGCGGGTCCTCAGGATGCGTTCTTGCCAACTGCCTGTCGGAAAATCCTGCGCACAAAGTGCTGCGCATTGAATCCGGTCGCGCCGACAAGGACCCGTGGATCCACATCCCGGCAACCTTCTTCAAGGTGCTGGCCAAGGGCATCGACATCCATCCCTACGTGTCGGAGCCGGAAAAGGGTCTCAACGGCCGGCCGCAGATCGTGCCTCAGGGCGATGTGCTCGGCGGCGGCAGCTCCCAGCACGTTGCTCAAATCTTTCTAGGGGCGCTTCTTTCTAGGGCGCTGAAATTCACTTTCGAGGTTAGTTCGCGCGATACGCTTATATTACAGGCGGGATGGAAAATCCCTGCGTGACCAATAAAGAGGGAAGCAGTACAATGGGAAACACGATCAAGAGCGGATCCGGATCTATTTCGGCTAACACGCTCATCTCTGGCGATATGTCACGCCGGCATTTCATGGAGCGAATGCTAGCTCTGGGGCTGACGATCCCGCTTGCGTCCATGAGTTGGACCTCGCAAGTACGCGCTTCCACGCCGAAGAAGGGGGGCACATTTAGGGTTGGGTTGAGCGACTCCAACACGGCAGACACGCTTGATCCAGGGACTGCCTACAGCAACTTCTCAATTCAGTCGAACCAAGTATTTCGAAGTTACCTGACCGAGATCAAGCCTGATGGCGTAGTTGGGCCCGATTCAGCCGAATCGTGGGAGCCGAGTAAAGACGCCAAAATATGGCGCTTCAGGCTGTACAAAGGGCAACAGTTCCACAATGGGCGGCCGCTGACAGCTGACGACGTCGTCGCGTCTCTCAATCATCATCGCGGCGCCTCCTCGACTTCCGGAGGGAAGGCTCTGCTGCAGGATGTCGAGGACATTGCGGCCGACGGTCAAGATACGGTCGTCATTAGGCTTGCCGTTGGTACAGCCGATTTTCCATACATTCTCTCTGATTACCACATGGCGATCATGCCGGCAGACGGCAAGGGAGGGGTTGATTGGGCCTCTGGAATTGGCGCCGGCCCCTACAAGCTCGCCAATTTTCAGCCGGGCGTTAAGGGCGAATATCAGCGATTCGAGAATTACCACCGTCAGACATACTTCGATGCAATCCAGTTGTTCGGCATCAATGACGTTAATGCCCGGATGAACAGTCTTGTCGCCAAAGAGATCGATGCCGTAAACGCCGTCGATCTCAAGACCGTTGATATGTTGAGTCAGATGGCGGGCATTAAGATTGTGGAAATCAGGAGTGGAACGTTGGTCTCGATGGATATGCGATGCGAAACGGCCCCCTTCAACAATAACGATGTACGCTTGGCACTAAAGTACGCGATGGATCGCAAGGAGATACTCGAAAAGATCGCGTTGGGTCATGCGTCGATCGGCAACGACCAGCCGATTGGCCCGACCCTCCCTTACTACGCTGACCTTGAGCAGCGTGCCTACGATCCGGATCGCGCCAAATTCCACCTGAAGAAAGCCAATATGGAGAGCCTTGCCGTCGCCTTGTCGACGAGCGAAGCGGCCTACAACGGCGCAACTGACTTGGCTGTCCTGTACCAGCAAAGCGCGGCGAAGGCGGGTATCAAGGTCGACGTGATCCGTGAGCCTGCGGACGGATACTGGTCAAACGTCTGGGGCAAGAAGCCGTTCTTCATGGACCACAACGGCCAACGAGCTACCCCTGATATGATGTTCTCCACCTTCAATCGGCGTGGCGGCGCTTGGAATCCAACCGGCTGGGATAACGATCGCTTTCAGACGCTGTTGGTCCAGGCAAAGGGCGAACTCGACCAGACGAAGCGTGCGGAAATGTATCGAGAGATGCAAACGATGTATCGAGAGGAAGGCGGACAGATCGTTGTGTTCTTCACCAACATTGTAGATGCCACGCAAGAGAATGTGATGCATCCCGATCAGATGTCTTCCAACTGGGAGTTGGATGGTGGTCGCGCTTACCAACGGTGGTGGTTCGATACCTAGAACGGATTGTTGCAAGACTTGCATCCGGGTCGATGCTGGCCTCCGAACTTGTCGGAGCCTTGGACCGGCGGAGCAATGGATGGCCTGTATTCGCGGCCTTGCGACGGGTGAGAGACGACGGAACCCTTCTGCGTCTGATCCGCAACATACACGGAGGTATGCGTCGCGAATGCAAGTAGCTCGTGTCCGGAAAGTCGTGCGAGACCTAGAGGAAAATTCCGGTGAGCGTTGCCGTATTGCCAGACCTGCTTGGAGGAGTGCGCGAGCCTTCTTCAAAAAGGCGCATCGTATGCTCATAGGCGACGTTATCCCAATGTCGGCACCAGGTGACTGGCACGGTTACACCACTCGCGAACCAATTGGTGTTTGCGCGCCGATCGAAATATATACCCAGGTAAAAGCAATCGCGATGAGACTGTGTACAACATGAATACCGCCGCTGGAAATGATATGCAGGTTGTCTCGGATACGAGATTTGTAAAATGGGATACGGACCCGTTGCTTCAATGCTTTTATATAAAGGGTCTTCGCCTCAAGAATAGGGTGGTAAGTACACCTCATGCTCCAAACTATGTCGAAGACGGTATGCCGAAACGGCGATATCAGCTTTACCACGAGGAGAAAGCCAAAGGTGGCATAGGAATGACGATGTTTGGCGGCTCGTCTATCGTGTCGGCAGACTCTCCGGCAGTGTTTGGCCAGCTGAACGTCAGCAACGATGAGATCATTTCCTATTTCCAGGAGTTTGCCGATCGAATTCACAAGCACGATTGCGGACTGATTTGCCAGATATCTCACCTTGGCAATCGTACGACGTGGAACGCCGGGGACTGGCTCCCTGTCTTGGCCCCCTCGAGAGTCAAGGAACCTGTGCACCGGGCGATCCCGGCTGAGATGGGAAGTCACGATATCAGGCGCATTGTTCGGGACTACGCCGCTGCCGCGAAGCGATGCAAGGAAGGTGGACTCGATGGGACTGAAATTCTCTCTCACGGGCATCTCCTCGGCCAGTTTCTGTCGCCTGCGACAAACCATAGGTCAGACGAGTATGGCGGCAGCTTAAAGAACCGAGTGCGCTTTTCAATCGAAGTGCTGCAGGAGGTTAGGGAGCGAGTTGGCGATGATTACATCGTTGGCATCCGGGTCGGCGCCAGCGAGGATTGGGAAAAAGGGTATGGACTGGCCGAAGGCATTGAAGCGGCGCAGATGATTGCAGAGACCAATCTCATAGACTACATGACTGTCAACTTCGGCCATATCGGAACCCACTACGCGATTGCGCAACATATCCCTGGAATGTGGGCACCGTTGGCACCGTGGCTGTCGGCCGTTGCCGAAGTGCGGAAATACATTAAGGTGCCTCTGATCCACGCCGCGCGAATTGCTGACGTGTCGACCGCTCGCCACGCGATAGCTGAGGGTATTCTTGATCTTGTAGGGCTGACTAGGGCTCACATCGCCGATCCTCATATCGTACGAAAAATCGAAGAGAAGCGAGAGCACCAAATCAGGCCCTGCGTCGGAGCAAGTTATTGCCTTGATCGCGTGTCCCAAGGGCTTGACGCCTTATGCCTGCACAACGTTGCCACCGGGCGCGAGGCAACGATGCCGCATGTCATTGAACCCTCGCAGGGACCGCTCAAGAACGTGGTTGTCGTGGGCGGAGGGCCCGCCGGGTTGGAGGCGGCGCGGGTTAGCGCCTCACGTGGACACAAGGTGATTCTATTTGAAGCCGCCAGTAAGCTTGGCGGCCAAGTTAGAATCGCCGCCCAGGCTGGGTGGCGCCGTGATATGATCGGCATAATCGACTGGTACGCTGATCGCCTTCAGGAACTCGGCGTGGAGATTCGTTGGGATACGATGGCGTCATTGACAGATGTCCTAGGGTTGCACCCTGACATCGTTATCATTGCAACGGGGGGCTTGCCGGATACCGGCAGTGTGCCAGGGTCCGAAATGGCCCATAGCGTCTGGGATGCGCTTACTGGGCCATCTCTGACCGGCGACATCCTCGTATACGATGACAATGGCCAACCGCCAGCTCCGTCCTGCGCTGACTATCTTGCTGGCCGACCGGGAACCAAGGTAGAATATGTCACCCCCGACAGGGCCGCAGCTTATGATATGGGTTCGACGAACTTCGCAATCTTTCTAAGAAACTTCTACAGAAAGGGCGTGGCGATCACGCCCGATTACAGACTCAAGCGTATCGAGCGTGACGGCAATCGGCTGAAGGTTACATTCGAGAACGACTACGGTGGCTCGGACATGGAGCGAGTGGTCGATCATATCGTTGTCGAGCAAGGCACTTTGCCGATGGATGAGCTCTACCAGGAGTGCCGGCCGTATTCAAAGAACGACGGTATGATAGACCAGGAGGCTCTAGTTAATGGCGTGCCTCAGAATGTCCAAATCAATCAGAATGCTGAATTCATGCTCTTTCGTGTCGGCGATGCCGTCGCAAGCCGGAATATCCATGCCGCGATTTTCGATTCGCTGAGGTTGTGTAAAGAGTTCTGATGGTTGTTGTCTTTAGAAGGTTCTCCTATTCGACGAGAAAGCTAGGAATCGAAGCCAAATGTCACCTATACTTCGTATGATGGCACAGCGGGTAGCTCTCGGTCTATTCACGCTGTTTTTGGTATCAGTGATCATATTCTCGTCGATGTCACTGTTGCCGGGCGGGTTTGCTGAGGCTGTGCTTGGCCAGAATGCTACCCCAGAAACAGTCGCCGCGTTCAACAGCAAGCTAGGCTTGGACCGCCCCGGCTATGTGCGGTATGTCGAATGGGTCGCCGATGCACTGCATGGAGATTTCGGCGATTCGTACGCCGGCCTCGATGGCAATATGCAACGCAGAGTGGCAGACGTAGTCGAACCGCGGCTCTACAATACCTTCTTCCTTGCAGTGATGACCGCCGTCATAGCTGTTCCGCTTTCTCTGTTCCTGGGCGTACTGGCTGCTCTCTATCGCAACAGTTGGCTCGACCGACTAACCAATGCGACGACCCTCACCACGGTCGCAATGCCTGAGTTCTTTATCGCTTACGTGCTGATGGTCGTATTGGCTATTAAACATAGGTGGTTCTTCGCTCTGGCAACGATAGATGGAAGCACGGGGTTTTGGGAACATGTTTATCGCGCGGCGCTTCCCGCAGCGACGCTCATACTCGTCACTGTCGCTTATATGATGCGGATGACGCGAGCCGCCTTGGTCAATTTATTGGAAAGCCCTTATATTGAGATGGCTCGCCTAAAGGGCATCGCCCGAACCAAAGTAATCCTTCGCCATGCCTTGCCGAATGCATGGGCTCCAATAGCGACCGTTATAGCTTTCAGTTTGGCATACTTGATAGTTGGCGTGGTGGTCGTCGAGGTAGTCTTTGTATATCCGGGTATTGGGCAGGTGATGGTAGACGCCGTTTCGACGAGAGATGTTCCTGTCGTGCAAGCCTGTACGCTAATCTTCGCCACAACATATATCGTGCTCAATCTGGTTGCCGATGTAATTGGCATTGTGACAAACCCGCGCTTGCTGCACCCAAGATGACGACTGGTGCTCTAATTCCGCCTCGTAACCATCGCAGTCTTGCGGCGAAAGTCACGCGCGCGCTTTTGAAGGCGCCATGGTCAGCCCGTATAGCGGTCTTCATAATACTGGTCTATCTGATTTCAGCGATATTTGCTCCTCTGATTGCTCCGTATGGTCAGGCCGAGATAGTCGGCAAGGCGTATCAACCGGGCGGGACCCATTCTCAGTTCTTATTGGGAACGGATCAGATCGGGCGGGATATTTTTTCACGCCTGATTTTTGGAGCCCGTAACACCATAAGTGTTGCCCTTGTCACGACATTCATATCCTTCCTTGTCGGTATCAGCTTGGGTGTGGCGGCGGCGTTGTACCGCGGTTGGACCGACCAGGTTCTTTCCCGAATTGTAGATGCGTTGCTGGCGATGCCCGCGCTGATCTTTGCGTTAATGCTCCTTGCAATTTTCGGCAGGGGTGTCGTCAACCTTATTGCTATCTTGGCAATGCTAGATTCCACCCGGGTCTTCCGGCTGAGCCGCGCAGCGGCGCTTAGTGTGACTGTGATGGATTTTGTCGAAGCGGCCAGATTGCGCGGCGAAGGGGCAACATGGATCGTTTTTAAGGAGATTATCCCGAACATAGCTGCCCCTTTGTTGACGGAGTTTGGACTGAGATTTTCCTTCGTCTTTCTAACGATATCGGCACTCTCATTCCTGGGTGTAGGTATACAGCCGCCGACCGCTGATTGGGGGTCGATGGTCGCCGAGAGCAAGTCGCTTATCATCTACGGGAACTTGGCGCCTTTTTATCCGGCCGGCGCGATAGTGCTCCTCACCGTGGCCGTGAATTTCGTAGTTGACTGGCTGTTGCAGAGCGCATGTGGATTTCACGATGAGCATTGATTTTACTGCAAGGACCCCTGCAGGACGCGTTAAAGGTAAGCCCATTCTAGAGATCAAAGGTCTTAAGATCGACGGGTTGTCTGATAATGTCTGGAGCCCAATCATCAAAGGGATCGACCTTAACCTGAATGCCGGAGAGGTCTTGGGTCTTATCGGCGAGTCGGGTGCGGGCAAGTCCACTTTGGGGCTAGCAGCGATGGGATACGCTAGGCCCGGATGTCGTGTCGCATCGGGCTGCGTTGTCTTTGACGGGATGGATTTGCTGAAGGTCGGCGAGGCGCGCCGACGTGCGGTAATGGGGTCTCGTATTGCTTATGTCGCGCAAAGCGCGGCTGCGTCGTTCAATCCAGCGCATAGACTCATCGAGCAGACGATCGAGACCGCGCTCGATCGTAAGATCATGCTCAAGCACGGTGCCGAGGCAGATGCTAGAAATCTCTTCAAGCTTCTGCGCCTCCCTAATCCCGATGAGATTGGTTTTCGTTTCCCGCACCAAGTTTCCGGAGGTCAGTTGCAGAGAGCCATGATCGCGATGGCTATGTCCTGTCGGCCGGACATCATCGTATTTGACGAGCCAACGACGGCGCTAGACGTTACCACACAAGTGGAAGTTTTGGCTTCGATGCGGGATATCGTCGACCGATTCCACACCGCCGCGATCTACATCACGCACGACCTTGCGGTTGTCGCCCAGATGGCCCATCGCATCATGGTGCTTCGCAATGGCCTGCTTGTCGAGGAGGCTACGACGAGACAGATACTGAGCGCGCCAAAGGCGGAGTATACCAAGAGCCTCTGGGCGGTGCGGAAGCTAGAGAAACCGGAGCGCACGGGGGAGCAAACCCTTCTAGAACTTAGAGGTATCGACGCGTACTACGGAACCGCAAAGGTCCTCGATGATGTATCGGTCAAGGTGCCGAAGGGGCGCACCGTCGCTGTTGTCGGAGAAAGCGGATCTGGCAAGTCAACGCTGGCGCGTGTCATTGCTGGGCTTCTTGCTCCATCAAAAGGTGACATTGAGTTCTCCGGAAAGCCACTGCCTGGAAGTTTACGCAACCGCGACAGGAACACGCTGCGACAGATCCAAATGATCTATCAATCAGCCGATACCTCACTCAATCCTCGACATAGCGTGGGTGACATAATTGGTCGGCCTTTGGAGTTCTACCAGGGCGTCAGGGGACAGGAGCGTGACCGTAGGGTCCTCCAGATCCTTGATATGATCGAACTCGGCGAACGCCTCTTCGATCGCCTACCTGCGGAACTTTCGGGAGGACAAAAGCAGCGGGTTTCGCTCGCTCGGGCTCTAGCCGCGGAGCCCCAGCTCATCATTTGTGATGAAGTGACATCTGCCCTTGACCAGATTGTTCAAGAAGAGATCTTGACATTGCTCATGCGTATTCAGCGAGAATGTGGCACCTCTTACCTGTTCATAACGCACGACATCGCCACGGTTCGCGCCGTTGCTGACCAGGTGGTTGTGATGTTGCAGGGTCGAGTGGTGGATCAGGGGCCGAAGTCACGCGTACTGTTGGCTCCGTATGCGCCGTACACTGAGCTGCTGCTCTCATCAGTACCTGAGATGGACTCGAACTGGCTTACGAACCTGCTTGCGTCCAGAAAGCAGGCGATGTGACGTTGTCGTGGTTAAGTCACTTGAGCTGATCGCCTACATCTGACGTTCAAACATGGGCCACTTGTGAATGGAAAACCCGCCCAATCCCGGGTCATGGTAAGCGCCACGCTGTCCGCCTGGTTCGGCGCATGAATTGACTGTGCGATCGTCTTGCGATGGAGAGGAAGGTCCGCGTGGCAGCACACGATAAAATGGACGTCCAATCGGACGCGTCTCAACCAGTGGCTACGCAGGCAGGCTGGAGGTCTGGAAACGTCCGACGGGACGTCGATCTCGCACGAAGGGTGAGAAAGCCGGATTGCCACCGAAAGCCTGATGCCCCGGGTGCAGGTTGCGGCGGGTCGCCCGCAAGCATGGCGCGACGTGCTGGCAGGTCTATGATTGGCGGCGACGCCTTCGACAAAGGCAATTGGCACTGCCGGAGAGTATGGTGCCGCTGTTCGCGCCACTGATGGTGGAGGAGGTATCGCCGTCGGACTCAGCGGCCGGGCAAGGAGCTGAGAGTGGCGCTGGCGAAGGTGGAATTGTGATCGCAGACGATTACGGCCCCTACCGCATGCAAAAGCCGGTAGGGTACACGGTTTGGGGTGAATGGCAAAATCAAAAGGACGATTTCATTACATGGCAAAAGAACTTTTGGTATCAGCAGAGGATGCTGAGGTTATGGCAACCCAAGCCTGCCTTAGCACGGGCGCAGACATTCGAACCACTCGATCACTTGTTGCGGCTACATTATCGGCTGCCTTCTTTGGTCAAGCACCCCTCGGTTTTCCCCATTTAATCGACTATCTCGAAAGCTTTCAGGACGGGCGCATTAATAAGCAACCAGATCCAAAGATTACACAGCGATTTCCTGCCTTCCTTTCGTCAGACGCCGACCAGGGCATAGCTCAGGTTGGATTTGATCTCGCCCTTCAAAGACTCGTCGAGGCGACCGAGACGTATGGTGTCGCCGTATTTACCCAAGCAAACAGCTATCCAGCTGGCGAATTGGGCTACTACATTCGGCGCCTCAGCGACTTTGGCTTAAATGGGTTGGCTGCAACGAATGCCAACGCCATGGTTGCCCCAAAACCCGGCGGAGCGAAAGTATACAGCACGAACCCCATGGCATTTGGATTTCCAACGGGACGTGGTGAGCCGCCAATAATAATTGATCAATCCTCGAGTGCCGCGGCGTTCGGTAAGATTAGGGCTGCAAGCTATGAAGGGAAACCGATCCCGATTGGTTGGGCCGTTGACGAAAATGGACTTGATACTACGGATCCAACGCGCGCGATGAGTGGTTCACTACTCCCATTTGGAGGTCGAAAGGGAGCCAACGTCGCATTAATGGTTGAAATGCTTTCGGCGGGATTGTCGGGAGGTTCTTGGTCAATCGATGCGGCGCATTTCGGTGTCGGGTCCGAATGCCCCTCCATCGGCCTTACAGTTTTGGCCATAGTATCGAACTCTCGTGAGAGTGACCGCATCCGAGATCAAGTCAAGCGCCTCCAAGATCATGGGGTCTACGTCCCAGGTGTCAGTAGTGCAACGAAGAGAGCGGGGAGGCCAACTCACGTCTTGATGCCCGAGACCGTGCTTACAAGATTGACTGAGATCATCGAAGGTAGACTGCGCTGAATTATACCAACGGTCTTGGCTGCTGACTCTTTCGTGATTTTGGCCGATTTGGGCGCTGTGATTCCCTATTACCGAAGGAGATTCGGCGATGGGATCAGCGGTGAAGTTTGCGGACGGACTTTTCGGCGGGGGAGCTTCGCCGTCTTGCCCGGAACTCAAAGGATGTGCGCCAGAGCAGCCGGCTATTGTCGATCGCGGCGGTTCTGGACGGCATGAGTCGGGCCAATGCGGCCCGGGTCGGCGGACAGGTCTTCGGCGGCAGCGATGGCAACCATGTCGCCTTCTCTTGGCAAGGCAATGACGAGATGGACGAGGTTCAGCGATGGCTGGGCTGAAATCCA
Organism: Mesorhizobium sp. B3-1-8; assembly: GCF_006439495.1. Taxonomy (NCBI): domain Bacteria; kingdom Pseudomonadati; phylum Pseudomonadota; class Alphaproteobacteria; order Hyphomicrobiales; family Phyllobacteriaceae; genus Mesorhizobium; species Mesorhizobium sp. B3-1-8. The sequence continues at coordinate 14,595 of NZ_VFTK01000047.1, forward strand.
ACCAGACGGCTCTATCAGCGGACAAATCTGCTTCCATGGCGGCGATGAGGCAGACTTCATCGCTCGCAGATGGACTTCTTCAACAGCCTGTTAAGGAACTCTTCAGTGAATGAGAGGGTAGCAAGGCGCCGACCACTTAGCTGCCGGGATTGGAGTGGAGATGTACGTGACGCTTCCAAATGGATATGAAAAAGAGTTCGACGTGATTGTTGCAGGGTCGGGATCGGCCGGTTGTGCAGCTGCGCTAACAGCTGCTGTTCAGGGTTTGAGCGTAGGAATTTTTGAGAAAGGAAATCATATTGGAGGAACGAGCGGAATGTCAGGGGCCGGCTGTTGGATGCCGGCAAATCGCCTTGCCGCAGCAGCAGGCGTGTCCGACTCCCCTGAGGAAGCTCTTGAATATCTCAGAGCGACGGCGCCTGCAGGCTGGGCAGATACATTCGATCCACTCTGGCGTCAAATTGCATTTAGGGCAAATGAGGTTCTGGAACTGGTGGAAGCAAACACGCCCGTGCGCTTCTCGCTCTGCAAGGAACCCGACCCCTATGCCGACGCCCCCGGAGGCAAACAGTTCGGGCGAATGATGTCGCCGCGACCTCTAAAGCGAAGGTTGCTCGGAAAATTAGGTCGAAAACTGCACAGGTCGTACGTGCCGCCTATCCTGACTTATCAGGAATTCCTTGAGGGCAATTTTTATCATCATCCGTTCGCGTTTGCGTTCATGCATGCTCGCCGTGTTTTTGGGCGAGTTTTACGCGGTGAAGTAGCGATGGGCGCCGCGTTGATCATCGGTCTTCTACGCGGATGCCTCGATCATGGCGTAAAGCTGCATCTCAATTCGCCTGTTGTGGAACTACTCAAGGACGGCACCGGCAAAGTTACGGGCGTCACGGCCAACATTGATGGGAAACTCACGCGCATTTCCGCCCGCAAGGGTGTCGTGTTGGCGACTGGCGGATTCGAGTGGGATAAGCTGCTTTTTTCCGAGCATTTCCCGGGGCCAACAGGACATATCGCAAGCCCGATTACGAACACGGGGGACGGCCATAGATTGGCGGAGGCCGCAGGTGCCTCGCTAGCGAATATGAATCAAGTCAATCTCTCGGCTTGCTTGCCTGCAATTCATGAGGGCCGGCTCAAAGGCATACCGTTGATGTTCCATGTGCATCCACACGCGATCGTTGTGAATCGGAAGGGCAGGCGCTTTACAAGCGAGTATGGATACGGAATCGGAGATGCTTTGGACGGCAGAGACGCCGATGGTTATCCACTCCATACACCGGCTTGGGTGATAGCTGATGCTCGTTTCTTGCGAAATTCGGCTGTGTTCCGTTGGTTTGCTCGGAAGAGGCCCGGCTGGATCTTAACAGCAAGGACTTTACCTGACCTGGCGCTTAAGACCAACCTACCATCCGGTACCCTCCTCGAGACGGTGGCACGCTACAATTCATTCTGTGACAACGGGTGCGATCCCGATTTCCATCGAGGCGAACCCACCTGGGAGCGGTACAAAGCAGGAAGTGGCGTGAGTGGTCAGAACAACGCGCTCGGTCGAATAGAGCGTGCTCCTTATATCGCTCTGGCCTTTAATCGATCAGTGCTGGGAACTAAAGGTGGCGTCATGACGAATGAGGAGGGACAGGCTCTTAGAGGTGATGGTACTGTAATACCTGGTCTTTATTGTGCGGGACTTACGATGGCTAATTCAATCGGGACCCGGGCTGTTAGCTCCGGAACGACGATCGGACCTAATCTTGTTTATGGATACGTGTGTGGTCGTTCTTTAGCTCGCAGGGATCTTTGATCAACTCGCCCGATCGATTACAGCGGGATGCATCCCGCCTGACTGCAGCTTCAACCAGCTAAGGCAGCCGCGGACGCCGGTCCGGCGCGTAACAGTCAATCCCCTCGATCAACATCGGCAGATGCACCGGGTTGGGGCCGGAACAAGAGCTGTGCAGAATCTTGCCAGTTTCTTCCAACAGCCGCATTGGAGGCGAAAAGATGGAACCGCTCTGGGCATTTTATCTGGCTGAGACAGACCGAGATGACGCTGGCGGGTTGGCGCGACAGGCACCGCCTATGTCGCTTGGTGCCAAGTCCCGAATCCCGAAAATGAAGGTCGGACTAAGGGCGCTGCTGGAGCCGCATCGTTGTTGCCGCTTGTGGGCGACTCTGCCGCGATCCGCTAGTAGGATGCGGAATTCTCGCTTGCGTTGCGAGCACTGAACCTCAGTCGCCGTCCAGGCATGCATCGGCGAGCCTTCCACAGCAGTGCCTATATGTCGCTCTTTGTGGCGGATGGCCGTGAACGCGCGCGGCAAAGACAGCAGAGCAAGAACCTAGGCCGATGCTCTGTTTCTCCGGACGATAGACAATGAAAAACGGACGCCCGTTGATCGATCGGTCGGCACGCGGATGCTATCTGCGGCGGTCCTTTTGGCCCATTTTGGAAACTCGACATTCAACGCAGAGAGCTCTTCGTGACCGCTGGTAAGATGGTTGCCACGACAGCCATCGGTTTGGTGGGTGCTTCCACGGCCAGAGCGGCTGGTGGCGCCGTTATCGGCCACGGCTTCCATGCCACCATAAACGCCAAACCCGGCAAGGGTGTCTGGTCGAACTGCTGTTGCGGGCACCCGCGCTGACCAATGACGACTGCCTGGTCTTTTCTACGAGAATCCAATCGCCCACATTCAGCGTGTTCTGCTGGCCGACATGGTCGACCCCGCAAGAACCCTCCAACTGGACGATGAGAAAGAGATGTTCCTTGCTGTCGCGGCGGATATCATCCCAATCGCGATGCACGCGGTTGAGATCGTTGGAGACATGGGCGAACTGCATGCCGCAGACGTCAATGCCCCGCGCCGCGCCAAGCACGGCCTTACTGCGCTCGGTCGTCAGTGGGTTGAAGCTGCCGCAGATGGAGTGGAGATCATCCGCCCATTGCTCGTATGGAACCGAGACCCAATTGTGGTTTATGAGGTTCCGGCTGCCCAAGAGTTCCAACTCTGCCTCCCAACAGCGTATGCCTACTATCCAGATCCGTCGATCGCTGAGCAGTTCTCAATTCTTGTTGTATAACGCTAGGCGAAAGTGGCTCATCGCGAACCTGCTCCGAATTTGCGACAGAACTACCCTATCTCATCAGCAAGTTCGTTTCGCAGCTTAGGCCTGATCGCGGGCTTGAGCCGGAACAAGAAAAAAGCTGCCGGAAGGGGTGTCGCGGCTTTTGCGTTGGCATTGAGGCCGCTCACACCTTGATGCGCTTGCCGTCTGGATCGTACCAAGGTCGCAGCTGCGCGACCGCCGGGAATTTCTCGCAGGCGACCTCGATCTCGAACTTCGCCTGCTTTAGGAATTCAGGCGTCACCCCGTCCTCGTTGTGGACGTAGCCCATTCCCAGCGAGCGGCCGACCCGGTGGCCATAGGCACCTGATGTAATCGAGCCGACGATCCTACCGCCGAGGTGGATCGGTTCCTCATGGTGCAGGAAGGGCTGGTCAATGCCCTCCGGCAGCATGAACTGAACTAGGCGCTTCGTCGGCACACCGCCGTCTCGTTGCCGCAGCAACGCTTCGCGTCCGATAAAGCCGCCGCGCTTGTCGAACGCCACGGCGAACTTCAGCCCGCCCTCGATCGGCGTATCTTCCATGCCGATGTCGTGGCCCCAATGGCGGTAGCCCTTTTCCATGCGCATGGAATTCATGGCAAAGAAGCCCGCATTTCCGAGGCCGAATTCGCCTCCGGCTTCGGTCAGCCTGTCGAAGACGTAGGCTGTCATCTCGGTCGGGACGTAGAGTTCATAGCCCAACTCGCCGACATAGGTGATGCGCGATGCGCGAACGGTCGCGTAGCCGACCTCTAGTTCGCGGCTTAATCCGAAAGGATACGCCTCGTTCGACATATCCTGTCCCGAAACCTTCGCGAGCAGCGCCCGTGATTTGGGACCCATGAGGCTCAACATCGCCGTACCGGAGGTCACGTCATAGGTGAAGACATGGGCGTCCTTGTCGAGGTTTTGGCGCAGCCAAGCCAAGTCGCGTGTCTGCGAGGCCGCCCCCGTCACTACCATAAACGCGGTCTCGCGCAGGCGCGTGACCGTTATGTCGGCCTCGATGCCGCCATGCTCGTTCAGCCACTGTGAATAGACGATCGCACCTGGGGCGACGTCGATATTGTTGGCGCAGATGCGGTTGAGTTCGGCACATGCGTCGCGGCCTTCGACCATGAATTTAGAGAAGCAGCTCTGGTCAAAAAGGGAGACGCTTTCCGAAATGTTCCGGACTTCCCTGCCACAAGCCTGGTGCCAGCTTTGGGCCCCGAAGGAATATTCGATCTCGCGGGGCTCGTCCCCCTGCACGAAGAAACCCGGACGCTCGTAGCTCGAGGCCTCGGTCATCACCGCCCCGGCGGCAAGCAGCCTGTCATGAAGGGCGCTGCGGCGGAGGTCGCGCGCTGTAGTGAACTGGCGATTTGGCCAGTGCATGTCAACCAGAAGCCCGAGGGCTTCGGTAGTGCGATCGCAGAGAAACTGCTTGTTCTTCTGGAACCAGTGCATGCGCCGAACATCGACATCGGTGAGTTCGACAGGTGGGCGTCCTTCCTTGATCCAGGACGCCAGCGCCTTGCCCACACCGCCGGACGAAAGAATGCCGACGGAGTTGAATCCGCAGGCACAAAATAGCTTCTCGACCTCTGCCGTTTCACCAAGGAGATAGCGGTTGTCTGGCGTAAAGCTCTCCGGTCCGTTGAAGAAGAGCTGGATGCCCGCGTCCGCCAGCAGCGGCACGCGCTTAACCGCCATTTCGAGGACAGGCTCGAAGTGATCGAAATCCTCGGGCAGAGTGTCGAAGCAGAAATCCGGCGAAATGCCGTCATGTCCCCACGGCTTGGACTTCTTTTCGAATGCGCCGAGCAGAATCTTCCCGGCATCTTCCTTGAAGTAGGACTGCTCGTCGGCAACGAAAAGAACCGGCAAATCCTTCGACAGGTTGGGAATTACCTCAGTCACGATATAGAAGTGTTCCGCCGCGTGCAGCGGCAACGAAACGCCGACATTGGCACCCATGTCGCGGGACCACATGCCGCCACAGATCACCACATTCTTCGCTCTGACGTCGCCGGAAGGCGTCCGTACGCCAACGGCCTTGCCGCCCTCGATCAGAATCGTCGTGACTGGTGTGTTCTCGAAAATGCGTGCGCCGCCCATGCGCGCGCCCTTTGCGAGCGCCATGGTCACGTCGGCCGGATTTACCTGACCGTCTCGCGGCGACCATACACCGCCAACGATGCCTTCGAGATTGATCGGGGCGTATTTTTCCTTAATCTCGTCAGGTGTGATGGCGCAGGCAGGCAGCCCGAAATTCTGGGCCATCGACACCCCGCGCTTCAGTTCGTAGAGCCGCGCCTCTGTCGTCGCCAGGCGGAGCGAGCCATTCTGCTTGAAGCCTGTAGCCTGCCCGGTTTCAGCCTCGATCGAGCTGAAAAGCTCGCCAGTGTATTTGGCAAGCTCCGTCATGTTGCGGGTCGCGCGAAGCTGCGTGACAAGTCCGGCCGCGTGCCACGTAGTGCCCGATGTCAGCTGCTTACGTTCAAAAAGAGCAACGTCCGACAAACCTATTTTCGTCAAATGGTACGCGATCGAGCAGCCGGCAACACCGCCGCCTATGATAGCGACGTCGACGGACCTTGAGATAGTGGCTGGCGACATAAATCAGACCTCTTATGCAAATGTCGATGCTTACTGCATCATGTTGTTCACCATTCTCATGAAGGTCCAGTCCGCGAGCGGCCTCCGCCACGGCAACGCCCCGATCCTTCACCAGTCTCACTGCCTCAAGTCGAACTCGCGGCTGAAACTTCCTTCTCAGAAAAGACCACCATTGCTCGACCTGTCGCTCGCGGCGATCCGCTGTTTGCGCGTAACCGCCAATACTACAGCAGCCGAAACCATTATGAGCATTGAAGCTACTGCCGCAGTAGAGGGATTCAGTTCGGTCCGCACTTGACTCCATATCAGAACAGGGAGTGTTCGTGTTTCTGCATTACTAACGAAGTAAGCAAGGACTACCTCGTCCCACGACGCAATAAACGCAAAAATTGCTCCACTGAGCACACCTGGCCAGATCAACGGCAGAGTGACAGCGAAGAATGTTCTCGTGGGGCCTGTACCTAGTCCCCACGCAGCAAGTATAAGGTTCTCGTTGAGAGTTCGCAGACTAGCTGTGACAGCTACTATCACGAACGGTATCCCTAACGTTGTATGCGCGATCACGAGCGCAAGGCTTGACCCGACTATTCCCCACCTTGCAAACATGAGATACATGCCGACGGCGAGCACGATCAACGGTGATACAAGCGGCGCTAACAGAAAGCCCTTTAGAAAACTTGGTAGTTTGCCACGCCAGTTGTGGAGACCAAGCGACGCCAGGGTGCCAAGTGTTACCGACAGTAACATAGTTATTGCACCAACATAGAGGCTCGTTAGCGTGGCCGCACTCCATCGAGAATCCTCCCATACATTTAGGTACCAGTGAAGGGTGAAACCTTCGGGAGGAAACCGTACGATCGCGCTTTCAGAGAAGGATATTGGAAGCGCAACCAAAGTCGGAAGGAAGAGAAACATGGCGGTGCCATACACGAGAGCCGCCAACATCCACTTTGCAACTTTTTCCATGAAGGTAATATCCTATAAAGTGACGCTCCAGCGGCGAGACCACCACATTGCTAGGCCCACAACCAGAAAGCATAACGCAGTTGCACCTAGAAGCACTACTGAAAGGGCGCTAGCCACAGGTACATTGAACTGATCATTCACCTGTGACGCGATCAGCTGCGCGACCATCGTATTTGCCGGTCCCCCAAGCATCGCGGGCGTGATGTAAAAGCCGAGCGAAAGCGTAAAACAAAGTACAGATCCCGCAACAATCCCCGGCAGTGTCAAGGGCACAAGGATGGTAGTGAATCGGCGCAGTCCCGTGGCGCCGCAGATATTTGCCGCATCGAGGAGTGAAAAGTCGATACGCGACATCACTGCCAAGATAGGCAGGACCATGTTCGGAAGCAGAATGTGCGTCATCCCAACTATCACCCCTGTCGAATTTCGGATCAGTGGGACTGGACGGCCTATAAGCCCTGAAAGTTGGAGAAGCTCGTTCAGAACCCCGGTGTTTTGAAGGAGGATCACCCACGAGAACGTGCGCAGCAGCAGACTCACCCAAAAGGGTAGTAACAGCGCGATGCTTAGCAAAATCACTGTGGCTCGGTTCCCCCGCGTCATCAGTAGAGCGTACGGATAACCAAGAAACAAACAAACTCCCGTTACGATAACTGCAGAACGGAATGTCTCCTTGAAAACACTCAAGTATAGAGGTTGTGAGAATATATGTAAATATATATCAAACGAACCGTTTGGGAAGCTTTGTATTCCGAGCGTCGCAAGTGGCAGCAGTAGGAATACCACTAAAAAGGCGACAGATGGTAGTACAAGTAACTGCTTGCGGATCACTCCCATCGGGTTATCTCCCTCACGTTTTCAGTGGATCGTTGTAAAAGTCGTTTCCTATGACCAATGTTAGCTGTTACCAGTTGTTGCTATACGATATGGTCGCAGAGGATTCGCAGAGAGAGAACCCATGAAGAATCGGCTCCCGAATGGCACGCATGCCGCGGCCCAACCAAATCAGGAATCTGAGGCTCCACCCGTACTAGGGCAGCAGATCCGGCAGATAAGAAAAATGCGAGGAGTAACACTTCAGCAGCTTTCTGAGGCCGTTGGCTTGTCTATGGGTTACCTAAGTCAGATTGAACGTGGACGCTCCAAACTAACAGTCGAGGCTTTGTCTGCCATTTGCAACGTCCTCGAGACGCCGGCAAACTGGTTCTTTCATGCAGGCGAGCCTCAACGTCCGGAAGATAGATACATTCTGCGCAAGTCTTCTCGGAAGTCGATTAGTTATCATGGCGCAGGTGTAAAAGACGAACTCCTGTCGCCTCACCTTGCTGGTCCGCTGGAACTGCTTCTTGTCACGATCGCACCAGGTGGAGATACAGGAGAGTATCGCCACGCTGCAGGCTTCGAGAGCGGCGTCGTAATCGCGGGGAACGCCTCTCTTTACATTGGAGACCAATGGTACGAACTCGACACTGGAGACAGTTTCTCTTTTGAAAGCACAAAAACCCACAGGATCAAAAATATCGGTGATACCGAGGCCAAGATTGTTTGGGTGATAACCCCGGCTTCACTGTGAAACTGCCTCAGCGAATTAGCCAGGCCTGGAAGCGCTGATCCATCGCCGCCAAGTTCGCGTTCCACCACTCCATATCCTGTTTGACGGCGGTGGAAAGATGATCAGTGGGCAGTCTTCCCTTGTTCTTGCCAACCACCAATGTATCAGCGGCGGGATTTACCGGCCCGTAGGGGATGAGCGAGGAAAACCGCGCTTGCGGCTCCGGAGAAATGAAGTAATTTATCGCTTTCATGGCCGCCTCTCTGTTTGTTGCACCTTTAGGCACCACCCAAAATGCATCGGCAGTTAGCCATTGATCCCAAACTGTCTTGACTGGGGCTCTTTCGGCAGCCTGTGCCGCACGACCGATCCAGAGTTGCCCCATGGGAGTCTCTCCGCTGGTCATCAGCTGTTCCGACTGCGCCCCAGTTTCCCACCAGACTAGCTGTTCCCTGATCGTATCTAGTTTGGTGAGGGCACGGTCTATATCGATGGGGTACAGGTCCGAGGGTGCAACACCATCGGCGATAAGTGCCATTTCCAAGATGCCGCCCGCCACGTGCCGAAAAGCAGCTCGTGGGCCGGGGAAGCTTTCGCTGTCAAAGAAATCTCTGAAGGAGTTCGGCGTTTTATCGTAAGCCTTAATATTGTAACTCAATACCGTAGCTTCGGCGTCCGCGCCGACACGATACTTTCCGGCATATCCCTCTCTCAGCGCGCTTTTGTCTACGACAGAATAGTCGATCGGTTCGAGCCATTTGGCATCCGCCTCTAGCCCCATGTGACCACCCACTATAACCAGATCCCACGATACATTGCCACTTTCCACCATTGCTCTTAGCTTTGCATCCGACTGTGGGCTGTCGAGGACTATTTTGAGTCCAGGATTCAGCGTCCGATATGGGTTGAAGAGCGCCTCTTGTTGTGCCTCCTCGTACGAACCACCATAGCTAGAGATAACTAGGGTGCCGGAGTCTTGAGCGAGCACCCGAGTACTAAACAATGAAAGGTAGGCGGCGGACCCCGTGACTGCGGTGCTCATCAGGAATTTGCGCCGAGTAAGGTTATTCACCATGTTTCATCTCCTATTGTTGAGGTCACTTCGCTCGTCAAAGATCGGATATCAACTTACATATTCGGCTTGCTCGTCCGCCAATCGACTGGATAGACCGCGTAAAATAGAATCGCGTCTTCTCCATCATAGGTGAGAGATGTGCTTCTGGGCAGCCACATCGAGTCACCGGGCAGAAGCTCAACCGTATCATCATCTATAGTGATTTTGGCCTTCCCCTCCAGAACGACGACTACTTCATCATATGAAAGCGTCCAGTTGATCGGATTACCGTTCAATCGAATGTAACCAGCGCCAAGAGTTTGACTGAAAGTCTCATCAACAACAGCGAACGGTTTAGCGCCAATTGCGCTACCATCCGAAAAGGACAGATCCACGTCAGATCGTCGAAAAGACTTTGGGTTCACTGTAGAATCTCCAAGCGTTTATGTTGTCGCCGCGACCTTGTTAGTGGAGCCGCCAACTATGAACAACGGCTCGACAATTGCCTTACCCCGCCTGAACCGATCGGGATCAAAGGGCAAGATGAGCGGATCGACACCTTTTCCAACCATGGCCTTGGCGATAAGTCGTCCAGCGCCCGGGCCTCCTGTGTGGCCGTAGATCCAACCTGCAGAGATCCACAATTCGTCAATGTGCGGACAACGACCAATCAGTGGCGCGTAGTCCTCGCTCACATGGACAAGGCCGCTCCATTGCCTGAGGATCCTCAGATGCGCCATTTGCGGAAACATTGTCACATAGGACGCCATCGATTGAGCCATCGGCAGAAAGTCAGAACGAAGTGTGATATCATCAGTGGACGGACCGCATCCTCCGACGATTTCGCCACGAGCTGTCTGGTGAAGCACCGTTTGTAAATCCAGCAGAGTCACGGCACAGTGAACAAAAGGCTGCGTCGGCTCGAGCGCCGTTGCTTGCAATCGTACAACAGAACCACCAAGGTCGTATGCCACAGACTTAGAGATCTCTGGCGACCCAGCACCAGCAGCGACAAGAACGAGGTCACTCCGTATTAGTGCACCAGCGACCCATACGCCCGTAACTCTGCCATTCGCCGTGTCGATGGCGTCTACAGGTGTGGACCATATCATCTCCACTCCGACATCCTGACACGCACTTAGATAGGCGTGCATGGCCGCGTGGTGAGGCGCAACACCAGCTTCTTCCAGGAAATAGGCGCATCGGACTTTAGACTGGTCGAGGCCAGGAAGTAGTCGCTCAACCTTTTCCCGGCTAGCGTATTGACCGCGCAATCCTGTCTGACGGTGAAGCCGTGCCGCCGAATCGACAGAATCCGCAGTTTGCTCCGAAGAAGCAACGATCATGTAGCCTCGCTCCGAGTACATCACGTTGTGTCGAAGGCGGCGCGAAAGATCGCGCCATTCCCGGCACGAGTAGGTGAAGAACTCCGACCATTCACGAGATCCGAACCCTGATCGCACCAGTGTTTCATTCCGCCCGGATGCGCCGCCCTGCCAGTATCCTGCGTCAACAACAACGACCCTGCGCAACCCCTGTTCGGAGGCCAGGTTGTACGCGCAAGAGAGACCTTGAATGCCTCCACCTATAATCACCGCATCGGCGAACTGAGGCGGCGTCTGGCGATTATTCAACTGCACTTGCAACCTCGAGGAGCCCTGCAGCTTGTGCGACGGTTATGGCCCCCCGCGGAGGACGATAACTGGGCATCGCAACGGGTTTTCCGCTTACACCAAACCGCGCCACCAGTTCTGCCATTGAATGCCAGCACGGGTTCCCCTGACATGGACCCATGCCACAGGATGTCAGTCTCTTCAAAACCTCAACGTCCTCTACTCCGTTTCTTACGAGGGACAGTAACTCACCCCCAGTCACGTCCATGCAGGCGCAAACTTCTGCTTCTTCCAGATGCTCTTCATTGATGTGAATACGCTCTGAACCTTGGCAATACGCTCCCACGGCATGCACCGGCGTCGCATCAGGATCAGTGCGCAGTTGGATTGTACCTGTTGCCACAGCTTGGAATTCAAGCGAGGGATCAGCTCGCCATGGGCCACCATGAACGAGAGTTTCGCATCTGATCAGTCGCCCAGATGAGAATATCCCTCTAACACGATTGCCGCCTGTGACGCGTTCGACTGTCGCAGTCGGAACATGCTCGACCACCGAGGCACCTAGGCTTTGGAGCCGATCCGCAATCTCGGCCTCGGATCCAGTTCCGCAAACGACCACCCTGCCCAGATTTATGCTTCGGCACGCCAGCTGTAGAGCCACGGGGGCAGCGAGAACCCCCGGCAGTGCCCCGCCGGGTACAACAGGCGGAATTGAAAAGCGTCCTGTCGCAATGATGATGGAAGACGGCTTGAAGAAGGTCACACCGTCGTCGCCCGCGCACGGAGCGCCGGCGACGATCCTGCCAGCTCTGTAGATACCAAATACATCCATCGAAAGATGCGATGTCACGTTCTCGTGTAGCGGGGCAACTTCGCGAGCCATCAGACTTGCAGAGCGAGCGTGGCGGTCGCCTCGTGTGACAAGAGTTACCACTCTGCCAGCAAGCGCCAATCTATTCGCCTCAGCAATTCCAGCTGGCCCACCACCTATCACAAGTATGTCGGCGGGGACCACCCGCGCGGGGCTCTGCTCAGGCGCCAGAACCCGATCAGGTAAGCGGGCACCGCCTGCAGAGATGTGCGACAGAAAGCGCTCCCAATAACGGAACCGAGCAGTCCCACTCGGAAAAAGCATAGTCTGTTCGAAGCCACCCCTCAGGAGCCTTTTTGGCACGTGGCGCGCCAGCCGAAGTAGATTGAAAGAGCGGGTCGGCCATGCATCTTGAGATTCTATCTGCATATCCGGCTGAACGAGTAGGCGATCAATCCTCACGCTTGGTCGACCGTCAACTCTAGCGATAACTCCAAAGCTCGTACTGCCGGACATCCCAAGCGGCTGCTGACGCTTCCGAGATCGACCTAGGGCCAGGATGCCGTTCCTGTACAAAGCTTCGCCGATTGTGTCCCCCGCCACACCCCGCAAGGCCTTCCCGTTCCAAAAAAATCTGACGATCTGAGCCATGAGGTGAGGTTCTATGGTTAAACAAATTCCGGACCTATCTACATCATCACGTACGTGAAGGCAACTTCACGGTTGAAAAAATTTGTGAAACCATGGAAGAAAGCGCCAAGGTAGTAACCAGAGGAGTACGCCCGTTGACCACCCTCAATGTCGATCCGAGAGTAGCCCTGACAAACATTCAGAAGTGGTTCGGTAAGTTCCACGCCCTACGCGATGTTTCGTTTAGCCTGCAGCCGGGAGAGTTCTTGACCTTGCTGGGACCCTCGGGCTCGGGGAAAACCACGACCCTCCGCGCAATCGCCGGCTTCCTCGACCCAGACTCCGGCGATGTACGGATAGACGGCAAAAGCGTTGTTGGCGTACCACCACATCGCCGCAACATCGGGATGGTGTTTCAAGACTACGCGTTGTTTCCTCATATGTCTGCGAGGAGAAACGTCGGATATCCGCTGCGAGCGCGAGGGGAGCCCGCGTCGTCGCGGGAGAGAATGGTCGACGAAATCCTAGACGTGGTAGGTCTCCTGAACCTAGCAGATCGGTTACCGTCCCAGCTATCTGGAGGGCAACGGCAACGAGTAGCCCTGGCACGAGCTTTAGTCTTCCGGCCGTCTCTGGTTCTTTTAGACGAGCCGCTTTCAGCTCTCGACCGAAAATTGCGAGGGCAAATGCAAACCGAGATAACTCGGATCGTGCATGACTTTGGTGCAACTGTTGTGTCAGTGACACACGATCAGGAGGAGGCGCTCGCGATGAGTGATCGAATCGCCCTATTCAACAAAGGGGCTATCGAACAGATCGGGTCACCTAAGGACCTTTATCTGCGTCCCGGTTCTCCATTCGTGGCCGATTTCGTTGGCGAGGCAAACCTGCTGCGTGGCAGATGCGAGAACGGGAAGATCATCGGAGACGGTTGGGCAGTCTCGGATGGTTCATCCCGCCGCGAAGGCCGCGATGTCTTCATCGTGGTCCGGCCGGAAAATGTGGTGGTTCGGCCGATGAAGAATCCCCTTGTCAGCGAGAATGAATTTCGCGGGGAGATCTTGGATTGCACATATCTCGGCGCAGAGCAGAAAATGACTGTGCGGTTAGGCCGCTCGACTTGCATGCGTAGCCGCATGCCGAACTCCGGATCAGAGGAAGCAACATTGTCGCCTAGCATGTCAGTTGTGGTCAGCTGGCAAGCGAAAGATGTCCTCGTGCTACCCGCATGACAGGCGAAAGAACGTCAGCTTATGTGACGCATCCGAGAATATTATGATGGGCTGTCCTATCCGGATGTACTGTTGCTCTGGGAATCAGCCGAAGATCACCGGCGACCTAGACGCGCCGAGGATGAAGCGGCGGGGGTGCGGTCGAACGCCTAGCTGTTCTTATTACGCACAGTGGGAGGGGTAGCCGTCCGGTGATGACCGCAGTCAGGGCTCACGCGGTGATTGGTGCCCATTGCTGAGCCTCGTTCGGAATTCTGAACACGAGTTGGCCGAAAACGCTGCGGACTATGATGTTGTTTTCGGGCCATCATCCTCGGATGTGGGGGAGGGTGACGCTTGAAGATCGGCCAGGTTATCTAGGAACCTAGTCAACATGTAGCAGAAGGATTGTACCTCCTCAGGCGAAAAGCCAGAGAAGAGGTGCCGTTGGCGCCGAAGCGCTTCTTTAAGGATCGTTTTGTGAAGCGCGTGGCCGGTATCCGTCAAGCGCCAGCCACGGCTGCGCCCGTTAGAGTGCAGCAACCCCTTAGATACAAAGCCCATTCCGAGCAGGCGTTGCAAACAACGGCTAACGGCTGCCTTGTCAATCCCAATCGTGTCGGCGGATCTGGTCACCGTCGCTCCGGGTTCGCGAGTCAGCATGACCAGCATACGCCAATCCATGGCTCCAATTCCGTATCGCTCCTGATAGACGCGCGCTGCCGCGCGCGTGAACCGGTTCGCGGCGAAGGTCAGGAGTACGGTGGGCGATCGTGAGAAACTGAGTGTACTGCGCGGCGAAGAATCGTCGTCCTCTAAGGTGACGAGAAACATCTCATCTGGCAAATCAGGCAATGCCATTTGGCGGCCATCAGGCTCATCTTGATCAGGCATAATGAACCTATATGCAGATGTGTTCAGGAGGTTGCAAGGTCGATCAAGGGTGACCAGGCATCCCCGTGTTGATCTGACAATATCGATGTTGACATGACAACATCGATAGGTTACCGATTTTGCTCGGAGGTTGCGGAGAGGAGCCGTCTGACCTCGAGGAGGATTACTTTATGACCGAGTTGACTGCGCCTGCGGTCCCAAACGCGTCATGTCCGCATCACGTGGCAGCAGCGAAATATGCGCCGTTCCAACACGAAGGCATGTACGAATTCTTTGCCAGCATACGCAGTGATGTACCCGTGTTCTATTCGCCCGAGATCGAATATTGGGTCGTAACCCGCCGAGAAGACGTTCTAGCGACACTGCGCGATCACGAACGGTTTTCGGCCGAGATTGCAACCCAACCTCTCACGAACTGGCCGCAGAAGATGCGGGGTTATCTTCAAGAGATGGGCTTTACCAACGAGGCTGTTCAAGTGGCCTGCGATCCGCCGCGCCATACACGAATTCGCAACGTCGCTTCGCGGTTTCTCAACATTCGCCAGTTCTCGTTGTATGAAGGCGCGTTACGAAACCTTGTTCGAGCCTATATCGACAGGTTCGATAGGCAGGATGAGGTCGATCTGGTCGACGCGTTATTTTATGAGTTTCCGGCACAGGTGGTATTCCTGTTGCTTGGCGAGGCAACGTTCGATCCGCGCAAGATCAAGAAATGGGGCGACCTTCGGCTAAATATGATCTGGGGCAAGCCCAGTGAGGCCGAACTTGAAGAAGCGGTTCATGACTTGGTGGGATTCTGGGAATATGCCGCTGGCCTGGTTGAAGCGCGCAAGACCGAACCTGGCGACGACTACCCGAGTTTTCTACTGGAAAAGCGCAATGGCGACGACGCTGTCCTGACAGTGAACGAGATCACGAGCCTGGTCTTCGGTCTATTGCTTGCAGGCCACGAGACAACCACAAATGCGGCAGGTAACCTGTTCCTTGAGTTGATGAAACATCCTGAACAATGGGCAAAGATTGTCCGGAATCCGGGATTGATTCCGAACGCGGTTGAAGAAGGATTGCGCCATGCCTCGTCTGTCGTAGCTTGGCGCCGCACTGCGAAAGTTGATGTGACCATCGCAGGGCAGGATATCCCGAAGGGATCCAAAATCCTGATTGCCTTGGGGTCGGCCAACCACGATGATACTCGGTTTGAGAATGCCGAGTGTTTCGATGTGGAGCGCAAGAATCCGCGCGAACATCTCGCCTTCGGGACCGGCATCCATAGCTGCCTTGGGGCGCCCCTCGCGCGGCTGGAATTGAAAATCCTGCTTGAAGAACTTTCGGCCCAGTTCCCCAAGATGACGCTTGTGCCGGATCAGCAGATCGACTGGACAAAGACAATCTCGTTCCGCGGCCCAAGCCAGTTGCGCGTCCGCCTGCACGCCTGACCAGACCTTCAATGACCAAGCTCTTGGTGCGCTTACGCAGGACGGCATTTTGCTGGGAAAGACCGTGCCCATGACCACCCTAAAGTTTGTCCTGCCAGACGGGTCCAGCCGTCAAGTGGAAGCCGAGGACGGTCATTCCATCATGGAAACGGCGATCAACAACGATGTCCCCGGAATAGTGGCGGAATGTGCAGGCTCGATGGCCTGTGCGACATGCCATATCTTTGTCGACGCGGCGCTTTCCGAGGGGATCGGCGCCCCGGTGGGCACGGAAAGCGACATGCTGGATTTCGCAGCAGTGGAGCGGCAGCCAAATAGTCGGCTCAGTTGTCAGGTGATAGTTGCCGGATGGATGGACGGCACGACCATTACCGTGCCTGAAACACAGGTGTGACAACTAGCTTCGTACCCGTCAGTAGTCTTCAGGGAGGGGATAGTATGAACTTCACCAAAATGTCCCTCGGAGCAGATTCGCATACGGCAATCTGCGTGACATCTGCGTTGACGAAACAGACCCTCAAAATAGCGTCTTTGGTCCCTGCCCGTGCATGTGCTCAACGGCGAAGACTGGCCGGAATTCATTCGCCGCTTCGAGGAGGTTTCTGGGGGGAAACTGACCGCCACCGTGACCCCTTCGCCGCCGCGCGGGTCCGGCCCACCTCATGCCCGATTGAGTCGCGAACGTCATCTACATCTTCCAAAATTACATTGCGGGCCGTTCATGACCAGTGAATTGGTCGAGTTTGCCGAGGACATCGTGGTTACCGTGACAGAGATCGAATCATCACTCCGCCCGTGGGTTACGGCTTAGATGCCGCCGGTAATGTGAGAGTGATGAGCGAGTTGCCGGAATATTCGCACTGCTGTCGGGGTGTTGGTCATCAACCGCCTGGCACCGGGGAATGAGACTACCATTCGTCCGTCCCAGCTTGTTCATCGGCCGCGTCTGGAAAAGCATCGCCTTCAACCGGCCAAGGGGCGTCTCGGCGTGCGCAAGTTCGTGGACTGGTATTCGGACGCCAAGATCGAAATCGAACCGACGATCACCCCAAGCTGAAGCGTGAGGAGATCCGATACAGTGCATGAAGGCAATCTATCCGTGCTGGCGTGGAACTTTTAGGGGCAGACCATGCGTGAGCAAATAGAAACGAACCGCGTGGTTATCATTGGGGCTGGACAGGCCGGCGTGTCGACGGTCGAGGCGCTGCGCAAGCTTGGTTTTGAGGGAGAGATCCTGCTGGTGGGCGGTGAACCGTATCTGCCTTATCAGCGCCCGCCCTTGTCAAAAGCCTACTTGCGTGGCGATTTGGAGGCTGGCCGCCTCAGACTCAAGCCTGCGTCCTGGTATGAGGCAAATCAGATCACGTTGCGGCTCGGCGTGCCCGTCGAGTGCATCGATCGCAGTGATCGAGCCGTGGTCTTCACCAATGGCGCCCGTATCCGCTACGGGCAGCTAGTTCTTGCCACCGGAGCGTCACCGCGCACACTGACGCCACGGATGGGTGGCGATCTCGCTGGTGTCCACGTCATCCGGGACATAGAGGACGTCGACAGGTTGCGGCCGGACCTTTCATCCGGCGGAGCGCTTTTGATCGTCGGCGGCGGCTATATTGGCCTCGAGATGGCGACCGTTGGCCGCAAATTCGGGATGCAGGTCACCGTCGTCGAAGCCGGGACGCGTCTGCTTGGTCGTGTAGCGTGCCCAGAAACGGCAGAATATATCGAGCGTCTTCATTTGAGTAATGGCGTTATGTTCCGGTTAGGGGGGCAATTGGACCGGCTGGAGGGAAAGGGTCGTGTGTCCTCGGCCTTGCTGGCCAGTGGCGAACGGATCGCTGCGGATTGCGTCGTCGTTGGTATCGGTGCCGTGCCGAACGTCGGGATCGCTGAAGCGGCAGGTCTAGCTGTCGACGATGGCATCCTGGTCGACGCACAGGGGCGGACGAGCGATGCAGATATCTGGGCTGCAGGCGATTGTGCGCGCTTTGCGCTTGTGGATGGTAGTGTCCGTCTCGAGAGCGTTGGAAATGCCTGCGACAGTGGCACTACTGTAGCGGGCAACATTCTCGACCTGGGTAAAGTTTACACACCACAGCCGTGGTTCTGGTCTGATCAATACGACCTCAAACTTCAAATCGCCGGTCAGTCGTCGCCGGGAGACGATGTCGTCGTCCGCCGTTCGGATCGCGAGGGCCTATCACACTGGTATTACCGTGAGGGTCGGCTCGTCGCCGTGGATGCCCTGAGTGCACCGCAGGCGTACATGGTTGGCAAGCGCCTTCTTGCCCAGGGACACAGCCCGGACCAGAACCGGGTCGCCGATCCGTCGTGGCCCCTGAAGGCGCTGATCTGATCACGGATGCGATGGCTACAGGCTTGCAAACTTGCGCGGGCTCTTTCGCCAGACCATGACCAATCTCATCCACTCATGGGTCGAGAACGCCATTTTCTCACGCCCAAGAGCGAAACCGACAAGATGTTCCCCAACGCGATTCTGCATCTGGCCCAATGGGCTATCGGTTCCCTGTATCTATCAAGGCTTGCAGCTGAATGGCCCGAATGATCCGTGAAGCGATATCCGAGCGGTGGGCCTGCCTCTGAGATGGGCGCATAGCAATGATTCTGATATCCGGTCTGGCAACCGGCGCGGCCTCGTGCCCCTTTATCTTTCGTGAGACATCGCCATCACTCTGTGGCACCCAGGCAGCATCTTTCGCGAATAACGTGTCCATCTTCGGGCTGCCGCCGCGCTCCGGCGCCGTGCATTGTTACGCTCCGCCTCAACCCATGGATTTGGTCGATATCGCCTCAGTGGGCGCAACCG
The DNA here is from genome assembly GCF_006439495.1 of Mesorhizobium sp. B3-1-8. Classification (NCBI taxonomy): domain Bacteria; kingdom Pseudomonadati; phylum Pseudomonadota; class Alphaproteobacteria; order Hyphomicrobiales; family Phyllobacteriaceae; genus Mesorhizobium; species Mesorhizobium sp. B3-1-8. The sequence continues at coordinate 33,299 of NZ_VFTK01000047.1, forward strand.
AGGCGTCGAAAAACTCGTTTGATCGGAATGGGCGGGCGTCGTTCTATCACGGCGGATTGCTCTGCGCTCGCAGGCACACACTACAATCAAGAGGATTTAACTTGTCTGTCGACTATTCCGTGAATGGCCACGTCGCTACGATTGTACTCAACCGGCCCGAAGCTATGAACGCGCTTGATCGGGAAACCAGCGCCGGCATTGACGAGTGCTTTTCCAACCTACGCCAGGACGACAACGTCCGAGTCGTAATCGTGACAGGAGCAGGAGATCGCGCATTCTGCGCAGGCGCCGACCTGAAGAAAACGATGCCCCCTCAGGAAAGCTTCGCACAGCTGACCTTCGGTAGGGACTCCGGGAACGGGGGGCATCTGACAACCGAAAAGCCGATCATCGCGGCGATCAACGGTATCGCCTATGGCGGCGGCCTTGAACTGGCGATGCATTGCGATTTGAGAATCGCGGCCGATACGGCCCGCCTCGCCCTGACGGAGGTACGGGTGGGTAGTATCCCCGGCGGCGGCGGCACCCAGCGACTACCGCGTCTCGTTGGGATGACCAACGCGCTGATGATGCTGATGACGGGTGAACCGATCGATGCCGCGGAAGCCTACCGGATTGGGCTAGTGAACCGCGTGGTGCCTAAGGAACGGCTATTGGAGGAATCTCTCGCGGTTGCTGAGAAGATCGCCGCCAATGCACCCCTGTCCGTCAGAGCAGTGAAGCGTCTCGCCTACCAGGGGGTCAATATGACTCTGGAAGCTGGGCTCGAGTCGGAACAGTTCACTATGGGCGTGTTGCGCGATAGCAAAGACCGCATCGAAGGGCGCCTCGCATTCCAGCAGAAGCGGAAGCCCGTCTTCAAAGGCGAATAAGCCAGCACCCAGAAGGACTCGTTGCAACGAGATCCACCGCCGCGAGGCGGCGATCGCTCTGATAAGTGCGTGAACAACGCCAGGCCACGGTGCAGCCGCGACGAGGAAATCAGAAACATGGACGATATCACAATGGACGATGTTATGCTGCTGATCGACGGCGAATGGCGGAAAGGCCGGGGTGATCTAATTCCCGTAGTCAATCCGGCCACAGGTCGAACCGCCTTCCATATCACGGGTGCGAGTGACGCGGATCTGGACGACGCTTTGGCGGCTGTGCGCCGAGGCTTCTTACAGTGGAAGGGAACGTCGGCTTTCGAACGCAGCAAGGTCCTGCGTCGTGCCGCCGAGCTCCTGCGCGAGCGCGCTGACGAAATCGCGCGAATTCTGGTTACCGAGCAGGGAAAACCACTCGCCGAGGCCAAAGGCGAGATCGCGTTCAGCGCGGACACCATCGAATGGTTCGCCGAGGAAGGCCGTCGCACCTACGGACGCGTGATCCCGTCCCGGGCCGCCAACAGCGAACTAATCGCCTACCGTGAGCCTGTCGGCCCAGTCGCGGCATTCGTTCCGTGGAACTTTCCGATCCTTCAGGCTGTTCAAAAGCTGAGCCCGGCTTTCGCCGCCGGATGCTCGGTTGTTCTGAAAGCGCCCGAGGATACCCCGGCATGCTGCGCGGCGTTGGCGCAGGTCTTTCTTGATGCCGGTGCGCCTGGCGGACTGCTGCAACTTGTCTACGGGGTGCCTTCGCGGATTTCGGAATATCTAATCCCGCATCCGGTTATCCGGAAGGTATCTTTCACTGGATCGACCCAAGTCGGCAAAAATATCGCGGCGATGGCCGGTCGCTACCTGAAGCGCGTCACGCTCGAACTGGGAGGGCACTCACCGACCATTGTCTTCGACGATGCTGACATCGACAATACGATCAAGTCGATCGCTGGGGTGAAGTTTCGCAATGCCGGTCAGGTGTGCGTCTCTCCGACCCGCATCCTTGTACAGGACAGGAGCTACGAACGCTTCATCGACGGGTTCGTCTCGGCCACCCGGGCGATCAAGGTCGGAGACGGCCTCGACCCCTCGACCACCATGGGACCACTTGTGAGCCAGCGTCGCTTGGACGCGATCGAGAGGCTCGTCCAAGATGCCGTGCGGCACGGTGCGACAGTTGAGACCGGCGGGAAACGGATCGGCAACGAAGGCTTCTTCTACGAGCCGACCGTAATGACGAATGTGCCAGCGGGGGCTCAGGCAATGAACGAAGAACCGTTCGGACCGATCGCACTTATCGCCCCCTTCAAAGATCTTGACGAGGTCTTGGCCGAGGCCAACAGGCTGGATTACGGCCTGGCGGCCTATGCCTACACGAACTCGTCTCAGACTATTCAGTTGCTCTTGCGGTCGGTCGAGAGCGGGATGATCGCGATAAACAGCCAGCAGGTAAGCTTCCCGGAGGCTCCCTTCGGCGGGATGAAGGATTCCGGGTACGGCTCAGAGAGCGGAACCGAAGCGATGGAAAGCTATCTGAACACTAAGCTCGTTCACGTCACGCGATAGCCCGATGCAATTCTAACATTCGGCAGAAGTAAGAGGCCAGTGCTGCCGCGTAAACCCTGTCCCGAGGCAACGTGAATCGGATCGCATGTGCCTCTTGCCTGTATTCGCGCGTTGTCAGTATCGATTTGTCTTACAAATACGGAGGCCATGATGGCCGGCGCCCCCACCAAGAAGAAAATGTTTCGCTCGCAGGAGTGGTTCGACAATCCCGACAACCCGGGAATGACGGCGCTCTATCTCGAGCGCTACCTGAATTACGGGCTGACGCGGGCCGAATTGATGTCCGGCAAGCCGCTGATCGGCATCGCCCAGACCGGCTCGGATCTATCGCCCTGCAACCGCCATCACATCGAACTGGCCAAGCGCGTGCGCGAAGGCATCGTTTCGATGGGCGGCATTCCGTTCGAGTTCCCGTGCCATCCGATCCAGGAAACCGGCAAGCGGCCGACCGCCGCGCTCGACCGCAACCTTGCCTATCTCGAGGCCGGCGCGCGGCGAAAGCGTCCGCAGCCGGTCCTTGCGCGCCAGTCCCTGCAAGGTCGCGTCATAGCGGGCAAGCGGTGCCCCGTTCATTGCGCCTCGAGTTCCATCGGCTCGATGCCGAGGCGGCGGAACAGGAGGCTGTCCTTGTCCTCGCCCGGATTGTCGGCCGTCAGCAGCGTGTCGCCGACGAAGATCGAGTTGGCGCCGGCAAAAAAGCACAGCGCCTGCATCTCGTCGGTCATGGCGGTGCGGCCGGCCGAAAGACGGACATGGGATTTCGGCATCATGATGCGCGCCAGCGCGATCACGCGCACGAATTCGATCGGCTCAATCGGCCTGGCTTCGGCAAGCGGCGTGCCGGCGATCGGGATCAGCATGTTGATCGGAACGCTTTCCGGATGTTCCGGGAGATTGGCCAGCGTCACCAGCATGTCGATCCGGTCCACAGGCTCTTCGCCCATGCCGACAATGCCGCCGCAGCAGACCTTAATGCCACTGTCGCGGACATTGGCCAACGTATCCAGCCGATCTGCAAATGTGCGTGTCGAGATAACCTCGTTGTAATAGCGTTCCGACGTGTCGATGTTGTGGTTGTAGTAGTCGAGGCCGGCTTTTTTCAGTTGCCGCGCTTGGCCTAGATCGAGCATGCCGAGCGTCATGCAGGTCTCCATGCCGAGCGCCTTGACGCCTTCGACCATCGCGACGACTGCATCCATGTCGCGCGCCTTGGGGTTTCGCCAGGCCGCGCCCATGCAGTAGCGGGTGGCGCCGGCGTCGCGTGCCTTGGTCGCCTCAGCGATGACGCGCTTGACCTCCATCAGCTTTGACGCCTTCAGGCCGGTTTCGTGATGCGCCGACTGGCTGCAATAGCCGCAATCCTCCGGGCAGCCGCCTGTCTTGATGCTGAGAAGCCGGCTGAGCTGGACCTTATTGGGATCGAAATTCTGGCGGTGCACGGTTTGCGCCTGAAACAGCAGGTCATTGAAAGGCGCGTCATGAAGTGCCCGGGCCTCCTTCAGCGTCCACATCCGGCGGTCGCCGAAGGATTGAGCTTCACGCTTGGTCATTTCCGAAGTCGCTGCGTGCATTTCCAGTCTGCTCCTTGCGTTGTGGCGACGTCGGCGCCCTTGAAGGTGGCGAACTTTTGTCGCGAGTGGCCAGCCCAGTGCCGTTGGTCAGACCGGACGATCAGGTTCACGATAGTCGAGGCCGATATCGAGGATCGGCGCACTGTGAGTCAACCAACCGATGGAAATCAGATCGACACCGGTCGCAGCAATGGCAGGCGCCGTCGCTGATGTAATCCTGCCTGACGCCTCGGTGATCGCCCGGCCGGCAACCACGGCCACCGCCTCGCGCAATTGCTCGACCGACATATTGTCGAGCAGGACAGCGTCCGGGTTCAGCGCCAAAGCCTCATCCAGCTGGGCCATAGTGTCGACTTCCACTTCGATCTTGACGAGATGGCCGGCGCCGGCTCGCGCCCGCTCGATGGCCGGGCGGACTCCGCCGGCGATGGCAATGTGGTTATCCTTGATCAGGATGGCATCATCGAGACCGAAACGGTGATTGCAGCCGCCACCGGCGCGCACGGCGTATTTCTCTACCGCCCGCAACCCGGGTGTCGTCTTGCGGGTGCAAACGATTTTCGCGTTGTGGTCGTGGATCGCCGCGACCACCGCTGCCGTGGCCGTGGCGATGCCGCTCAGGTGACAGAGAAAATTGAGCGCCGTGCGTTCCGCCGTAAGGATGGCTCGCGCCGGACCGTGGACCGAGGCGATGGCCTCGCCTTGAGCCACTTCGCTGCCATCCGCGCGGTGTACCGTCATCTCGACATCCTGGTCGATGAGCCGGAATGCGAGCATCGCCAGATCGAGCCCGGCGACAATTCCGGCCTGGCGCGCTGAAAGCACGGTCGTCGCATGACGGTCCTTCGGCACGATGGCATCCGTCGTCAGGTCACCGGCCCTGCCGAGGTCTTCGAGAAGAGCCGCTCGTACCAAAGGTTCGATCATGATTGCGGGCAGTGGAGAGAGGTTCGTCATGTGACGTTTTCCAGCGCTGGCGAATTTGCGATTTCGAGCGCCATAGACAAGGCGGCATCGAGGGTGATTTCGGAGCGTCGGACGACGGACTCATGGTGAGGAAAGTCAGTCCGGAAATGAGCCCCGCGGCTCTCCCGGCGCCGCAAGGCGGCAATCGTGATCATCAGCCCGACAAGGGCGGGATCGGACGCCGCGCCATGCCGCTGCGCCAGCGGCAGCAGTGCGCGCGCAGCCGCTTCCAACCCCTCGTCATCTCGGGTGACGCCGAGTGCGCGTGACAGCAGAGGGCGCACGGGCCCTGGATCGGATGCCGGCTGGTCGGATGGCACGGCTCGCTTCCCGCTGGACTCAAGCGAACCGGCCATGCTCTCGGCAACCCAGCGCGCGCAGACGACCGCCTCGGTCAGCGAGTTGCTGGCCAACCGGTTGGAGCCGTGCAGCCCTGTCGAGGCGACCTCGCCACAAGCCCAGAGTCCCGCAACGGAAGTCCGCCCCGCCAGATCCACGGCGACACCGCCCATGTGGTAGTGCTGGGCGGGCCGGATCGGAATGAGGTCGCGCGTCGGATCGATCCCGGCGCTGCGGCAGGCCGCTGCGATCGTCTGGAAATGCTGCGCGAATGCCGTGCCTGGTTTCTCGCGCACGTCGAGGAAGACGCGATGGCCCGCCGCAAGATGCCTCCAGACGGCACGCGCGACGATGTCACGCGGTGCGAGCTCCGCGCTAGGCATCCTGTCGAGGAAACGCCGACCCGTCTCGTCGACGATTTTTGCGCCTTCGCCGCGAACCGCCTCGCTGATCAACGGCATCGGACGGCCCGGGCCGTCTAGCGCGGTCGGGTGGAACTGGATGAACTCGAGATCGGCGTGGGCTGCACCGGCGCGCGCCGCAAGCGCCAGGCCCTGTCCGCAACTGCCCGATGGATTTGTCGTGTCATGGAACAGCCCGCCGATCCCGCCGGTGGCGAGAACGACCCGTCCCGTGGCGAAGTATACCGGACCTGTCGAGGAACGCGCCAGCACGCCGGTGACCCTGCCATCGTCCACTGCGAGTCGACGGGCTTCGACGCCTTCGATGACTTCGATTGTCGGCGTGGACCGCACGGCGGCGACGAGGGCGCGCATGACCTCCCGTCCACTGCCATCACCTCCCGCATGAACGATGCGCCGGCGGCTGTGTGCGGCTTCCAGTCCGAGACGAAGAGTGCCTTCGGCTGTTCGATCGAAGCGAGCCCCAAGCCGCGCCAGATCCTCGATCGCGGCGGGCGCCGCGTAGAGTATGCGCCTTGCGGCTTCCGCATCGCAAAGGCCGTCGCCGGCGGCGAGCGTGTCGGAAAGGTGGAGCGCCGGGTCGTCATCGTCACCCAGGCTTGCGGCAAGTCCGCCCTGCGCCCACGCGCTGGACGCCTCGGCGCCAAGCGGCGATCGCGAAAGAAGAAGCACCGGCTCGGGCGCCAGATGAAGCGCCGTCATCAATCCGGCTATGCCACCGCCTATGATGACCGGCCGGCCGGCGAGATGGTGGATGTCGATGCTCATACGGCCAGCATCCGCTCGACGGCGAGCCGCGCGGGTCCGGCGACCCCAGGGTCGATGGTCACGACATGCTGGTTCTGCTCGAGTGCCGCGCGAATATTGGCGAGCGTTATCCGCTTCATGTGCGGGCACAGATTGCAGGGTCGGATGAATTCGACTTCGGGGTGTTCGACCGCGACGTTGTCGCTCATCGAGCACTCGGTCATCAGCACGACGCGCGGCGGCTTTTGTCTCCCGACATAGTCGGACATGGCTGCGGTCGAGCCGGAAAAATCGGCTTCCGCCACCACTTCGGGCGGGCATTCGGGATGCGCCAGCACCGTCACGCCGGGATGATCCTCGCGCAGTTGGCGGATGTCAGCGGGTGTAAAGCGCTCATGCACCTCACAATGGCCTTTCCACGCGACGATCTGGACATCGGTCTGGGCGGCGATGTTCTGCGCCAGATATTCGTCCGGCAGCATGATCACGCGGGGGACCCCGAGAGACTCGACGACGGCTTTCGCGTTGCCCGAGGTGCAGCAGATGTCGGAGACGGCCTTCACCTCGGCCGACGTGTTTACATAGGTAACGACCGGCACGCCGGGATAGCGTTGCCGCAGCAGACGAATGTCGGCGGCGGTGATCGAGTCCGCCAGCGAACAGCCAGCTCGCAAGTCCGGGATGAGCACGGTCTTTTGCGGATTGAGCAGCTTGGCCGTCTCGGCCATGAAATGCACGCCGGCGAGCACAATGACGTCCGCTTCGGTCGACATCGCCTTGCGGGCAAGCGCCAGGCTGTCGCCGACGATGTCGGCGACACAGTGGAAGATTTCCGGCGTCTGGTAATTGTGCGCCAGGATGACGGCGTTTCGCTGCTTCTTCAGATCGAGGATGGCGTCGACGTCGTCGGCGAATACAGGCCATTCGATGGCCGGAATGACGCGCCGTACGCGGTCGTAGAGTGCGGAGCTTCGAGACTGCTCATGCGGTGTCGCCATTGTATATATGCTCCAAATGAGTATATAGCAGGCATATACTTATATGGAGTATAAAGAGAGTCAAGCTCGCGAAAGTGGCAATTTCGTCCCGGCAACAGCGCGCTCTGCCAGGACGTCATGACGGAAGCGAAAGAGTTTGGCAGGGCGTCCGCGCATGTCTGTGGTCATCGCTCCCGTCTCTTCGACCAGTTCTTGTTGCTCGACCAATCGACGGAAATTTGGCTTGTGCACGAGCCGGCCGGCCAGCGCCTCGACGCTGCGCTGGAGCTGCAGCAGCGTGAATGTCGGTGGCATCAATTCGAAGACGACGGGACGATATTTGATCTTGGCGCGCAGCCTGGCGATGCCGGTGGCCAGGATACGCCGGTGATCGGCCGCCATGGCCGGGCCGAAGACCGACGCCGTGAGATCCTTGGCCCTGCCGCGATGCGCTTCCTCGACAAGCACCGCCTCATAAAGCAGTTCATAGCGTTGCAGCACCAACTCTTCGTTCCAACTGTGGCCATCGAGACCGAAGGCCACTGCTGTTCGCTGCTGGCGCTCACTGCGCATCGAGGTGTTGTCGGCGGCTTTCGCCCAGGCATTCAGCTGGGGGACGATTATGCCCCGCAACGCAGATGGAACGCCGTCGCGATGATCTTCCCAGGGAAAATAGTCGTACCAGTTGTGCCATCTCGCCATGTCGGCAGGTTTTGCCTGTTCCTCTCTGGTGAGGGCGAGATAGCTGATCGAAATCACCCGGTGGGCCCCCTCGGCGGCCCGGTCGCGGTCGGCGAAGGTGTAGAGCTGTTCGATGTAGCCCAAGGGCTGCCGTGTCTGCTGTTCCACCCAGTCCCGGAGACCGGATTGCAGCGAACGGTGTCCCAGCTCGAATGGACCAGAGGGCAGGGCCTTGCCGTTCTCGACGGTCATGACGCGGGGCTGGCCGGTCGTTACCGCGACCAGCACCGCAATCAGCTCGGCCGCAATGGAATGTCGCCGGTCGGCTTTTGCGGGCTGTTTCAACATGCTTTCCGTCACATTCATGCGGTCCTCGAATTTGATGCCGTACTACGCGGGCCTGCTTTTGGTTTCGAGCGTGAACCGTGGCGTTGCACCAGTCAACTTTCTAGCCAAGAGGGGTGTCGCCTGGACGCCACGGCGAAGCTGGAGAAATTCAGCAATCAACATCAGGCAAATACGGAAAATAGACCGCGCAATTGGTTCAAAGGTGTTCAAAATTGGCAGGGCGGCTTGATCGCTGCAACATCTCGCGCAACAGCTCAACAGGAAAACGGCTAGCGCCGATTGGTGGAGGTTTGCCTGAACTGTAGTCGCCGGCCAAGTGGGAGTATACACTACAGTCATACTTGAGGCTTGACGCTGCGTCACCTGTACCATTTCACCACATGGTGCGGGCATTCGTCCTACAAATCTCTGCTGTCACACCTCGGCCTTAGCCTTCCGCCGGACTGAAGCTTTCTTGGCAGGCGTTGGCTGCGCCTTGCGTCCGAGGCCGGCTGCCTTCGCGAGCGTCGATCGTTGAGCCGCGTTTCAAACTCCACTTCTCGCGGCATTCGTTCGGCGAAAGCCCATAATGAACAGCGAGATGCCGCTTCAGAGATTTGAACCTCTTCCCATCTTCGAGGCAGATGATGTAGTCCGGCGTCACCGACCGTCTGGGATTGACCGCGGGGCCCCTGCTTCGGCTGCTCCACCGGCTGACCGACGCCCGACAGGGATGAATGAACCGAAGCGATGAGTTCGGTTGGGCCCGCGACGGGGACCGCGTTCTTGCTGACGTATGCTGAGACAATATCCGCCGTCAGCCCTACAAGATCGGCGGTCGCGGCTTCGTTTTCTTCGTTCAACATCGGAAGGAATGGTGATCGAACTGCGGGCGGCGGACAGGCTGAACTGCGGAGTTACGCCGACGATATCCGATCGCCGAAGATATCGGGGCGCCGCCTTACCGGAAGCGGCGAGTGATGATGGCGGCCGAGCGCAAACTTATCTGCTGCGTATCTCCTCTCGCACGGTTAAGTGCCCAAACTTTGTAGTTCCATGGAAGTGCACTGTTCGAGGTAGTGTCGTTCGCCTCCACGGTCGCGCCTCAGCCTTAAAAAGCGGACATTCATCGACGGCCGGAAAGCAAGCTGGGCAAGTAGAACGATAACGCATTGGTTTATATCGGTTTATAACAATATTCTCTAGTTCCATAAGATAAATTCCGCGAATAGCTCTTGTAGCCGCCATTTAGTAATGCGACAGTTGCCCCAGTTAGAGATGCGACACTTCCCGCTTCCGAGGCTGGTCAACAT
>NZ_VFTK01000048.1:0-42572 GCF_006439495.1 Mesorhizobium sp. B3-1-8
ACCGACCAGAGCTTCTCCGCCTTCGTCCATCTCGCCGCCGCCATCATAAGCTCCAGATGAATATCAACAGGCCTTAGTTCATCGTCGGAATGACGAATTCCGCACCGTCCTTGATCCCGGACGGCCAGCGCGACGTGACCGTCTTGGTCTTGGTGTAGAAGCGGAACGCGTCCGGACCGTGCTGGTTGAGGTCGCCGAAGGACGATGCCTTCCAGCCGCCGAAGGTGTAATAGGCGATCGGAACCGGGATCGGCACGTTGACGCCGACCATGCCAACCTGAACGCGGCTGGCGAAGTCGCGCGCGGCATCGCCGTCGCGGGTGAAGATGGCGACGCCGTTGCCCATCTCGTGGTCGTTGGCGAGCTTGATGGCATCCTCGTAGCGCGGCGCGCGCACCACCGACAGCACCGGCCCGAAGATTTCTTCCTTGTAGATGCGCATGTCGGCCGTCACGTTGTCGAACAGGCAGCCGCCCATATAGTATCCGTTCTCATAGCCCTGCATCTTGAAGCCGCGGCCGTCGACGACGAGCTTGGCGCCCTCCTTGACGCCGATATCGACATAGCCCTTCACGCGCTCCAGCGCCTGTGCCGTCACCAGCGGGCCAAAATCGGCCGCCGAATCGGTCGACGGACCGACCTTCAGGCTTTCCACGCGCGGCACCAGCTTCTCCATCAGCCGGTTGGCGGTGTCGTTGCCGACAGGCACCGCCACCGAGATCGCCATGCAGCGCTCGCCGGCCGAGCCGTAGCCGGCGCCGATCAGCGCATCGACCGTCTGGTCCATGTCGGCGTCGGGCATGATGATCATGTGGTTCTTGGCGCCGCCGAAGCACTGCACGCGCTTGCCGGCCGCGGTGCCGCGCGAATAGATGTAGTGCGCGATCGGTGTCGAGCCGACAAAGCCGATCGCCTTGATGTCCGGATCGTCGAGGATGGCGTCGACCACTTCCTTGTCGCCGTTGACGACGTTGAGGATGCCGGCCGGCAGGCCGGCCTCGATGAACAGTTCGGCGATACGGATCGGCACGCCCGGATCGCGCTCCGACGGCTTCAGGATGAAGGCGTTGCCGCAGGCGATGGCCGGCGCGATCTTCCACAGCGGGATCATGGCCGGGAAGTTGAACGGCGTGATGCCGGCGACGACGCCGAGCGGCTGGCGCATCGAATAGACGTCGATGCCGGGACCGGCGCCGTCGGTGAACTCGCCCTTCATCATGTGCGGGGCGCCGATGCAGACCTCCACCACTTCGAGGCCGCGCTGGATATCGCCGCGCGCGTCGGCGATCGTCTTGCCGTGCTCGCGCGCCAGTATGTCGGCCAATTCGTCATAGTCGCGGGCGACCAGCTCGAGGAATTTCATCAGCACGCGCACGCGGCGCTGCGGGTTGGTGGCGGCCCATTTCGGCTGCGCCGCCTTGGCGTTCTCGACCGCGGCGCGCAGTTCCGCCTGCGAGGCAAGCGCCACCGTGCCGCGCACGGTGCCGTCCATCGGCTGCATCACATCCTGCTTGCGGCCGCTGGTGCCGGCGACACGCTTGCCGCCGATGAAATGACCGTATTCGATCATGCCTTCTCTCCCTTGTTTGGTGATGATGCATTGTCCGCCTTTGCGGCGGCGATGGCAACGCGAGCCAAAACGCAACCGTTGTGCGGAAAATAGACAACGACAATGGAGTGTGCATTAATTGTCGCAAATGACAGGTGCGCTGTCGTCGGGGATTTCCTATGAACTGGGATGACGTCCGCATCTTCCTTGCAGTCGCCCGCGCCGGCCAGATCCTCGGTGCGGCGAAACGCCTTGAGCTCAACCACGCCACCGTCTCGCGCCGCATCGCCGCGCTTGAAGAGGCGCTTCGCACAAAACTCTTCCGCCGCCTGACCACCGGCAGCGAGCTGACGCCGGCCGGCGAGCGCTTCCTCGACATAGCCGAGCGCATGGAAGGCGACATGATCGCCGCGCGCTCGACGATTGCCGGCGAGGGCGACGATGTTTCGGGAACCGTGCGCATCGGCGCGCCCGATGGATTTGGCGTCGCCTTCCTGGCCAAGCGGCTGGGCGAACTGACCGCGCTGCATCGTGAGCTCACCATCCAGCTGGTGCCGGTGCCGCGCTCCTTCTCGCTGTCCAGGCGCGAGGCCGATATCGCGATCACCGTCGAGCGGCCGACCGAAGGCCGGCTGGTGGCGGGCAAGCTGGTCGACTATACGCTGGGCCTCTTCGCCTCCCGCGCCTATGCCGAGGCCAACGGCCTGCCGAAAGTGCCGGCCGAACTCGGCCGGCACACGCTGATCGGCTATGTGCCGGACCTCATCGTCAGCCCGTCGCTCGACTATGCCGCCGAGTTCAGCCCCGAATGGCGCACCAGCTTCGCCATCTCCTCGGCGCTCGGCCAGGCCGAGGCGGTGCGCTCCGGCGCCGGCATCGGCATCCTGCACACTTTCGTCGCCCGTTCGATGCCGGAGCTTGTGTCCGTCGACATCGTCGCGCCCATCCGCCGCGCCTACTGGCTGGTCTATCATGAATCGGTGAGGCCGCTGCGCCGCGTCCAGCTCGTCGCCAATTTCATCACCAAAGTGGTGGAACGCGAGCGCGGTCTTTTTGTCTAATCCGCGTCGAGCACGAACGAACTCACCACTTTCCCAGCTTCGTCCGCAAGCGGCGCCCATTTGCGCGCAGCCTCGTCGGCGCTGTCGCCCGTGACCCCGCAATCGACGAAGCCGTAATGCGAGCTGCGCAGCGTCAGCGCGATGCGGGAATGGCCATAGAAGCTGACATTGTCGTCGGCGTAGTGGAAATCCATGTCGGCGACCCGCACCGGATAGCCGTCCGGAAAATGCGCCAGCCGGTCCTGGCTGAAGCCGGCCGACTGATAAGCGACGCCGATCATGGTCTGCCAGTTTTCCGCCGACCAGTCCTTCTCGATGAATGCCCTGGGATCGGGCGGATTGTCCAGGGCGGTCGGGTCGTAGAGATTTTGCGACACCCTGCAGGTTAGGCCTTCTTCGCCGGATTTGACCTTGAGCCGCATGGTATTGCCAAAGGTGGTTTCGCTCGTCCATTCCTCGGGATAGGTCAGCGAAAAGCCGTGCTCCTTGTCGTGAACGGTCTTGTCCGCGGCAAACGCCACCGGGGTGCAGGTCAGATATGAGGCCGCCGCCGCAACAAGAAAAACACGCATCCCAAAGTCCCCTCGCCGCGGCCGATCCTATCACAGCCAGTTGGTCGTTGCCGCCTTGCCTCCGCCACAAATTCAGCGACTGTGGCACCAGCGCGCCTGGCCATGTCATGACCGGGCGCAAGGGGGACAATCTTCGGAACGCCGGCGGAGAAATGCGAGCCGTACTTGCCATTTTGCCGCTGATCTTTCTGTCGGACTGCGCCAACCCCTGGACCAACGTTCCGGAAGCGGAGCTGCCGAAGCCGATCCGCTACGTCATGGCGCGCCCCTCGCCTTTCGTCATCGGCAATTATTGCGGCCCGGGCACGCGCACCGGCGATCTGTCGGCAAAGCCGGTCGACCGTCTCGACGCCGCCTGCCAGGTCCACGACGCCTGCTACATTGCCCGGCACAATCATTGCGACTGCGACGGCGCGCTCGTCGCCTCCGCGAGGAATATCCGCGACGACCGGACGGCGCCGCGCAAAATGCGAAACGAGGCAGAATTGCTGATCGCCACCTTCGCGTTTCCGGTCTGCAGGATCTTTCCGCAAGGCTTCCTGCCGCCGCGCGATCCGGCCCAGCTCAAGGCCATGAATGGGGCGACTGGATGAGGCTCGGGTCGGCCATAACCAGGGCGTTGCTTGGACTGGCGCTGGCAGCGCTTGCCAGTTGCGCCGGCATGCCTGGGCATTCGGCCTGCGCCTTCTTTCCGGGCGACGGCGCCTGCGGCCGCCTGCCGGTCTCGGCGGACAGCAGCGGCGCCGAGATAGCCGGAGCCCACTACTTCGCAGGCGACGGCAACAGCGCCTATGACAAGCAGTTCCAGGCGCTGCTCGCCCAAAGCCGCCTCGATGCGCTCGACCGCGCCAATGGCACCGGCCGTTTCGGCCGCGACTGGCGAGATGTCCAAAACAGTGGCTTCCACACGACCTATCCGACGCTGCAACGGCTCGCCAAACCGCTCGACGACACCGAGTTGGCGCCGACGCGAGGCAAGCCGGGCGAAGGCCGGTTCACCGGCCGTTGGCGCATGTCGCGCCAGACGCTCTATCTCGATGCCGCCGCGCGGCCCTCGGCGCCCAAGACCTTCAGCTTCTCTGGCCTGCAGGCGCGCTCGGTCGAGATCGTGCTGCGCCAGGCGGGGCACCTGCAAGTCGACATCGGCGGCACCTGCAACGGCCCGCTCGCGATCCGCGCGTCGGGGCGATCCATCACCGTCGCAGCGGCCTCTCCATTCCATCTAAGCCTGCCCGTCGCCGAAACCTCCGTCAGCCTGTTTCCGGACCAGGCGCTGACCCGCTGCGATCTACGCGTCGGCTCCACCCTGGCGCCGGCCGGCGCGCCGCTGACCTTGCTGCGCGAGGAGACCGCCGATCCCTGGATCGCGGGGCTCGACAGCCGCTACGACCGCTGCCCGGTGCCCGACCCGGCGGGGATGGAGGAACTCGACCGCGTCTTTTATGCCAGCCGCTGGCTGTCGCAGACCTGCGCGCTGGCGCTGGGGTCGCCGATGCTGCTGCGCAAATCGCGCGACGGCTTCAACGCCAAGGTCGAGGCCCTGCTCGGCCGGACGCTGCCCGACAGCGCCATCGACAAGGCCGACCCCGAACTGCCGCTCGATTTCTCAAGCGCGCCGAAACTCCGGCTGATCTATCTGTCGTCGCTGGAGTTCAAGGCGGATTTCTCCGGCCGCATCATGGAGCGGCTGATCCGCCATCACGCAGCACTTGGAACCAAGGTGCGCATCCTGGTGACCGACGTGCTGGAGCGTGAGAAGGACGACGCGCTGCTGCACCGGCTGGCGGCTGAGTTCCCCAACGTCCAATTACAGGAATATCGCTGGCAGGCGGACCACGGCGCGCCGTTCGACGAGCAGATCTCGCAGCTGCACAAGGTTCACCATATCAAGATGCTGGCGACGCTGGCCGAAGAGCCCGGTCGCTCGCGCGTCATCATCGGCGGGCGCAACATCCATGACGGCTTCCTGTTCCACAAGCCCGTCGACCTGACCCGCTATCCGGACCTGGAGCAATACGGCAAGACCGACGGCTTCTCGCTGAATTACTATTCCAACTGGAGCGACTTCGACATCGAGATCGCCGACCCGGCGACCGTCGAGACGCTGGCCGCGCATCTGTCGACAATCTGGCTGCGCGACGCCGACACCAACCTGTCGCGGCCGTTTTCCATTCCGGTTCCCGGTGGAAGCCCGCGCGGCGTGGCGCGGCATTTCATTTCCGTTCCCTACGAGGACGGGCACGCGCTGGAGGCCTATTTCGTCGAACTAATCGACACCGCCGAGCATCGCATCGAGATCGTCAATCCCTATCTCAACCTGACGCCGGATATCGCCCGGGCCTTCGACCGGGCGCTGGCCAGGGGCGTGAAGATCGACGTCGTCGGCCGTATCGACCTCAAGGGCGACATCGGCGGGCGATTCCTCACCGCGCTCAACAAGCTGTTCGTCGAGAAATATGGCGACCGCATCGACATCCGCGAGTTCAAGGCGTCGGATGTCGTGCTGCATTCCAAGATCATGATGATCGACGAAAGGCTGGTCGCCATCTCCTCGGTCAACCTCAACAACCGCAGCTTCTTCCATGACTCGGAAAACGGCATGGTCGTGCTCGATCCGGCTTTCTACCGCCGCATGAAGCCGGTCTATGAAGACTACCTCGCCCATTCGCGCCCGGTCGCCACCAATGTCACCATCGGCTGGGCCTACCGGCTGCTGTTCAGCGACACCTGGGTCAGGGAAGCGTTTTGAACACCACCACTCGACAGGGCCGGCATCATCTGAATATCGGCGCGCCTTAGATGGGCTTCAGATACCGCTCCGGGCTGAGGTCGCGCGCGTTGATCTCAGGCACCCGGTTCGACATGATGTCGGCAAGCACCTTGGCCGAGCCGCAGGCCATGGTCCAGCCGAGCGTGCCGTGCCCGGTGTTGAGATAGAGGTTGGCGACCTCGCTTTGCCCGATCAAGGGCGGTCCGTCCGGCGTCATCGGTCGCAAGCCGCACCAGAAGCTCGCCGCCTTGAGGTCGCCACCGCCGGGAAAGAGATCGCCGACCGAGTGTTCGAGCGTGCGGCGGCGCGATTCCTGCAGGCGAAGATCATAGCCCGAAATCTCCGCCGTGCCGCCGACGCGGATGCGGTCGCCGAGCCTGGTGATCGCCACCTTGTAGGTCTCGTCCATGACGGTCGACACCGGTGCTGCCTCGGCATTGCTGATCGGCACGGTGATCGAATAGCCCTTGACCGGATAGACCGGAATTGGGCGCCCCAGCGAGCGCATGAACTGCGCCGAATAGCTGCCCATCGCCATCACGAAGGCGTCCGCGGATCTCCATCCGCGATCGGTCAGCACATTGGTGAGGCGATTGCGGTTCCTGACGATGCGCCGGATGGTCGAGCCGTATTCGAAGGTCACGCCGCGCGCTACGCAGAGTTCCGCGAGCTTGTCGGTGAACATCTTGCAGTCGCCGGTCTCGTCGCCCGGAAGCCTGAGGCCCCCGACGAACTTCTCGCGCACCGCCGCAAGGGCCGGCTCGGCCGCGACACAGCCGTCGCGGTCGAGGATCTCGTAAGGCACATCATATTTCTTGAGCACCTCGACGTCGCCGCCGGTGCCGTCGAGCTGCTTCTGCTTGCGGAAGAGCTGCAGCGTGCCTTTGCTCCGTTCGTCGTAAGTGATGCCCGTCGCCTCGCGCAGCGCCTTCAGCGTGTCGCGGCTGTATTCGGCAAGCGGCACCATGCGCGACTTGTTGAGCGCGTAGCGCTCGGCCGTGCAGTTGCGCAGCATCTTGAGGAGCCACGTCCACATATTCGGGTCGAAGGCCGGCCGCACGACAAGCGGTCCGTATTTCATCAACAGCCATTTGACGGCTTTGACCGGGATGCCGGGCCCGGCCCAGGGCGAGGCATAGCCCGGCGATACTTCGCCGGCATTGGCGAAGCTGGTTTCGAGCGCCGGCCCCGGCTGGCGATCGTAGACGGTCACTTCATGACCGGCCTCGGCGAGGAAGAAGGCAGTGGTGACCCCGATCACGCCGCCGCCCAGCACGATGACTTTCATTCTATGCTCCCTCAAAGCCGATCATGCCGCGGAAGGGCCCGGATCGTCCCCTTCTGTCTGCCGGATTTTGCCGCGCCCGCCAAGGGGCCAGTCACCGGCGGATGCGCTGTGGACCAGCCTGAGGCCGTGGTGAGGTCGCTCGGCGGCGCGATCCCGCGCCGCTCGCCGCGCGGCCTCCGGCTGATAGGCCACATCCTCGAGAAGGACCTCCTCGGCAGGGCCGTCGGGCCGCTCGGCCAGCGCCGATTGGCCCGCTTTCATGCCAAGCAGGCAAAGGCCGCGCCACGTGGCGACCGGCAGGCTGGAGCCGACGGGAGCTGATGCTTCGGCCTGCACCAGCGTCCGCGTTTGCGATGGACCGCCGCCGACACGGAAAGTCACCCGGCTGTTGAGCGTGGCAAGGTCGGGCTCGACGGTTCCCGTCGCAATGACGCGGCTTTCGGCGAGCTTGCGTTCGAGCATCGGCGCGATCGGATCGGCAGACGCGCGGCGGCGCATCAGCATCGCCTCGATCACCGCGAAGTCCTTGGCCGTCAGGCGGTAGACGGTCCTGGTCATGCCGTCCTCCGCGTCTGTTCGACGGCGTCGATCGTAGCCGATAGTACCCGACTGTCGCGGCTGCGCCAGGAGACCCTGCGGCCGGCGCGCGCGCCGATCAGCGCCGTTCCAAGCGGCGTCAGCACCGATATGCGTCTTTCGGCGATGTCGGCCTCCGCCGGATAGACCAGCGTCACCGTCTGAAGGCTTCCTTCCGGATCCTGAAGTGTCACCGTCGAGCCCATCCGCACCACGTCGGCGGGCATTGCCGCCTCGGTGGCGACCCGGGCGCGGTCCATCTCGGCAAGCAGGTCCTCGGCCATATCGGGCGTACGGTTGAGAAAGGCCCTGGCGAGACTGCTCAGCCGCTCGTGATCCGCCGCGCTGACAAGGATGGTGGAACGCGATTGCGTTGCTGTGGGCATGGCATACCTCATATGCTGGCGCATCGGCGAAGCGAATGCGCGCAAGCCGCCACGTCGAGGGCGGCGAACAAAGCCGGACCGCAAAGGCCACCGGCTCGATGAAATTGTCTGGAATTCAAACGCCCCTGTTCACGCGGCCGCCGGCATTGGCGGCCACGCCGGGGCTACGCTCCCGCGATGGGGCAAACCCTGAAGCAGGTTTTGGTATAAGCGAGATTGCTCATGCGCAGAACCTTGCCGAGAAGTCCCGGCTTGTCAAGCAAGCCCCCGCTTCAGGAACCAATGTAACGGCGGTAAAAGCGTGCACCCAGGCTGGTCAATATCTCGTAGCCGATGGTGCCGGCGTGGCCGGCCGCGTCGTCGACGCTTTGCGAGGGACCGATGAGCTCGACGAGCTCACCTTCCCTGAGCCGGCCGGCCGGAAGCGCCGAAATGTCGAGGACGATCGAGTCCATCGACACGCGCCCGATGAACGGCAACCGCACGCCCTCGAACCAGGCGGCCGAAGCGGCGCGCCGGTGCCAGCCGTCGCCATAGCCCAGCGAAATGGTCGCCAGCCTGAGCGGCCCCTCGGCTTGATGGGTGTGGCCATAGCCGATGCCCGCGCCCGCGCCGACCTGCCGCGTCTGCGCCACCTTGGCTTGCAGCCCTATCACCGGCAGCATCGGGTTGGGTGCGTTGGGTGTGGGGTTGACGCCGTAGAGCGCGGCTCCCGGACGGGCAAGGTCGTAGTGGTAGGCCGGTCCGAGAAAGATGCCGGACGAGTTGGCCAGGGAGGCGGGCGCCGCGGGCAGCATCTTGCGCAGCAATTCGAATTCGCGTCGCTGCTTCTCGTTCGCCGCCTGTTGCGGCTCGTCGGCGCGGGCGAGATGGCTCATCACGAAACGGATGTCGACGCCGTCGAAAGCGCCGGCCTCGCCCACGACCGCCTCGATTTCCGCCGGCGCCATGCCGAGCCGGGCCATGCCGCTGTCGACCTGGATCGCGGCGGCAAGGCTTTGGCCCATGCCTCGCGCGATCTCGCGCCAGGCCTTCAGTTGCATGGCGCTGTTGATGACCGGCCAAAGCCGAGCCGCCGCGGCTTCCGGTGCAGAACCCGGAGGCAGCCCGTTCAGCACGAAGATGTCGGGCCCGGGCCCGATCGCCTTGCGCAGCGCGATACCCTCGCCGAGCAGCGCGACGAAAAAGATGTCGCAGCCCTCCTTCGCCAGCGCCGATGCCACTTGCGCGGCGCCAAGCCCGTAGCCGTCGGCCTTGAGCACGCCGGCGCAGCGAACGCCGTCGAGTCGCACCTTTAGCCGGCGGTAGTTTTCCCGGATGGCCCCGAGGTCGATCGTCAGGATCGCGCCGGCGGCCGCCTCGCTCACCGTCGAACCGCTGCTTGCATCATGTGCCGGAAACCCGCGTCCGGTGTCGTCGTTCATGGCGACCCCCGCTCATTGCATCGGCAATCAATACGGCCGCAGCGCCGGCGCGACAACCGGGGCGGATGACCGCTCAGCGGACGAGATGCTGGAATGCTGCGACGACCTGCTCGTAGACCTTGCGCTTGAACGGCACGATCAGCTCCGGCAGATCCCGCATCGGCCGCCAGGCCCATTCGTCGAATTCGGCGGTGTGGCCGCCGGGCGGCGGATTGATCTCGATCTCGCTTTCGTCGCCCTCGAAGCGATAGGCGAACCATTTCTGCGTCTGGCCGCGATAGCGGCCCTTGAAGGCGACGCCGACCAGATGCTCCGGCAGGTCGTAATTGATCCAGCGCGGCGCCTCGGCCAGCAGCGACACGCTGCGCATGCCGGTTTCCTCATAGAGCTCGCGGCCCGCGGCCTCGATCGGCTCTTCGCCCTTGTCGATGCCGCCTTGCGGCATCTGCCAGAGTTGCGTCGTGCCGGCGAACTCGCTGTCCGGTTCGGCGATGCGGTGCCCGACCCAGACCAGGCCTGCTCCGTTGAGGATCATCAGTCCGACGCACGGACGGTAAGGCAGCGTTTCAGGATCGATCTTCTTGGCCATGGGTCAGCGTTCCAGCCGTCTTTGAGAATTGACTTCGGCGAGGCGGGTAGGGTTAGCCTTTTTGCGGATCGATCGCCACCGCCGAGATCGGCACGATCTCGATGCCGCGCTTCTTCGCTTCGGCAATCCAGGACGTCACCGTGTCGACGGTGATATCGAAGGCCGAACCGATGCCGACGGCGGAGCCCTTGGCCCGCGCCGTGGCTTCCAGGCTGTCCAGCTTCTTGAGGATTTCGCCGCGGTCCTGCACGGCATCGATCGCCATGTCGCCGGCGACGAACGGCACGCCGTCCTTGAGCGCAAGGTCAGGCGCAACGCTGCGGGCGGACGATCCGTCGTCGATATAGGCGAGCCCCCGCTTGCCGAGCTCGGCCATGAACGGTTCCATCGCCGAGGCGTCGGTCGAGAAGCGCGCGCCCATATAGTTCATGACCCCGGTATAGTTGGTCGTGCGCGACAGCGCCCAGTGCAGGCTCTTCAGGTTCTCGTCCGGGCTGGCCGACACCGTCAGCGTGTTGCGGCCGGGATTGACGTTCGGATAGTCGAACGGCTCGAGCGGCACCTGCATGACGATCTCATGCCCGCTCTGCTTTGCCGCCTGCATCCAGCGGCCGATGCTGTTGCCTTGCGGCGCGAAAGCCAGCGTCACTTCTGCCGGCAGCTTGGCGATCGCGGCTTGCGTGCCGGTCTGCGAGACGGCGAGTCCGCCGATGACGATCGCCACCCGTGCCCCGCGCGCGCCCGACCAAGGCCGCGCATAGACGTCGAAAGGCCGCCTGCCGTCGGCGGAGCGCATCGGCAGCGGACCGGTGTCGCTGGCCTCGATCAGCGCCCTGTCCGGGATATGGGCGACCTTGAGGTTCTGGCCGAGCGTCGACGGATCGCGAATCACGATCGCCGCCTTCGGCGGCCCGTCGCCCTCCTCGGTCTGGACATGGATGATCTGCGGGCCGCCGCTCTTCATCGGCGTGCTGGCTTGTGGCGTCGTCGCGGCTACCGGAGCCGGCGCGGGCGCCGCTGCCGCCGCAGGGGCAGGCGCAGCGGTGACCTTCGGCGTCGAAACAGCCACTTCTTCCGGCTTGCGGAACGGCTTTTCACGCAGCGCTATAGCGCCGGAAACGCCGATCACGCCAAGCACGGCCAGCACAGCGACGAGCGTGCCGGAGCCGATGCCGCGCGAGGCCTTGCGCTGAGGCCGGAGCGTCTGTCCGAGCGGGCGTTCGATGTCCTTGCCGATCTCAGCCAAGTCGTATTTCCCCGGAAGCCCGCCAGGGTCACTTTTTCGTGACATCTCGCGTAAACTTCGCAATCGCTGGCGCGATACCCCAGACGCGTGGCGCCCCAACCGCGGTCCCCGAATCAAACTGCCGGAACCTCGCGGCCCCGGCAGCATTGCATTGCTTCGCGTAACCGGCCAGAGCCGGACCGCATTACTGGTTCAGCACGGCCTTGTCCGGGTTCGGTGGGAACGACGGATCGGTCTTTTCGCCGCGCAGAAGCTGCTCGGCATAGATCAGCTGCAGGTCGTCCTTCGGATCCGGCGGCACATAGGCAGCCGAGCCCGAACCGGTGGAGCTCTCGTCGGCGCCCTTGATGTGGCCCTTGAGATCGGATTCGCCGCGGGTCAGGTCGCGGCCCTGCAGATCCGGCGGCAGCGGCTGGTCGACCTTGATGTCGGGCGTGATGCCCTTGCCCTGGATCGACTTGCCCGACGGCGTGTAATAGAGCGCCGTGGTGAGCCGCAGCGCGCCATTCTCGCCGAGCGGGATGATGGTCTGCACCGAGCCCTTGCCGAAGGACTGGGTGCCGACCACCGTGACGCGGCGCAGGTCCTGCAGCGCGCCGGCGACGATTTCCGAGGCGCTCGCCGAGCCGCCATTGACCAGCACGATCATCGGCTTGCCGTTGATGTCGTCGACCTGCTTCGGCTTGGCGTCGAAGCGGGTGACGTCCTTCGGATCGCGGCCGCGGGTCGACACGATCTCGCCGCGCTTGAGGAAGGCATCCGACACGCTGACCGCCTGGTCGAGCAGACCGCCCGGATTGAGGCGCAGGTCGAGCACATAGCCCTTCAGCTTGTCGTTCGGCACCTGCTTCTTGATGTTCTCGATGGCGTTCTCGAGATCGTCATAGGTCTTCTCGGTGAAGGAGGTGATCTTCATGTAGCCGATGTCGTTCTCGACCCGGTACTTCACCGCCTTGACCTTGATGACGTCGCGCACCACCGTGATTTCGATCGGCTTGTCGGCGCCCTGGCGCAGGATGGTGAGCTTGATCGGCGTGTTGACCGGTCCGCGCATCTTCTCGACCGCGTCGTTGAGCGTGAGGCCGCGCACCTCTTCGCCGTCGATCTTGGCGATGTAGTCGCCCGACAGCACACCCGCCTTGGCGGCCGGCGTGTCGTCGATCGGCGTGATGACCTTGACGAGGTCGTTCTCCATGGTGACCTCGATGCCGAGGCCGCCGAACTCACCCTTGGTCTGCACGCGCATGTCCTGCGCCTGCTCGGCGTTCATGTAGGAGGAGTGCGGGTCGAGCGAGGCCAGCATGCCGTTGATGGCGTTCTCGACGAGCGACTTGTCGTCCGGCGGCGTCACGTAATTGGCGCGCACGCGCTCGAAGATGTCGCCGAAGATGGCCAGCTGCTTGTAGGTTTCCGAACCCGCAGCGTTCGCCGCCGAACCCGGTGCGCCGTAGACCAGGCTCATTGCCGATGCGCCCATCAGCGCGCCGGCAAACAGAAGCGACAGTTTCCGCATCATTTCACGTCCTTCCAGAAAATCGGTCCGCCCACCATGGGGCCGGATCGACGGGTTTTCCATCCTTGCGGAACTCGACATAGAGTTCCAGCGCCGCATTTCCATTTCGCGAGGCCGAGGTGCTTGCCACCCGGGCCTCTCCCATCGCGCCGATCGGCTCTCCTGCGAGCACCGACTGTCCGGTCGCGACGCTGATTCTGCTCATCCCCGCCAGGACGACATGATAACCGTCGCCCGCATTGAGGATCAAGAGTTGACCATAGGAGCGAAACGGCCCCGCATAAAGCACGTTTCCATCCGCCGGCGCGGTGACGATGGCTCCCGATTGTGTCGCAACCATGTCGCCCTGCATCGCCTCGCCATTGCCGTCGTCGGCGCCGAAACGCAGTTTGATCTTGCCGATGACAGGCAGCGCGATCTGGCCTTGCAATGCCGAGAACGGCGCCGATCCGGTGAGGCGATTGGCCTCCGGTACCGGCAGCGCGGCGAGCTCGGTGGTCGAGGCCGTGGTGTCATTGTCCGTCGATTTCCGCTCGCCCGCCTTGACCTGGTCCTGCCCCTTGCGCGCCTTGTCGGCTTCGAGCGAGGCGATCAGGTCCTTGAGGCTGCTCGCCTTCGCCGCCAGCTGCTGCGAATGCTGCTGTTCGGCCGCCATCGCCGTTTGGGTATCGGCCTGCAGCTTCTTCTTGGCTTCGAGCAGCATGGTGAGCCGCTTCTTCTCGGCCGTCTGGTCGGTGACGGCGGTGGTGAGTCTCGCCCGTTCTGCCTCGATCGAGGCCGTGACGCGGGTCTGCTCCTTGAGGTCGGCCATCAGCCTGTCGGTCTGCTGGCGCAATTCCGGCACCACGGCGCCGAGCAGGATGGCGCTGCGTACCGACGACAGCGCATCTTCGGGCTTGACCAGGATCGCCGGCGGCGGATTGAGCCCCATGCGCTGAAGGGCGCCCAACACCTCGGCCAGCACGTCGCGCCGCGCCATGAGCGAGGCGCGCAGTTTTCCTTGCTCGGCCTTCAGCCCTTCGAGCTTGGCGCCGATATCCTCGATATCCTGGCCGAGCTTCTGCTCCGTCATCGCCGACTGGATGAGCGCCGCGGTGATCGAGGCATAGTCCTTCCGCACCGAGGCGATGTCGGCGGCGAGCTTGCCCAGCCGCTCCGACGACAAGGTGATCTCCTTGGAAACCTGCTCGTATTCGGCCCGGCTCTGATCCGGATCGGGCGCAAGGTCGATCGAATTTTCGGCCGCCCGGACCGGCCCGAACGTGACCACGGCGGCGACAAGGGTCAAACCGCAGCGGCTGCGCCAAGCGCGCGTTCTGGAATTCCAGCCTTCAGACATCAGGCCTCGACTGTATCCGCCGCTTCGTTAACGAACCATCAACCATGTTGGAAGCGCCCAATAACCCGGTTGCCGCGCGATTGAGGCGGAAATCGCGGCGCAGGCCGGCAATCCCCAGCTTTTCGGCCGATGCCATTATTCACGATCGATGATACGGATGACCGGAAAGGATCGTGGCGATCCGGTAGAGCTGCTCGCCCAGCATCACGCGCACCAGCTGGTGCGGCCAGGTCAGCGCGCCGAACGACAGCACCAGGTCCGCCTGCTCGCGCAAGGATCTGTCATGGCCGTCGGCGCCGCCGATGGCCACGACGAGCGCCTTGCGGCCGCCGTCGCGCAACTGGCCGATGCGGGCGGCCAGGTCCTCCGAGGAGAGCGACTTGCCGCGTTCGTCGAGCAGGATGAGAACAGTGCCCGGCTGCAACTGGGCCTGCAGCCTCTGGGCTTCCTCGCGGCGGCGCTCGTCGGCGCTCTGTCCGCGGCTCTCGGGAACCTCGACAATGCCGGCAAATTCCAGCCCGACCGCGGGCCCGCTCTTTGAAAAGCGCTCGAAATAGCGGTCGGCGAGTTCTCTCTCGGGGCCGGTCTTCATCCGGCCCACGGCATGAACGGTGATCTTCATCCTCGCCCCGGCGAGCTTGTCCTAACGCGTACCGTGACGGTTCACGGCACACGGATCAAGGCTCAGTGCAAGGTCTCTTCCTCGAGATCCGGCGCCTGCCACATCTTTTCCAGATTGTAGAATTCGCGGACTTCGGGGCGGAAGACATGGACGATGATGTCGCCCGAATCGATCAGGACCCAGTCGGCGCCGGCCAGCCCCTCGACGCGCGCCGTGCCAAGGCCGGCATCCTTCAGCGCCTTGAGGAGGTGATCGGCGACAGCCGAGACATGACGGTGCGATCGGCCCGAGGCGATGACCATGTAGTCGCCGAGGCTCGATTTTCCCTGGATGTCGATTGAGACGATGTTTTCGGCCTTGGAGTCTTCCAGACTGGCAAGGACTGTGTCGATGGCGAGGGACGCGGCGTCGTTTCCGCTGATCCCTGCCGGCGAAGGCATGATGTCAGCCTTCTTCCGCAGTGCTGTTCTCAGTGTGTTTCCTTTCCCAACAAGAACAACCAAATCACCATGCAAAAGGTGACACCACATAGATAGGCAGAGTTCCATTGCAGTTTCAAGACGGGCGCGCCCTGCCCGCGCCAACGCGGCTCTGCTTGGCAGGCTCCGTCGTCCCGAAAAAACGGAACCCTTTGCGCTTTGCACAGGTTATCGGCTCACTGACCAATGGGGACTTCATCCATGCCAACCGACCCGCAAAGCGCCCTCATCACCATCCAGGCCGGGCTTGCGCAGCTGAGCACGCTGATCGTTTCCTATTCCTTCTCGGCCATCGGCGCCATAATCCTGCTCGTTGTCGGCTATTTCGTCGCTGGTGTCGCCGAGCGCTCGATCTCCGCCGGCCTCGGCCATATCCACGGCTTCGACGCGACCTTGCGTCATTTCTTCTCCAAGATCGTCCGCTACGCCATCCTGATCCTGGTCACCATCATGGTGCTCGGCCAGTTCGGGGTGCAGACCGCCTCCATCATCGCGGCAATAGGCGCAATCGGCCTGGCCATCGGGCTGGCTCTGCAAGGCACGCTGCAGAACATCGCCGCCGGCATCATGCTTCTGGCGCTCCGGCCCTTCCGCATCGGCGAATATGTCGAGGTCGGCTCGATTGCCGGCACCATCGAGGAGATCGGCCTCTTCGCCACCAAGCTGCGCTCCGTCGACGGCGTCTATGTGCTGGCGCCCAACTCGACGCTGTGGAACCAGCCGGTGCGCAATTTCACCCGCAACGGGGTGCGCCGCACCGACGTGAGCTTGAGCATCGGCTCCTGGAACGACATCGACCGCGCGCAAAAGACGCTGCTTGCCATCGCCGGCGCCGAAAAGCGCATCCGGCGCGAACCGGCGCCGATCGCCTTCGTGGCAAATCTCGGCGACACCACCGTTTCGCTCACCTTGCGCTACTGGACGTCGGCCGCCGACTATTTCTCGACCCAGACCGACATGACCAAGCGCGCCAAGCAGGCTTTCGACAGCGAAGGCATCTCGATCCCGCTGCCGCCGCCGGAAATGCCAGCGCCGGAGGCGCGCAAGCAGTAGCCTCGCAACAGCGATTTTCAATCTGCCGGCATTCTGAACCGATTTCGAGGTATCTCGGCTATTGCCGTGATTTCGATCTGCAAGTCCGGATGATAAAGTCGCACGATCTCGACGGTTGTCGTTACGGGATAGGACTCTGAAAAGAACTCCTTGCGGATGTCTCCCGACGCCATGAACCGCTCTATATCGGTCGTATACTGGGCCAGCGATACGATATCGGCCATCTCCCCACCGATGGCCGCGAGCACGGCCTTGATGTTTTCGAGGGTTTGCCGGACCTGAGCCCGCATATCGCCCTTCCCGACAATCTGCCCTTCACGGTCAAGCGAAACTTGGCCTTTTAGGTGAACGAGTTGCCCGCCCTCATGGATTTTCACCATGGAGAACGCGCCAAAAGGCTTCCACACCGCTGCGGGATTATAGCTCTTCGACATCTCTGATCTTGCTCGAATTTGGGCCAAAAAGTCGCGAAGATGCGCAGCTTGTCAATCTTTGACGTGTCGCTGCTGTTCGTCCGGCGCGAAGGCAAGCTCCACCGGCAAGGGCGTCTGCGCCGACATCGGCGCGAAACTGCCGCTTGTGGCCGCGGGCGTCGGCCGGCCGGCCATCACGCGCCACAGCACGAACAGGCAGAAGGCCGATGCGATGACGATGCCGACATAGATGAAGGTCGCGGTGCCGAAGACGGCGGAAAGCGCCGTCACGATGCCCGGCACGATGAAGCCGGCCAGCGACCAGGCAAACAGCATCGAGCTCGACAGCGCCAGAAGCTCGTCTTTGCCGGCGCGATCGGCGGCATGCGCGCTGGAGAGCGCGTAGATCGATTCCGACGCCCCATCCCAGATGAGATAGATCACCACCAGCGCCATCAGCGCGCCGCCGTCGAAGACAATGGCGAGCACGCTGGCGACGGTCGCGAGCGCCGCCGCGCCCGCCAGCACGTAGCGACGGTCGGTGCGGTCGGAAATCCAGCCGAGCGGGATCTGCAGGATCAGCGTGCCGACCGGCATCGCCGACAACAGCAGCGCCACGTCGGCCTGGCTGTAGCCCTTGGCGGTGGCATGGATCGGCGCAAAACCGGAAACGATCATCGACAGGCCGCCGACCGCCAGCATGCCGGCGACGCCGACCGGCGAGATCCGCCAGGCGCGGCGAAGCGCCACCGACGCGGCCTGCGGCGCCGGCGGCTGGGCAAGCCGCGTCATGCCGACCGGCAGGATGGAAAGCGCGGTGAAGGTGATGCCGATCAGCGCGGCGGCGGCTGTATGGATGTCGATCGCGGCGAGCGTCGCATAGCCAACGCCCAATCCGCCAATATAGGCGACGTAGAACACCGCCATGATCCGGCCGCGGATCGAATTCGGCAAGGCGTCGTTCAGCCAGCTCTGGGCGACGATGAACAGCCCGCAAATGGCGAAGCCGTAGAGCGCCCGGGCCGCGATCCAGAGCAACGGGATCGGCCCGGCGCCGATCGCGGCATTGGAAAGCGCGATCAGCGCCGAAAGCACCATGAAGGCGCGGGCGTGGCCCACTCGCTTGACGAGCGGCCCGGTCAGGATGCAGCCGGCAAGCCCGCCGGCCGAAAGCCCGGTGACGATCAGCCCTGCCCAGGTCGGGTCGAAAGCGTCGGCGCCGAGCCGCACCGGGATATAGGCGAACATCAGCCCGTTGCCGATCGCGATCAGCGCCATCGACACGATGACGCTGGCAATGGCGATCAGTGGCGCCGATCGCGCGGCGCGGCTGGGATCGTTCGCGGATTGATTCTGCTTCAGCATGTCCACGCAAGCTTGGCCTACGAACAGGCAAAAAGCCGCCGCAAAAGCGACATGGCCGGACTTACCTTCTCCCCCTGCGCGAGAAGGAGGGCGCTTACCCCCTTGCCGCCTTGCGGATCGCGGTGGAGGACAGCAAGGAGCGCGGGCCGTGGATGAAAGTCCAGGCCGGCGCCGGCATGCGGGCAAGCAGCGGCGCGTCGCCCTCGTCGACGCGGGCATAGTCGAAGGTCTTGGCGACCACCGACGACAGGAAGGAGAGCGTGGCGCCCGGGCGATCGATGACCGCGATCGGGAAAGTCAGCACGATCTCGCGCCAGCGCTGCCAGCGGTGGAAGTCGCGCAAGCTATCCGCGCCCATGATCCAGACGAAATCGACGCCCGGGTTGCGCGCCTTGACCAGCGCAAGCGTGTCGGCGGTGTAGCGCACGTGCTGCGCCGCCTCGAAGGCGGTGACCTTGATCCTCGGGTTCCTGGCGATCTTTTCGGACAGCTCGATGCGCTCGGCGAGCGGCGCCAGTTCCCGCGCGCTCTTCAGCGGATTGCCGGGCGTCACCATCCACCACAGCTGGTCGAGCGCGAGCCTTCTCAGCGCGATCTCGGCGACCAGCGCGTGACCGGCATGCGGCGGGTTGAACGAACCGCCGAACAGACCGACGGTCAGCCCCTTGGCGGCGTGCGGCATGCGGAGGTAGCGGGCGGGGACGATGGGCTGAAGGGACGAAAGCATGGTGCTAGGCCCCCCTCTCTGGCCTGCCGGCCATCTCCCCCTCAAGGGGGGAGATCAGATGTTGCCTATGCTTTCGCCAATCGCCGGCGTTGCAAGCCGAGTGCCGGCGCCGAAGCTGCCAATCTCCCCACTTGAGGGGGAGATGGCCGGCAGGCCAGAGGGGGGGGCCTTGGCGCAAAGGCTCAAGCTCTAGCGGCAAGCGTCAAGGCCTCACCTGTCCAGACCCGCGCACGCGGTATTTGAATGAGGTGAGCTGCTCGACGCCGACCGGCCCGCGCGCGTGCATCTTGCCGGTGGCGATGCCGATCTCGGCGCCCATGCCGAACTCGCCACCATCGGCGAACTGCGTCGAGGCGTTGTGCAGAAGGATCGCCGAGTCGATCTCGTTGAAGAATTTCTCGACCGCCTGCGCATCCTCGGCGACGATCGCCTCGGTGTGGTGCGACGAGAAGGTCTCGATATGCTCGATCCCGCCGGCGACATCGTCGACCAGCTTCACCGCGATGATGGCGTCGAGATATTCCGTCACCCAGTCCGCATCGGTCGCCGGGCTGGCGTCGGCAAAGGCTTTCATTACCTCGGCATCGGCGTGGATTTCGCAGCCGGCGGCGCGCAGCGCTTCGAGGATCGGCACCAGATGCGTGGAGGCCACCGCGCGGTCGACCAGCAAGGTCTCGGCGGCGCCGCAGACGCCGGTGCGCCGCATCTTGGCGTTGACGGCGATCTTCACCGCCATGTCGAGCTTGGCCGAGCGGTCGATATAAAGATGGCAGATGCCTTCCAGATGCGCGAAGACCGGCACCCGCGCCTCGTTCTGCACGCGTCCGACCAGGCTTTTGCCGCCGCGTGGGATGATGACGTCGAGATTGCCGCTCAAGCCTTTGAGCATCTCGCCGACGGCGGCGCGGTCGGTGGTCGGCACCAACTGGATGGCATCCTGCGGCAGGCCGGCGGCCTTCAGCCCTTCGACCATGCAGGCATGGATCGCCGACGACGAATTGTTCGAATCCGAGCCGCCGCGCAGGATCACCGGATTGCCCGCCTTGAGGCAAAGCGCGCCGGCGTCCGCCGTCACGTTGGGGCGGCTTTCGTAAATGACGCCGATGACGCCGAGCGGCGTGCGCACGCGCTCGATGTGAAGGCCATTCGGCCGATCCCATTCGGCGATGATGTCGCCGACCGGATCCTTGAGCGCGGCGATCTCGCTTATGCCGTCGGCCATCGCCTCGATGCGCGAGGGGGTGAGCTTCAGGCGGTCCATGAAGGAGCCCGACAGCCCGGCCTGCTCGCCATTCGACATGTCGATGGCGTTGGCGTCGAGGATCACCTGCTCGTTGCGCAGGATGGCATCGGCCATGGCGACGAGCGCGGCATTCTTGGCCTTGGTGGAAGCGATGGCCAACGGTCGCACGGCGGCGCGGGCGCGGCGGCCGATATCGGCCATCAGCGCCACGGTGTCTTCGCCGGATTTTTCATGCAGCTTCAGCATGGTTCATCCCTCCGCTTGGTCGTCGGCCGATGCTCTAGTCGTCGGCCAATACTTGGTCGCCGGCAAGGCTTACCACAAGATCGTCGCGATGGATCATCGCCGAGCGCGCCTCGTAGCCGAGCACGTTTTCGATCTCGGCCGTCTTCAAGCCCGCGATCCTTACGGCATCGGCGGCATCATAGGCAACAAGGCCGCGCGCGATCTCGCGGCCCTCGGGCGACAGGATCGCCACCGTGTCGCCGCGCGAGAAATTGCCGCTGACCAGTTTAACGCCCGCCGGCAGCAGCGACTTACCCGATTTGAGCGCGCCGATGGCGCCCGCATCGACCGTGAGCCGGCCTGCCGGCTCGAGCTGCCCGGCGATCCAGGTCTTGTAACCCTTCACCGGATTGGCGCTCGGCTTGAAGAAGGTCGCGCGCTCGCCGCGCTCGATCGCCATCAGCGGCGACAGCCTGGTGCCCGAAGTGATGATCATGGCGGTGCCGGCGGCGTTGGCGATCTTGCCGGCGTCGAGTTTCGTGCGCATGCCGCCGCGCGATAGCTCGGATGCGGCCACGCCCGCCATCGCCTCGATGTCCGGCGTGATGCGGTCGACCACGGGGATGAATTTTGCTTGCGGATCCTTAGCCGGCGGCGCCGTGTAGAGCCCGTCGATATCGGAAAGCAGCACCAAGAGATCGGCGCCCATCATCGTCGCCACTCGGGCCGCCAGCCGGTCGTTGTCGCCGTAGCGGATTTCCGACGTCGCCACCGTGTCGTTCTCGTTGATGACCGGCACCGCCTTCATCTTGAGCAGGGTCGAGATCGTCGCGCGCGCGTTGAGGTAGCGGCGGCGTTCTTCAGTGTCGCCAAGCGTCAAGAGGATCTGGCCCGACTTCAGCCCGTCCTTGCCGAGCGCGTCCGACCAGGCGCCGGCAAGCGCGATCTGGCCGACCGCGGCGGCGGCCTGACTCTCCTCGAGCTTCAACGCGCGTTTGCCGAGGCCGAGAATGGTGCGGCCAAGCGCAATGGCTCCTGAGGATACGACAAGCACTTCCGCGCCGGTATTGGCAAGCGCCGCAATGTCGTCGGCAAGCGAGGTCAGCCAGTCGCGCTTCAGGCCGGTCGCGCGGTCGACGAGCAGCGCCGACCCGATTTTCACGGTGATGCGCCGGTATGATTTCAGCGATTTCATGGGTCTTATCGCCAGCGCGTGTCGACAGGAGCCGGAACGGCATCGCGCGCTTCCGCGACCACCGCCATCAGCGCGCGCAGCACCGCCTCGACGCCTTCGCCGGTGACGGCCGAGACAAGCAGCGGCGCGCGGCCGGCGGCGCGCTTCAGCGAGGCGGCCTTCTTCTTGCGCTGATCCGCGTCGAGGATATCGATCTGGCTGAGCGCGACGATCTCGACCTTGTCGGTCAGCCCATGGCCATAGGCATCGAGCTCCGCACGCACGGTCTTGTAGGCCTTGCCGGGATTTTCCTCCTGCGCCGAGACCAGGTGAAGCAATACGCGCGTGCGCTCGACATGGCCGAGGAAACGGTCGCCGATGCCGACCCCTTCATGCGCGCCCTCGATCAACCCGGGAATATCCGCCAGCACGAATTCGCGGCCGTCGATGCGGGCGACGCCGAGGCCGGGATAGAGCGTGGTGAATGGATAGTCGGCGATCTTCGGCTTGGCGGCGGTGACGGCGGCAAGGAAGGTCGATTTGCCGGCATTGGGCATGCCCACCAGGCCGGCGTCGGCAATCAGCTTGAGCCGCAGCCAGATGCTCAGCTCCTCTCCGGGCAAGCCGGGATTGGCGCGCCGTGGCGCCTGATTGGTCGAGGTCTTGAAATGCTGGTTGCCGAAGCCGCCATTGCCGCCCTTGGCGAGCAGGAAGCGCTGGCCGACGATCGTCAGGTCGCAGATCAGCGTTTCATTGTCCTCCGCAAAGACCTGCGTGCCCGCCGGCACTTTCAGCGTCACGTCGGCGCCCTTGGCGCCCGTCATATTGCGGCCCATGCCGTGCATGCCGGTCTTGGCCTTGAAATGCTGCTGGTAGCGATAGTCGATCAGCGTGTTCAGCCCGTCGACCGCTTCCATCCAGACATCGCCGCCGCGGCCGCCGTCGCCACCGTCCGGTCCGCCGAACTCGATGAATTTTTCACGCCGGAACGACACCGATCCGGCGCCGCCATCGCCGGAGCGGATGTAAACCTTTGCCTGGTCGAGGAATTTCATCTGCGTTTCAAGTTTCTGCTGGTGGCCTTGCGGGATTGCTCTAAACCAAGGCGGGACGAAGGGCGAGGCTGTTTTGCGACTAAAGCGCCTGATGCTCTTTTGCAAAGGACGCAGTAGCACTGTTCGCGAGCCAGGGTTGGGGAAATGCTCGAATGAAGGTCGTCACCTACAACATCCAGTTCGGCATCGGCCTCGACGGCAAATACGACCTTGGCCGCATCGCCGATGCGGTACGCGGTGCCGACGTGATCGCGCTGCAGGAGGTGACCCGCAACAATCCGCGCAACGGCGATCGCGACATGGTGGCCGAGATCGGCGAGGCGCTGCCCGATTATTTTGCCGCCTATGGCAGCAATTTCGAGGTCAATATCGGCTCGCGCCTGGAGAACGGCCGCGCCGTCTCGACGTCCTTCCAGCTCGGCAACATGGTGCTGTCGAAGACGCCCATCCATCTGTCGCGCAATCTCCTTTTGCCGCGCAGCCGCAGCCTCGAGACCATGAACTTCCAGCGCGGCGCGCTCGAGGCGCTGATCGAGACGCCGCTCGGCTTCATCCGTTTCTATTCCACCCATCTCGACCACCGCAGCCCGGTCGAGCGCCAGGGCCAGATCCGTTTCCTGCGCCAGCGCCTCTTGAACTATGCGCTGGAAGGCGGCGGCCTGTCGGGCATTCCCGAGATCGGCCTGCCGGACCTGCCCTATCCGGAAGCCTTCATCGTCATGGGCGACTTCAACATGCTGCCGGGCTCGCCGGAATATATCGAACTCGCCGGCCGGCCGGACCATGAGTTCGGCATGCCGCTGACCGCCGATCTCGCCGTCGACGTCGCCCAGCGCCTGGCCGTCGCCGACCTCGTCACCTGGGTCGACCCCGACCGCCCTGGCGACAAAAGCCGCCACAAATGCATCGACTATGTCTTCACCAGCGCCTCGTTGGCCAAGTCGCTGCAGCGCCTGTGGTCCGTCCGGGAAGCCGTCGGCTCCGATCATTTGCCGCTCTGGGCCGAACTGGGCTGAGTCGCCTTCGAGCGCCGACGCCTAGGCGTGTTGCTATTCAGGTCAGGCCGAGCCGAAAATGATGGCTACCGAGAACCGGAGCGGAGCGTACTTAAAGTACGTGAGCACCGGAAGCGCAGGAAGCCGGCATTTGCAGGCCGGCCTCACCTGAATTTCAATATGCCTAGAAGTGGACCCAGTTGCGCAGACTGGTCCACGTCTTCCTGTCGAGCCGGTAGCGCTCGACCGGCACCTGGCCGGCGACGATCGAGTTCAGCATGCCCTGGCCGGCATACTGGAAGCCGCATTTGTGGATGACCCGGCGCGAGGCCGGATTGATCACCCGGGTCGAGGCATGCAGCACCTGGATCGAAGTGTTCTGGAACGCGAGGTCGACCAGCGCATGCGCGGCCTCCGTCGCATAACCGCGCTTCCAGTAGGGTTCGCCAATCCAGTAGCCGAGCTCCAGTCCGCGATCGGTGGTGTTCAAGCCCGCGCAGCCGACGAAGGTGCCGGTGCCGGCAAGGGTGAGCGCATAGACGATGCCGGCGCGGCGCGACGCCGCCATGGCAAGGAAGGTGCGGCCCTCGGCTTCGCCGTAGGGATGCGGCATGCGGGCCAGCATTTCGGCGACATGCCGGTTGTCGGCAAGCGTGACGAGTTGCTCGAGATCGCTCTCGCGCGGGGCGCGCATGACCAGCCGCTCGGTGGCCAGCACCGGGCAATCGATCGCGTAACTTTCGTCTTCGGTATCTTCCGCTTCGGCAACCATTTAGTCCTCCAGGGCAAAGAAAAATGAAAAAGGAGAGAGGGCAAGCCCATCTCTCCTGATCCTTTTCCTGGCCTGGCCAGACACCGGTTCCCGAGATGGGCGCCGGTGTTATGGTGCGGAACCGGCTACTCCGCTGCTTTGGTAATCGGGTTCACCGATACGTAGGTTCGGCCGTTGGCTTTTTTGTTGAAGGTGACTGCGCCGGCGTCGAGCGCAAAAAGGGTGTGGTCCGTGCCCATGCCAACATTGGTGCCCGGATGCCAGGTCGTGCCGCGTTGGCGGATGATGATGTTGCCGGCGACGACGGCTTCGCCGCCGAACTTCTTCACGCCGAGACGCTTGGAGTGCGAATCGCGACCATTGCGCGACGAACCGCCAGCTTTCTTGTGTGCCATTTGACTAACTCCGATGCGCCCCTGAGGCGCTTGAATGGTCTTATGAACGCGTTCGCGTTCCGTTTCAAGTCCCGTACCGGCGACGATCGTCGCCGGAAGAATTACTTCTTCGCCAGTTCCTTGGCCTGCTCGCGCCAGTCCTTGATCTGGTCGGCGCTGAACGGCATGTGCTCGTCGATCTTGGCGACATCCTTGTCGGAGAGCTTGGCGAGCTGCGCGAAGGTGACGATGCCCTGCTCGGCGAGGTCCTTCGCCGCGACCGGGCCGATGCCCTTGATCACGGTGAGGTCGTCCGGCTCGCCCTTCGGCGCCTTGAACAGCGGCGCGGCGGCGGTCTCGGCCTTAGCCTCTTCCTTCGGAGCGGCCTCTGCCTTGGGTTCCTTCTTGGCCTTCGGCTCCTTCGGAGCGGCTTCGGCCTTCGCCTCGGCGGCGACTTCCGCCTTGGCTTCGGGGGCCTTTGCCTCTGCCTTGGCGGCGGCCTTCTTCGACGGCTTGGCGCCGCCGAGCAGGATCTCGGCGATCCTGACGGTGGTCAGAAGCTGGCGGTGGCCGATCTTGCGGCGGGAATTCTGGCGGCGGCGCTTCTTGAAAGCAATGACGGTGCGGTTCTTGCCCTGCTCGACGACTTCCGCCGTGACCAGAGCGCCATCGACGAACGGCGCGCCGAACGTGACATTCTCGCCCTCGCCATGCGCGAGCACATTGCCGATCTCGACGATATCGCCGACCTTGGCTTCGAGTTTCTCGATCTTCAGGAGATCGTTGGCGGCGACGCGATACTGCTTGCCGCCCGTTTTGATGACTGCGAACATTTTTTGCCTTTCGCTGTTCGGTCGGCCTCGATGAACCGCGTCAGGCAGTTCGGCCGTCTTTTTGTCAGTCTGCGGGTTCAAAAAACAAGCGGCGCGGAAGAGCCTCCACGCCGAATGCGGGCTGTCCCTAACCGAAGGTTGCGCCAGAGTCAAGGCAAGCGGCCTTGTTCCGAGAAGGCCGTGAGCGGCGTTGCCGGCAAATATCGGTCCGCCCCGCCGCCGTCGCTTTTCGCGGAAGCTGGAATTCGCTCGAATAGGGCCTTGTAACTCCAGCAGTCAGCCGTTATCTAGTGCGCCGCGCCGGCAACGGCCGACCATGACCTCGCGGAGAGGTGGCAGAGTGGTCGAATGCACCGCACTCGAAATGCGGCATACTCGCAAGGGTATCGGGGGTTCGAATCCCTCCCTCTCCGCCATCCTGCTTCGGGTCCGTTCCGGACACATGGGTTACGGTTTATACCGGAGACATGGGTAACACTTTTGGCCCGAAGGGGTTTTGGAGTGGTTCGAGCCTGCATGTCTCATCATCGAAGTATCCCAAATCATAGTCCATGAAGCTGGTCAGCCAGATATGGTCCTCGACCTGTTTGATGCCGACGGTCTGGCCGGCAAAGACGAGGCTGAGGTTGATCTTCCTGTGATTGTAACAGATGCGGCCGCAGGTGGTGACGGTGACGGCCTTGTCGTGAAACGGATAGTCGAGATCTGGCAGGCCGGCATAGGGCCGCGTTGAAGGTTGATAGCGCTCGGCTGGACAGTCCATGTCGAGCGCCTGATGCGGGCGTTCTGAATTGAACTCATCGATGAAGTCATCGAATCTGGCCTGCTGCTGAAGAAAGTTGGCGCCAGCCGGTTTGGTGGTTTCCTTCTTCAGGGTGAGGTGCATCCGCTCATGGCGCCCGTTCTGCTGCGGGCAGCCCGGTTTGATGCGCTCGATGTCGATGCCCAGGCGTAGCCACCAGACCGACAGCTTGCTGAGGTTGAACAGCGCATTGGGGCTGGCAAAGGGAACGCCATTGTCGGTCCTGATCGCACTGGGCAGGCCGAACTCCTTGAAAACGCTTTCGAACACGGTGAAGGCATAGGCCTCCTTGGTGGTCGACAGCGCCTCGCAGGCGATGAGATACCGGCTGGCGAAGTCGGTGATCGTCAGCGGATAGCAATAGCGCCGATCGGCGAGCATGAACTCGCCCTTGTAGTCGGCACACCAAAGATCGTTGGGGCGATAGCCGTTTGAAAGCGGTGTCCCCGTCGCCCTGTTGCGCCTTCGCTTGCGATGCTCGACCATGCCGTGCCGGTCCAGAACCGCATGCACCGTCGAGATCGCGGGCCGGTGCACATCCGGGTACAGCCTGGCCAACCGCTCGCGTATCTTCGGCGCACCCCATGTCGGCTTGTCCTGCTTCAGACGCACAATCAGCTTCTCGATTTGAAACGGAAGCTGATTGGCATGGCGGTAGGGCCGACGCGACCGATCCGTCAGCCCTTCAAGGCCGCTGTCGTTGTAGCGCGTGAGGATCTTGTAGCCGGTCTTGCGCGAAATATCGAACTCACGGCAAAGCACGGCCATCTTCTCGCCGTCCAGCAGCCGGGCGACGAACTTCAGCCGCTCTTCCATGACGTTACACTCCTTCCAAGGCACCTTGCTCTCCTCGCAAAGGGCCGAAAGTGTAACCCATCTATCCGGAATGAACTGTCACCCATCTCTCGGGAAGGGCATCGCTCTCCGAGCTTCGCGGGATCAGCGCAGTCTTCCGCGCGAAGCAGGATGCCCTCAGAAGCTTTAGCGAAGGAGGGCGGCCCGGGAGCTGCCTACATTTCCTCTCCGCGCTACATCGGCCTCGCGAATGAAATTTCGCAGCCTTCACGTGACAAAAATCCGACCTTGATCGATAGTAATATGATCTCGGGGGTCATTGCGCACAGGACCATTCGACATGCGCTCGGGGCGAAATCTAAGAATGTCCGATCGCGGTTTCACAACAGGGGACAAGATGATCGCGCGAACAATCGCGGTTGCCCTTGCAATTGCGTTTTCCCTCTCACCGTCGCATGCGCAACCGCAGCATCGTCTACCAAGTGGCTATAAATGGGGCCGCTGCCTGCTTGTCGTTCATGGTCAGACCCGCATCTCCGGAAGATGCTCCTATCAGATCGAGCAGGGCGGCGATTTCAACATCCAGGGACCTCATCAGGTCTTTGCGGGTATCGACTATCCCGACACGCATAGCGGGGCCGGTGAAATGTCCAAGGATTACTGGGCCGTTGTCTACAAGGACGGCGATCTTTGGGCGGGCTATGCGAACGGGGATATTCGCGACACGCACGGCGACGGAAAAGATTGGGGAGAGCTTCACCGCGAAGGCGCCTGCTACGTTGGAAATGACGTCCGGGTGTGCCTTTGGCGTTAGCCGGCTCAAGCAGATCGATTGGCGGTAAGCTGGTCGCAGCCACAGCTTGGTGAGTGACCCGATCGTCGGGTTTTCAGTCGGCGGCCGCCCGGTCGATGGTCACTGTCGCGGAGGTTCCGACGACCAGCCTCGCCTTGGTGGCGGCGTCGCCGTCGAGCACGATATGCACCGGAACGCGCTGCGCCAGCCGCACCCAGGTGAAGGTCGGGTTGATGTCCGCCAGCAGCGTCCCTGAGGTGCGCTCGCGGTCCTCGATGCCGGCGGCTATGCTTCCGACGTGGCCCGAAAGCGACGACTTCCATCCCATCGGCCTGATCGACGCACTGGCGCCGACCTCGATGCGCGGCAGTTTCGTCTCCTCGAAATAGCCGTCGATGCGGACCGTGTCGGTGTCGACCAGCGCCATCGTGGCCGCGCCCGTCGTGACATAGTCGCCAGGGCGAAGGCTGAGATTGGTGATGATGCCGTTGACCGGCGCCCTGACTTCCGCGCGGTCGAGGTTGAGCTGCGCCAGATCGCGCGCAGCACTTGCCTGCAGGCTTTCCGACTCCGCCTCGGCCACGCTCGATTGCGCCTCCTCGATCTGCTGGACGCTGACCGCCGAGGCTGTCAGGCGTTTCAGACGTTCCAGGTTTCTCCTCGCCTGGTCGAGCGTCGCCTGTCGGCCCTCGACCACCGCCTGCGCCTGCGCAAGGGCGACGGCAAAGCGCTGGCGGTCGACCTGGAACAGCACGTCGCCCTTCCTGACCGCCTGGTTGTCCTTGACCAGCACCTCGGCCACGAGACCTGAAACATCGGGCGTGACGCCGACGACATCGGCGCGCACATGCGCGTCGCGCGTCCATGGGGCATTCATGTTGTCGTCCCACAGCTTCCAGGCGGCGACGCAGGCGACGGCGACGACGGCGGCCGTGACGAGGACCCTGCCGGTCAGTCGAAGAAGACGGTATTTCATGAGAACAGCCGATTTGAGAGCGAGGACATTGCCCCGAGGATGAGGATGTACAGCGCGAGGTTGAAAAGCGCCCGGTGCCAGACGAGCGAATAGAGGCCTGTCCATGACAGGATCTGCCAGACGACCCGCGCCACGACGAAGGCCGCCAGCATCGTGACCAGAAGCCCCGGCAGGTAGACACCGCCAATGCTGATATCGTTCTGCATGTAACCTACTCCGCTACCAGGAGCATCGGCTCCGGCACTGTCGAATGAACGGGTGGCGCGGCGTTTCGGAACAGCGCGCGCCGCAGCCCGACCAGCGCGTCGACGGATCGCCGCGCCGGCGTGGCCTGACGGCCCGCGACGAGGGCGAGCGCGGCGTCGATGCGCTCGCGCAGCCCCGGTGACGCCGCAACAGGCTCGCCGAGCCGGAGCCGCTCCTTGAACAGCACGGCAATGGCGGACAGAACCTCGCCGACCGCTGTCCTTTCGTCCGAGGTGAGCCGGTTGCGCAGCCGCTGCAGCTCCACGATGTTCAGCCCCAGCCTGATTTCGGCATAGCCGTCGATCGTCGACAGCTCCTTGTTTTCCATGGATGCGAGCCGGGGAACGAGTTGCCCGAGGCGATCGAGCATGCGCCCGGCCAGCCTGCGCTGGTCCTCGGCGCGCTCGCCCGCGGCAAGCTGGGCAAGGTCGGACCAGCCGGCAGGCACCAGTCGTCGGGCGGCGATCCCGCCGCCGAAAGGCCGGACCAGCAGCGTCCACACAAGCGCGAAACCGACGCCGGCGAGCGCGGCGAGCCCGCCGCCCGCGAAGGAGGTGAAATCGGCGGAAAACCTGTCGCTGAGCGCGATGAACGACGCCGTGTTCACGGTGAGCAGCATCGCCAGCATGTTGAGCTGAGGCCTTGGAATGATAGTGCCGAGCACAAGGAACGGCGGCGCCAGCACGAGAACCAGCAACGGAAAGCTTTGGATCGAGGGCAGGATGGCGAACTGATAGGCCGCGGTGACCACAAGGCTCGCCGTGCACCAGATGAACATCGACAGGAGAAGCGGCGCGGGCCGGTCGGTCGCCGCGAAGAACGAGCAGGCGACCGCGACCATGAGAACGAATCCAGAGCCTTCAGCCCAGCCCGAGTAGATCCACAGGGCGAAGGCAATCAGGACGGCGACGATCACCGAAGCGGCATAGAAGAACAGCATTCCATAATCGTGATGGCGGGTGCGCGAGAAGGTCCGGCGCCGGCGGAAAGCAAGCTTTTCACCGCTGGATTCGCCGGTCGCGATCTGCTTCTTCAGGACGAGGCAATCGTGCCAGGCATCGACGATCTCGCGCAGCCGGGCGAGCGCGCTGTCTAGGATCAGGCTCCTCCAGTCGACGGCATAGGCGGGCGGGCGCAGATCGGCGATGCGCGAACGCAACGCGACGGCGCGGTCAGGATCGGCCACAGTCTGGAGCCAGGACCCGACGTCGTCGAGCAGGGCGATGAGATCGTCGCGCAGCACCCGGTCCTGCGATCTCAGTTCATGAAGCCGGTCATCGAGCGACGAGAGCAACGGAAGCAGCAGCATGAGACGCCCGCGCAATTGCCGCGCCTGCCGCGTAAGCCCGTGCGTCTGGTGATCGTATCCAAGCTGGCTGATGAGGATGTCGAAGCCGGAAATGTCGGATGCCAGCTTCTGCCGGACCGGAGGCGCCGGCCGCGCAGCGCCCTCGCCGCGCAGGATTTCACCGGCCCACTGGGCGGCGTCGCCCAGCCAAGTGGAGATACGCGACGACATCAATGAAGACAGCCCGATCGGGAATACCAGCTGCGCCACCAAGCTGGCGCAGACGATGCCGAGGATGATCTCCTGGCTGCGCGCCGAGGCGATGTCGAAGATCGTCTGCGGCGCATCGACGGCCGGCAGGGCGATCAGCGGCAGCGAATAGCCGGCGAGCATGAAGACATAGCTGCGCGGCGTGCGGTCGAGCATCGAGATGTAGAGCAGAACCCCTGTCCACAGCGCCACGGCTATGCTCATCAAGAGCGGCGAATTGACGAAGGTCGGCAACAGCAGGACGGCCCCGGCCGCGCCGATCAGCGTGCCGAGCGCGCGGTAGAGCCCTTTGGACGAGGTCGCGCCGGCAAGCGGATTGGCCACCACATAGACGGCGGCCATAGCCCAGTATGGCCGCGGCAGGTCGAACGAAAGCGCTATATAGAGCGCCAGCATCGAGGCGAGGAACGCCTTGATCGAAAACAGCCAGTCCTGCCAGGAGGGAAGCGTCATGGGTTTGGCTCTTGGCACCCGCCTCCTCACTGGCGGGCGCCACGGTTGGCTAGCGGTTGATGTCAACATCCTTGGTCTCGCGCCCGATCAGCAGGGCGACCAGCGTGAGCACCGCCATGGCCGAGAGATAGACGCCGACCCAGAGAGGCCCGCCGCCCGTGCTCCACAGCGCCACGGCGATGAAAGGCGCGACCGCGGCGCCGAGGATGGACGACACGTTGTAGGAAATGCCCGAGCCGGTGTAGCGCACATTGGCCGGGAAAAGTTCAGGCAACAGCGCTCCCATCGGGCCGAAGGTCATGCCCATCAGGCTGAAGCCGATGATGAGCCAAGCCATGACGCCGACCGTGCCGGCATGCAGCATCGGCACCCATGACAGCCCGAAGATCGCGATGGCGATGGTGATCCAGATCAGCGTGCGGCGCCGGCCCCAGCGATCGGCCCAGGGCCCCGAGACCATGGTGAAGACGCCGAAGAAGACCACGCCGATGATCATCATCAGCACGAAGGTCGTGTAGCCATAGCCGAGGCCGGGCACGGCGGCCGAGGGCGCGGAGCGGCCGTAGCTCAGCGAAAACGTCGTCATCAGGTAGAACAGCACATAGGTGGCGAGCATGTAGAACGTGCCGAGGACGAGCTCTTTCCAATGCGTGTTGACGACCGAGGCCAACGGCATCTTCCTGACCTTGCCGGCGCGCACGGTGTTGTCGAAGGCGGCGCTTTCGACGAGATTCAGCCGCACCCAGAGGCCGATGGCCACCATAATCAGCGAAAACAGGAACGGGATGCGCCAGCCCCAGGACAGGAAGGCCATGGACGGCCGCGAGGGGTCGTCCGAGGGCAACATGGCGGCGATGATCAGGAACAGGCCGTTGGCGATGATGAAGCCGATCGGCGCGCCCAATTGCGGAAAAGTGCCGTAGACGGCGCGCTTGCCCTTCGGCGCGTTCTCGGTCGCGACCAGCGCCGCGCCGCTCCACTCTCCGCCGAGGGCAAAACCCTGAGCGAGGCGCAGCACCACCAGAAGGGCCGGCGCCAGCCATCCAGTGCTCGCATAGGTCGGAAGCAGGCCGATCAGGAATGTCGCCAGGCCCACGGTGAGCAGCGCGCCGACCAGCGTGATCTTGCGGCCGCGCCGGTCGCCGAGATGGCCGAAGAAGATCGCGCCCAGCGGCCGCGCGATCATGGCCGCGCCGAACACCGCGAAGGAAGCGAGCAGCGCCGTCGTGTCGTTGCCGGCGGGGAAGAACAGATGCGGGAACACGAGCACCGCCGCCGTGGCATAGACATAGAAATCGTAGAACTCGATCGTGGTGCCTATGAGGCTCGCCAGGATCACCCTGGAGCGGGGATTGGCGGGGGAAGCTGCTGGCACTGCGTCGAAGGCAACGGACATCGAAAACACCTTTGGGGGAACGGGCCGAGGCCGGTCCCCCGTGTTGAGAACGGAGACTTGGTGAGAACGGATCTGTCCGGATACAACGGATCGATCGTGTTGTCTCGCCGATATAGATTGCATCCTAATAGATTGTATGCGAACGATTAGCAATGGAAAATGAACGGTCCAGAAGCCGTGAAACGATCGGCCAGATCATAACCAACATGGCGCGCCTCTGGCGCCGCACCGCCAACGAGCGGCTGGATCGCTGCGGCCTGTCCCACGCCATGGCCATGCCCCTTCTGGCGCTGTGGCAATTGGGCGGCGAAGCCCGCCAGGGCGCGGTTGCCGAACAGGCCGGCCTCGAAGGTCCTTCGCTGGTCCGTCTTATCGACCTTCTGGTGGCGGAAGGCCTTGTCGCGAGACGGGAGGATCCAAGCGACCGCCGGGCCAAGATCGTGTCGCTGACCAAGGAAGGCGAGGCGCGGATGAAAACCATCAACGCGGTGCTTGCCGAGCTCAGGCACGAGCTGGTCTCGCTGATCGGCGACGAAGAGCTCGAGACCGCCTCCGCCGTGTTGCGCAAGATCCAGGCGGAGCTCGCCAACAAGCTCGGCGAGGGCTGAGCAGCGGCCCGCGGGCACCGGGCTATTCGCCAGAGACGTCGGAACGGCAGCTCGGCGGCCACAGCCATCGATCGCCCGCCGAGCGATCCGCATTGCCTCAGCCGCGTTTTGTCGTGAGACTGCCGGCCATCGGGGGGGCGACTGGCGTCTCTGGGCATGGAGCGGCACAATCGCCTGTTGATGATATCGACGGCATCGGAACGGACGACGCTTCC
Source organism: Mesorhizobium sp. B3-1-8 (assembly GCF_006439495.1). Lineage (NCBI taxonomy): Bacteria > Pseudomonadati > Pseudomonadota > Alphaproteobacteria > Hyphomicrobiales > Phyllobacteriaceae > Mesorhizobium > Mesorhizobium sp. B3-1-8. The sequence continues at coordinate 33,486 of NZ_VFTK01000048.1, forward strand.
GAAGGCTATCCCGCCTCGGGGCGTCGCCGGTAGCCCGCTCGCGCCTGTGCAGCTGTCCGGGAGGACACCCTCCAGTGACCCAGCCTGAATCCGACGGTGCAGGCGTGCGTCCTGCGGATCCCAGAGCGTTGATGACCGTTCGTCTTTCTCAGGGAAGCGCCATCTATCCCAGCAACGTCAAACGTTCGAGGAAACGCCCCTGGCGATCCATATTGCTAAAGGAACGATCGACCGCCTGGAATTCGTAGTATTGGTATTCGCTCATCGTCGCTCTCATGATTGACACAAGTGTGTGGCTGGGGAATCGATAGCACGCCGCCTAGCCAGGGCTCCATCGACGCGACTGGACGCGATGAAAAAAGAAGATTTGGAAAAGCTGCTTTCCGACGACAGCAGCGACTTCGAGCTGTATCCGATAGACCGCTATCTCCATGCCGTGGCGACCGAACGCGAGGTGCCGAATCTCGCAATCGCGGTCTGCACGATCAGGATAGAAGAATCAGCGCCTGCGCTGCGCGCCGTCCTTGAACGCGCCGCCAACGGACAGCCTTTGTCGGACGATGAAGAGATGCTGCTCTTCAGGGGCGTGTATATCCTCGGCGGCGCCCGTGACACCCAGGCATGCCAACCTTTGCTGCGTCTGCTGCGCCGCCCCGGGAAGGAAGCCGACCGGCTGCTTGGCGACGCCATAACCGAAACCTTGTCGCGCATCATCGTAGGCGTATTCGACGGCGACGCCGAAGCGCTGTTCGGCATCATTGCCGACGGCTCCGCCGACGAATTCATTCGCGACGCGGCGTTTGGCGCGGTGACCTTTTTGACCTGGGAAGGTCGCATCGAGCGCGACCGGACAAGGGATTTCGTGGAACGGTTCTACAGGGAGAGGCTTGCCGACGACTGGGATTACGCGTGGGTCGGCTGGCTGCAAGCCATCGCGATGCTTGACCTGCGAGACCTTGTTCCGCTTGTCTACAGCGCTTGGGACGAGGGCCGTATCCCGGAAGATGCGCTTGAACGCAGTGATTTCGAAAACGACCTGCGGGAAACCGAGCAGCAACCCGGCGACATTGGCCGGTTCGATCGCGCCAGTCTGAGTTATATCGAGGATGTCCTTGTGGCGCTGGATTGGACCCGCGGCCTTGACGATGACGACGGCTTAGAGTTTGGCGACGACGATTTCGAGTTCGGCGACGACGAATTCGATCTTGACGAGGACGAGGATGGGCAAGCCTCACGGCTGGACCTGGCCTTCACCAGCGTCACACCGGCCACCAACCCCTGGCGTGACGTCGGGCGCAACGATCCGTGCCCTTGTGGAAGCGGCAAGAAATTCAAGAAATGCTGCCTCGCCAGCTGATTGGCGATCCTTCGCGAAGATGGCCTCCGAAGCCTTGGCGAAGGAGGCCGCTCATTCATTTCAGGCTACGCATTCGCGCGGCGCCCTTCGCAGGACTGACATCCTGTGCCCGAAGCAGGATGCGGCATAGGGAGCCGGCGTTCGGGCAGGTGCGCCCCTGACGGCCGCAAACGCCGATGATCCGGCAGTCCGTCTTTGTGCCCTCTACGGGCGCGCTCATGCTGCCAGCCTCTGCATGGCTTCGGCCATCTGAGCCGAGACACGGCGGTCGTAGTCCTCGGCAAGCGCCCGCAGGGCCGCAGCCCCGTCGCCGGAAAATGACGGGCCGTGCATGAGCGCCAGAGTGCGTGGCGCGAGCTTGGCAAGCTCGCGGATGGTCGTGCCCATGCCGGGATTGAGTGCCGAATATTTGAACAGATCCTCGGCGGCGATCGCCGGGCCGACAACATCGCCGTCGGTCAGCGCGCGGTCGTTGCCGAGTTGGGTGAACAGATCGCCGCAGAGCAGGGTGCCGGTCGATTCCTCGTACATGACGCCGGCGTCCCAACCATGCGGCGTGTGCGGTGTATCGATGAAGCGCACGCGCTTGCCGCCGCCGATGTCGATCACCTCGCCATCCTTCAGCACCCGCGGCGCACGATCCGCGAAATCGTCGAGCGACACGTAGACGCCTGTCTGTCCGTGCGCGGCCGTTGCTTGCGGCGCAACGGAGAGCCATTCGTTCATGGCGCCGCATTCGTCGGATTCGAAATGGCCAAATCCAATCCAGCGAAGACGCTCCGGGGGGATGATGCGGGCAAGCGCGTCGCGGTTGAGCGCGAACATCTTCCGCAGACCGGTGTGGAACATGAGCGGCTCATCGCCCATGACCAGGAACTGGTTGAAGGTGAAGCCGACGGGCGGAGCGATGTCCGATACATAGGTCGATAGGCGGTAGATGCCCTCGGCGATTTCGTCGATTTTCGTTTCCATGGAACCTCCTGCAAAACAATGGTTGCGTTCCCTCTCCCGGTTGATCCCGGGCTGGACTTCGATCAAAATCGAAGTACATATGTGTGTAGCGAAATATTAGAGCCCTGTCAACAATGGGTGCACATACGTGTGCATTTAAATACATGACCCGCAAATACACCCTAAAACGCCGTGCCGAGCAGCAGGCGGAAACCCGGCGGCGCATCGTCGAAGCTGCGATCGACCTGCACGGTAGCGTTGGTCCCGCAGCAACGACCTTCAGCTTGGTCGCCGAGCGCGCCGGCGTTCAGCGACACACGCTCTACGCCCACTTCCCCGACGAGCGCAGCCTGCTGCAGGCCTGCTCGAGCACGCACATGGAGACGCATCCGCTGCCGAGCCCGGAGCCGTGGCGAGTTGTGGCCGAACCAGGCGAAAGGGTGAGGATCGCGCTGCTGGCGATCTACGAATGGTACGGGCGCAATGAAAGCGTGTTGGCCAGCGTGTTGCGCGACGCCGAACATCACCCGCCAACCCGGGAGGCTGTCGAGACGAGCATCGGCCCGTATTTCGCGACCTGCCAGGGAGTGCTCGGCGAAGGCCTTGGCGGCAGCCAGCGAGCGATGCTGCGCGTGGCGCTGAGCTTCTTCACCTGGCGCACGCTGGTGCGCGAAGCTGGCCTCCAGTCCGTTGAAGCCGCAAATGCCATGGTTCAGGCCGTCCAAGGCGTGGGTTGAGCGGCAAACTCCGGCGGCAGTAGGCTGAGATATACGTCTTGTCAGCTTTCTGACGGGTGCGCCGCGATCGCACTCAAGAACGCCTCCCCGAACTCCTTGAGCTTGGCCGCACCGACGCCATTCACCTCGGCGAAATCGTCGATGTCGCGCGGACGGCGCTCGGCCATGTCGATCAGGGTGCGGTCGGAAAACACCACATAGGCCGGCACCTGGCGTTCCTTGGCGAGCCGCAGCCGCAACGTCTTGAGCGCGGCCAGCAAGGAAGTGTCCACGCCCTCGCCGCCCATGGCGGAACCCTGCGCGGCCCGCTTCCTGCCGCGCGCGAGACGGTCCCGGCCCTCGACACGATACTCGAACGCAACCTCGCCACGTCCGAGCGCGCGGCCAGCTTCCGAGATGGCGAGGCCGCCATGGCCGTCGGGATCCGGCACCAGGAAGCCGCCGGCGACGAGTTGCCGGATGAGCGACAGCCAGACCGGCTTCCTGTGCACGATGCCGGTCTTGAAGCTGGCGAGCTTCTGATGGCCCCTGGCCAACACCTTTTCGGTCTCATGGCCGAGCAGGATGTCGATGACATGGGCGGCGCCGAAGCGCTCGCCGCTCTGCGCGACAGCCGCGAGGATGATCCGCGCCTCCGTCCCGCCATCGGCGCGCGGCGCCTGGTCGAGGCAGTTGTCGCAATTGCCGCAGGCCTGCGCCTCCTCGCCGAAATAGCCGAGCAGCACCTGGCGCCGGCACTGCGCCGTCTCGCAATAGCCGATCAGCGTGTCGAGCCGGCGATGCGCCCGTCTTTTGTGCTCGGGCGAGGTATCCTCGTCGTCGATGAACATCCGCCGCGTGCGGATGTCGCCGGCACCGTAGAGCATGTGCGCTTCCGCCGACCGGCCGTCGCGTCCGGCACGGCCGATCTCCTGGTAATACGCCTCCAGGCTGCCGGGCAGGTCGGTGTGGAAGACATAGGCGACATCGGGCTTGTCGATGCCCATGCCGAAAGCGATGGTCGCCACCATGACGACGCCGGAGAGGCTCATGAACGCGTTCTGGTTCGCCTCCCGCGCGTCCTTGCTCATGCCGGCATGATAGACGAGCGCGCGCACGCCGTTCTTGTCCAGGAAGGCCGCCATTTCCTCCGTCTTGCGGCGCGACAGGCAATAGATGATGCCGCTCTTGCCCTGGTGGCGCTCGATGAAGCGCAGCAGCTGGCGCTTGCTGTCCTGCTTGGGCTCTATCGCCAGCCTGACGTTGGGCCGGTCGAAGCCCAGCACCAGGGTCTCGGCCCGCCCGGCAAACAGCCGCGCTTCGATGTCGGCGCGGGTAGCCTCGTCCGCCGTCGCCGTCAGCGCGATGATGGGCACTTGCGGAAACAGCCCGCGCAGCCGCGACAGGTCCTCATATTCGCGCCGGAAGGCCGGGCCCCACTGCGAGATGCAATGCGCCTCGTCGATGGCGATCAGGCCGATATCGAGCCGGGACAGGGCTTCGAGCATCCGCTCCGTCATCAGCCGCTCCGGCGCCATATAGAGCAGCCGCGTCTGCCCGGACGCGACACGGCGCCAGGCGGCGACATTGGCGTCGCGGTCGAGCGAGGAATTGATTGTGTCGGCGGCCACCCCGGCAAGGCGCAAGGCGGCGACCTGGTCCTGCATCAGCGCCACCAGCGGCGACACCACGATGGTGAGCCCGCCCTTGACCAGCGCCGGAACCTGATAGCAGAGCGACTTGCCGGCGCCCGTCGGCATGACCGCCAGCACATGCCGTCCGGAGAGCAACGCCTCGATCACGCTCGCCTGCCCCGGGCGAAAATCGTCGAAGCCGAACACATCCGTCAGGACGCGCCGCTTGTGGTCCTCGGCCCGCAGGCCCGCTGCCTGTGCTGGCATCACCGCGCCGTTCCCGCGTTCAAGGCGTCGGCCGGCATGTCGTAGCCGAATTCGCGGCAGAAGCTTTCCACGCGGGCGAGGAACGTCGCCGGCAGTCCATGCAGATAGGTCCGGAATTCTTCATTGCGCTCCCATTTTTTCAGCGACGTCGGTCGTATCGGATTGTCCGCATCCCGGCTGTACAGCGTGACCGGTGAAAGACCGAACGACCGAGCGATCCTGCCCTGGACAATATCGGGTTCAGCGATCAAGTCCTCATAGCGCAGATGGAAAACGGCTCTTTCGGGCTGAGCCTTTCTAAGGCGCATCAATCCGTCATACTCCGCCTCCCAGCGCTCGGTCGTTACATGAAAGCGCCGCTCGTTCACAGTCTCCGGATGAGAGCTGGTGAGCACGTCGAAAGGATGCCGCACGCAATAGATCAACCCGATCGAGTCCGGCAGATGCTCGATGTCCTTATGGCTCTCATAGGTGCGTTTGACGACCAGATTGAATTCGGGCCGATCCAGTTCGAGCAGCGCGCGGTAAGGCGCTTCGACCGCATGGACATAGATATCGTCGAAGCACCCCATCAAGCGACGGCTGAGCGTGGTTCCGCTGCGGGCGCAGCCGGCAATGAAGATTCTTTTGCGAGACGTCATTGCCAAGGGCAGCCAGGGCGCAGCCTTGCGCAAGCGCCAGAACAGCCGTCTTGCGCCACGCCGCAGAGTGGTCGCCGGCGTCCGGACTGCTTTGGCAGGGACGTCCCTCGACGAGATCTCGGCCAAGGCGATGCCGCTCTCTCCGGCGACGGCGTAGAGCAGCCAGGTTCGCCCGTCCTCTTCGAAAATGGCGGGGTCGCGCAACGCGTTCTCCTTGCGCTTGGCCGGGCCTTCCCGGCTGCGACGGACCGGCAAGCCCGCCCCTTCGAAATCCATCTTCGGCCGCAGCAGTTCGGTCTCGCCCCGCACCGTCCAGTTTCGCCAGTCCTCGGCGAGATCGATCGTGCCGTGAAGGATCCGTTCCGGCGCGTCGCCCCTGCGCGTGTAGTAGACCCGCAGCCAGCGACCGGATTTCTGCAGCGCCAGATGCCGTGGGACGGGAAGATGCTTCATGCCGTGAAGAACGGCCGGGCCCCGTTCGAAATCGGAGATGCCGGTCCTGGAGCGGAAGACGGTGACGGCCCCTGTCCCGAGAAGACCGTACCACCATTGGTCGTGGTGGAAGAACCGGGCATAGGAAGGCCCGAGCGGCTCGGAAAGCGGATTGAAATGAAGGCCGTCACCGGATGTCGCGGCAAAGCTCATCTGGCCTTCCCTGCCTTTTGCCGGTCCATGAAAATACATGATGAAGCGACGCTGGCGCCGATCGACGTGAACGTCGGGAGACGCGATGTGGCCTTCGATGAAGGGGCATTGATCGAGCGACAGCACCCCGCCGGGATGGATGCGCCACGGACCCTCGATCGAATCCGCGTGAGCGAGGCGGATATAGGAGCCATTGTGGTCGGCGAAATAGAGATAATAGGCGCCGAGCCGCCCCGGCGCCCAGTCGGGCATGCCGATCAGCGACGGTCCGTTGATGTTCATCCCATCGCCGCCGGGCAACATGCCCGGCGTCACGATAAGCCCATGCCGCCTTGCGGTGAGAACGGGTTGCGCGATCATGCGGCGGGCTGCTTCCGGTCGCCGGTTCCATTCCGACGACCAGCCAGCCTGTTGCGGAGCCTGCACGTTCCAGCCCGGTTTCGCCGGCTCTCCCGTGTCGCTTGCTCTTCCAAGCCAGCCCCCTTCAAGGATTGATCCTGCCGCCGCCGCGCGCGGCAGGCGCCTTGGCGATGGCCGGTCCGGCATCGTTCGGCCTTGTCGTTTCGATACAACGGCGTGCGTTAAAACGGAAGCCAATGCCTGGGCCTGCGCCGCAATCCGACAGTGCTGAAATGGCAGGGCAAGGCGGTCGGCGGCATCTATTGCGCGCTCGGCATACGCCTGGCGCTGCAGCAGCGCTGAAATGCTTTACCCGGTAGCGCCGGTCCAGGCAGGCATGTCGTAGCCGAATTCGCGACAGAAGGCATGCATGGGTCCAAGAACGGCCTGTGACAGCTGGCCTTGAAGATAGGCGCGATAGTCTTCGTTGCGCTCCCACTTACGCAGCGAGCGTGCGTGGATAGGGCCCTGCCCGTCCCCGGTCACCGGCACTCTCGGGCGGAGCCCGAATCGATCTGCGATCCGTTGTTGCACGGCGTCTGGGTCGGCGATCGTGTCTTCGTAGCGCGCGTAGAGAATATCGCGCGCCGGCTGCGCCTTTCTCAGGCTCAGCAGCGCATCGTATTCCAGCACCCAGCGGTCCGCCGTGGTGTGAAATCGGCGTTCCTCCATGGTCTGCGGATGCACGCTGGTGAGCACATCCAAAGGATGTCGAACGCAATAGACGAGACCGATGTCGGCAGGCAATTTTGCCAGGTGGGCGAAGGCCCGGGAATCGCGCTTGACGACCAGATTGTTTTCCCGGCGGTCCAGCAGATAGAATTTCGTGTGCCGCGCCTCGGGCGGCCAGACGAAAGTATCCTCGAAGCTTTTCATGATGCGTTGCGTCAGGGTCGTTCCGCTGCGCGCACCCGGCTATGAATATCTTGTTGGCCCGCGCGGCCCACGCATTCGGCCTCGACCGCCAGCGAATTTTGACGGCCGTAACAAGGCGATCAACCTCCCTGCTTGACCGGGCCATCAGAAAACCGACGGCCGCCCCGAGTTTTGGCATATCCACCCCCATCGCGTGGAACGACTTGCCCCAGCCGCCCCCGGCTCATTGGCCGAAATAGCCTTGTTCGAAGCCGGCCCCCCGGGCCATGTCGAGCCTGACATCGCCAACCCGGTCCCCGCCGGCGGGATGACAAAGCCAAGCCTTTCCTTATACAAGAAACCAGGCATGTTCTTGCGAGATTTCAGCCGGGGGTGCTGATTTTTCTTGCAAGAATTCTTGCGATCCAGCTTCTGCGGCATCACACATCAATGGAATTCGCCGTCACGATGGATTCGTCCGCGCCCGTGCTGATCTTCTATGCCCGCAACGACGCGCTTGGCGACGGCCTGCTGCGGATTCCGGCCCTGCGTGCGGCAAGAACGGCCTTTCCCCAAAGCCATATCGTCTACGGCGCCATGCGCGGTTCATCGCTCTCGCAGGCGTTGCGCAAGCATGTCGCGCATCTCGTCGATGACTTCAGGACGAAGACGCCGCTTTCCGCCATCCTCGCCGAATTCGCGCCGCGCGGCCGCAAGGCCATCGTCGTCGATCTGCGGACCGGCGTGCCGGGCCTGATGCTCACGGCTCTGCAACTCGCGGGCCGGGGCATCCGCCACGAAGCGAATTTTGCCGGCCATCTTCTGTCGCTGCGCTGGGGCACGCGATTGACGCTGCGGCCGGAACACAATGCCTGGCGCTATCACCGGCTCATCGAGCGCCTGGCGGGCCGGCATCTGCCTTTTGATCACAGGCTCGATGTTCCGGACGCCGCCCGCGCGCGGGCGCGCCGGTTGCGGGACGGTTGCGACCGTCCGCTCGTCCTGCTTGGCGGCAATGCCCAGGCCAGGAAGTGCATGAACGAAGATCAAGTGGTGGCCGTCGCCGGCAATCTCATCGATGCCGGCTACCGGGTGCTGTATCTGGCCACGCCCGGCAGCGGACCGACGCCGCAGGCTCTCGTCGCCAGGGAAAGTCGCCTCCAGGTGGCCGGCCCGGAACTCGCGCCGGACGTCGCAGGCTTCGACGATCTCCTGCTGGCGCTGGGTGAGATGGCCGTCGCCTATATCGGCATGGAGGGCGGACTGGCGCATCTTCTGGCCACGGTCATGACGCCGGCGGTGATCGTCAACAACGGCGCCAATATGGAGCGCTGGCGACCGCTTTCGAGCAGGGTCGAAGTCGTCACGGCGCCAAGGCGAGGCCGTTCGGCCAATGTCGCCGACACGCCGGTCGAGGCCATACTCGATGCCGCGCATCGCCTGCTCGCGGCAGACTGCCGCGACCACGCGGCGGCCGCGCCGGTGCCGGAAAGGCGTGAAACCGCTCCGGTGCAGTCCGGCGTTTCCGTGAAACGCTGAAACGCTCTAAGACCTGTTGATATTCAGGATTCCACATCGGGCTTGATCATGATTCAAGCTTCGGATGGAACGATTCGTGCTGA
>NZ_VFTK01000049.1:0-41340 GCF_006439495.1 Mesorhizobium sp. B3-1-8
AACCGCATGGCTCAGCGCTTTCCCTAAGACCATCAAAACCCAATGAGTCGTGTACTGTGGAATCCGCTTCAGCGCGAGTTCCTGCTCCGGTCTGTCGAGCGGTGCGTAACGCCCACCTTCGTGTCGTCAAGCCTCAATGCTGTCGGTCCATGCTCAGGCGGTAGACCTGAACGTCGGTCACCTCCAGTACGAGCGTTGCCGGGGTCGAACTGTCGTAGGCCGTGTGCCAGCCAGACGCGCTGCTGTTGGCGATACTCAGACTAATGAGCAGGGTCATGGCACCGGCCGGCACGTTCTTAGTGACGGTTCGCTTGAGCACACCATCGAAATAGAACTTGATTGACACGCCCGGTATGTACTCCATGCCCCAGACGTGATAGCCGGCCGACAGGTCCACACCAGCATCGAAGAACCGCTGCTCGTTGGTGGCAGCCAACAAAGCGTTTGCCAGCACTGCGTTGGCCGACACGGAGCTGCTGAGGAACCCGCCCTCCTGCGTGTCGATCTCGGCCCCGCCCTCGAGATGCCAGAAGCCTGGCCATCCGCCAGTGCTGACGTCCGGTTGCTTCATGCGTATCTGGGCGTAGCCACCGGCAAACGTGAACTTGCCGTGCGTGCAGATAGCGCCCGACTTCCACGTGTACCCCGCGAACCGGTTGCTTCTCGTCGCAACGATCTTCAAGCCTGATGGACCAGTGCTGATCTGAGCCGGGTCGAAGTACTCGGCGTCGAACCCGCCAGCGTTCATCGCGGAGTACGGCGACGGCACGCTCTGCTGCCAGATACCGTTCTGGTCCGCGATCGCAGGTATCCACTTCGTGGAATCGAGCGAGTGCCCGGTGAAGGTATCCTCGAATATCAGCTGACTGGTAGTGTACCCAGCTGGCGGGGGCAGCGACGACCCACCGCCTCCACCACTCGTGTCGCACGAGACGATCATGAGCGTTATCAATGAAATGTACTTCGAGATACTTTTCATATGCCCCCCTCGTAACGAGGGCTTGACCAGGATGCGATTGCAATGGTCACCGCCGCTCACCAATCCTAAAGCGAAATGACGAGGACCGGATAGTCGACCGTGACCAAAAGAGGATACCTCGACTATATTGCGGCGCGGCAGATGGGCCTCGATGCGACCATGGGGCCACGCCAGCCGGTGATGCGAGGAAGTGCTCCTGATGTTCGTAGTTGGGAAACCTCCGGCTTGTGGCGGTGGCGGCATTATCCAGCCAAGTGGTCTTGGGGCGGCGTGTCGATGCTGATCTTCGGGGTGGTACCTCTTTAATTCCGCGATCAGACCTTGATCGAGTGATAAGGTCTGCAAAACTGAACGAAGATCGTTGTGATGCCGCCGTCCGAGTCGCCCCCTCCGAGCGGGCCCCTCGACAAGCCACTGGCAATAAATCCTGCACCGGTGTCATTGGATGGTTCCTGAATGCTCATAGTTTTGCTGAGAGATTCGGGCTATCAAGCTGTATGTGCTGACCGCCAAGCTCGGCCTGCAGCGTCTTCCGATTTTCCACCGCGCCTATCTTGCGCTTTATCCCCTCTACAAAAGGTATTTTGAAGCAGGCCCGATCGATCAGCTCAGGGAATTCGTGCCAGGCGGATCGCTGGTCATCGACGTCGGCGCCAATGTCGGCTTCTTCACGCTCCGCTTTGCCGAATGGGTCGGCGACAGCGGAAAGGTGATCGCCATCGAGCCGGAGGATCAGAATTACAGCGGCCTGATTTCCGCGATCGAGCACGCAGGGTTCCTTGGCCGCGTTGAGGCGCTGAGGGCGGTCGCCGCCGCCGAGCCCGGCACGACCTTTCTCGAAATCAACCCGCTTTACCCGGCCGACCACAAGCTTTCCCGGAACGGCACCGGCGTGCCGGTCACCGCCGTGACGCTCGACGGGCTGCTTGCGGACAAGGGACCCCGGCGCTCGGCGCTCGTAAAAATCGATGTGCAGGGTGCCGAACTGCTGACGCTTCAGGGCATGATCGAGATCCTGAGGTTCGCCCGGCCGGCCCTGTTCGTCGAACTTTCCGACCAGGGATTGAACAAGTTCGGGGCGGTTTTGGTAGTCCTGCGCCTCTTGTCGGATAACGGATACGAGGGATACTTGCTGACCCGGACCGGGCGCCGAAAGGCAAGCCAATCCGAGATCGAGGCCAGAACAACCGGAACCAAATCTGCCGATGTGCTGTTTCTTCCTGACAGGCCGGCGATCAGCGCTTCGCACAGCGCCTTGAACTGAACGCCGTTCGTTAGCCTCTTTCGGAAACCGGCTTCCCCGCTGCGAAGCTTCGTCGTACTTCTGAGTGACGGAGGAATCGTCCGAGAATTTCATCGCGACTTCCATGGCGGCCTTGGCAGCGCCTTGGTAAGGTAGCGCTGGATGTTGGTTTCCCGGTCGCGCTTGCTCGCTCACACTTGCTGGCTCAGGGATCCTTGCTGGCTCAGGGATCGCCTCGAATTGCGCCCTCTGCTGGTCATTCAGCGTGGCATAGAATCCTCAAGCGCGGCGCGCACCGATTTGACGCCATTCAGCATCACATCAAACCGCTTGCGGACCCCAGCCCTTCGCGCCGGCGACGTCATCACATCACTTTCGGCAATTGAAGCTTCGACCGCGTCGCTCAGGCTTGCGCGTTCGAGCATCTCAAGTGCGTCCGCACAACGCGATCCGTCTTTCAAGTCTGGAGCGGCGACGGGGGCGATTCTTCGTGCACGAGGCCGGCGGCAGAACCAGATTTTATGGCGAAGGCCAAAGTCAAGGCCGCGCACACGCCCTCGATGCTGGTGGCGAGCGTCCAGCCCAGAACCAGGCCTTCAAGTCCACCGAGCCTCGCTCCAGCTATCACCAAGCCCAGCTCCAGCAATCCGCCAAGCGCGAACCAGGGAGATGCCTTGCGCATCCTGTCGCCCAACCGCGCCAGCGTACAGGCATGAAATTTAAGCGCTGTTCCCAGCAGGCTGAAGCCAAGGAAGCGCAGGCTCGAACCGGCGATTTCAGCATAGGCCGGATTGAAGACCGCAAGGATCCTCTGCGAATAGGTGAAGATGAAAACGGCGCAGACCAGCGAAAAAAGCAATGACGCCATAACCGATACAAGGATGTCGTGTCTGGATTGTTTCGGGCTCGCTCTCACCACGGGGAACAGGACTGTAGCCATGGCCGCGGGAATCAACGAGGCGATGGTGACCAGCATCCATAGGGATACGAAAGCGGCATTGATGGCCGGAGACAGGAGAACGAGCACAACGTAGGGCATGATGATGCCGGGAGCCTGCAAGGCCACGTCGAGCACGTAGTGGTCGAAGACCTTGCCCCGCAGCGTACGGAGCAGTTGGAAATCGGGAGACCCAACGAGGCGACGCGCACCGCCCCGGGTCAACAGGTCCACGCCGATGATGGACGCCAGAAGACCGGCCACCCAGCTCAGAAGAAGCGCGGTATGGGAGGTGTAGCCGCCAACCGCGGCGGTGGCGATCAGCATCAGCTTCAACGTGCAGAACAGCACTTGCCGGATCATCCTGCTGGTGGCGCGCAGGGTGCCCAGGAACGCCTGGTCGACCAAGATGGCGAGAACGGTCAGACCGCAGCCGAGGACGAACACAACACCCACGAACCAGCCGCCGATCAGCTCGGTAGAGCTGCTGAAACACGCATGCCCGAAGACGAACAACAGGGCCAGCCCGACCCCCAGTGTCACCCCGACGCACGCTGCCGCGGCCACCAGGCCGCGTTCCTTGCCGGGATTCCGGACGATCTCGCCCACCAGCATGGTCCCGATTCCTGCCTCGCCGAGCGTGCCGATAAGCCCCATCACGGACAGGAGGGCAGATGTGTAGCCGATCACCTCCGGCGGGAACAGCCGCGCTGCAAGCCACCAATAGACAAACCCGAGACCGGCCGCTGCAACCGTTCCGGTTGCCATGGCGCCGGAATTCATCACGAACGCGGCGCTCTTTCGAAGCTCTCGGCGCACGCGAGCAACGGCCGTCCAGGAGTGGTCTACCGACGTCATTGCTATCCCGAACCTTGCTGTGCCGGCACCGCGGATCTTCCGGGGGCTGGGCGCAGGACGTCCCGGTACACCTGCTCGATCCGGTTCACGACCACTCCGGCCTTGAGGCGCTCGATCCGGGCGAGGCCTGTCGCCTCCAGGCGGGCGAGCAAGGCGCGGTCCTCGATAAGTGTCTGCATTGCGCTGGCGAGGGCGCGCGCGTCACCGCTCGGCACGAGAAGGCCTGTTTCGCCATGATCGACGATATCCGGCATGCCGCCGATGTCGGTTGCAACAACTGCCTTTCCGGACGCCATCGCTTCCATGATCACTGTCGCGCAGGCTTCTGGCCCCACCGACGGCAGCACGCCGAACAGTGAGCGCCGCCACGCATGCATGACGGCGGAATGCGGCCACATGCTGAAGACTCGAACGTTCGGCGGAAATTTGGTTGGCGTATCGGCGACCTGGCGCCCGATCAGGACAAGTTGTGGCGCCCGCTCCAGACTGGCATAGGCCTGCAGGAGAACGTCAATGCCCTTGAGGCGCGTCAAGTCACCGACGAACAGGATGAATCCATCCCCGGGAAGCTCCCGCAGGCAGGCATCTTCTGGGCCAAGCACCCCGACATCGTCGGGCACGAAGTTGGGGATAACGTCGTAAGGGGCGTGGCCTTGGGTGAGTCCGTTGTGACGGGCCACCGCGTGGCTCACCGCGATAAAGCGGTCCACCACGCGCCGAGCGGCGAAGCTCGACGCCCAATTACCCAAGGTGGTCACAGCTGCCTTCACCGCTCCGTAATGCCCAGTGGCACAAGGCAGGCACTTGGCCGCCGCGGGGCCACTGCAGAGCTGGGCGCCCAAGTGCATGAAGTTCTTCTTCGCGCAGACAAGGCCGTAATCATGGAACGTAACCACGAGGCGTGCCCCACTCAGACCTTTGAGCGGCAGGAAGGACGCGTAAATCCAGTTGTGGGCGTGAACGATGTCCGGCTCCTCCTGGGCTACCAGCCGCTTCAGGGCAAGCACCAGTTCGGGATCCGGGAAGGGCGGCGCATGGCGGCGCTCGGGATCGGCGTGAAGGCCCGACAGACGCTGGAGCGTGCCGCGCAGGCGATGCACGCGGACCGCGCCGTCAAGCTCAGTTTCGGGCGATCCGGGATGCATCGAGGTCCCGACGCTGACATGATGGCCCCGCCGCGCCAGCGCCGCGCCCAGATTGCGGACGTGCCGCTCCTCTCCCCCGATTACCGGAGGATAGAATTGCGATAGCAGCAGGATGCGCATGATCGAGCCTTCATTTCAGAAGCGCGGCACTAGCGTCGAAACGCTGCGATACAGCCGGTTGTCTTGCGGTCGATAGAGCCGGGCTTCGGCCCTCTGGCGGATTGCTGCGGCGGGCACTGGGATTTCTCGCGCCCAAGTATCGCCCGGCGCGACGGCGACCGATCGGAAAACGGCGAACGGTTGCCCATCAAGGGTGATTTCCACGTCGAACCGCTGAGTTTGGGTCTCGGCGCTCCTGATGCCAACCGTGATCCGGTCGCGCTCGCCACTGGCTGATGGCAACAACCAGAACTCGGTGTATTTGAATTCCCGGTGGGCCGCTTCGTCTCTGACGGCAAACGCATAGGCCCCGGTCGCCACAAGCACCGCCAGCATGAGCACGGCCCCCTGCCAAACCCGGACCCTCGCCAAAGCCGGCCAAGCTGGCAGATCGGGAGTGTCGCGGCGGACGGCGGCCACCAGTGCAGCGGCGGCCGTCACGATCCAAAACCACAGCGCCCAGCCGAGCGGCGTCAGGAAGCCTGCGGCGTTCAGTGCAAAGCCTCCAACGATGCCGACGGCGAGGCTTGCTCCGACCGCGTAGACGATGTGTTGCAACGCGGAGGTCGTACTGACGCCGATGGCCCGCAACACCGTGTGGCCCGGGACGAGGAACACCACGGGTGCGCCCAGGGCAACTCGGAGGAGCGCGCTGTCGCTGAAAGCAACGGCCGCCACCGCGGCCCCCGCCCAAAGGTATGCGGCCAGAAGGTCCCGCTTGCTAATGGTTCTCATGCAATTCCCTCACGTCGTAGATGACGATCCACCCATTGTCGTAGATGCGGGTGACGCCCTTGACGTCATTGAACTTAAGGAGCGCTGCACCCGAGAGCGGCGTTCCCTGCCGCCGTTGCCACGGCTGAAAGTAAAAGCCGAGCACTGGCGGAGCCGTGCTCAGGCGCCGGTCAACCAGCAGGAAATCGATGTTGCTTTCCGCCAAAGCCCAAAACTCCCCTGGCCCCAATGTCTCGCCTTCGAATATGCTCGCGGAATCGATGCCTTCTCTGATCTTGACCCTGACGTCCTGCCGGCCGTAGCTCGCAAGCAGAATGCTATTGATGCGGTCGGAGATGAAGCGGTTGCCGGCACCGAGCCATTCCTTGGCCCAGCGTGCCGTTTCGATCCCCATGGGCTCGATTGATTCCTGATCGGCCGCCACTCTATAGCGCCCATCGATCGGATTGATCGTGGAGCTCGCGACGCCGCCCAGGACGATGACCGCCAGAGCACCGGCGGGCGCGATGCGGCGCCACCCGCGCGGCGCGCGGCCCTGCCAGAAGTGGACGATGCTCACCGCGACGACCAGCCCAACGCCGATGAACACGAACGTTCCCATGCGGTTGCCGATTTCCCATCCGGTGGCGGTCAGTCGGAAGGCCACAGAGATCGGGAGCCCGAAGGCCAGCAAGGTGAGGAGCAGGAGGCGGCTGTCACGCCAGCGGCATTTGAGAATGTCCCGGATCGGAAGCCAACCCGGCCGCGCACCACCGAGCGCTGCGATGGCGAGTGACCGAAAGAATCCCGTTGACAGTCCGAGTGCCAGCAGCAGGAGCGCCAGCAAGGTGGTCAGTTGCAGGTAGAAGGCCTTGGCCGGCGCTTGAAGATGTTCCGACGCCGGGGTGGCGGTGCCAAGGATCATGCCAAGCAATGACTGGAAGCCGGCCCCGATCACCGGACCGAGATAGCCTGCGAGAGGGATGCCACGGAACTGCATCCACAGGAGCGGCAGGGCTATGGCCAGGATCGCCGTGAGACCCACGCCGATCCTGGCCTCAATCCGCATGGGATCGTGACGGCGCAAAGCTTCGAGACCCGCCAGCGCTCCGAAATAGATGGCGGCGAAGGCGGCCGAGACGTGATGTGTGACCGCGAGGCTTGCCAGCAGCAAGGCTATCAGCCCCAGCGACTTGAGCCTCAGTCTCCCGACGAGATCCTTGGACGCCGCTTCGACCGCGAAAGCCAGCACACACAGCACGATGCCGAGGCTCTGGTAGGAGAAACTTGAGTCGAACAGGAAGAAGGTTGAGCAGCCCATGTAGGCCAGACAGGCGATAGCCGCGATACGCGGCGATCCGACGATGCTTTCGAGGAACAGAAACAGGGCACCGATGAACGTGCCCTTGAGGATGGCCAATAGGAGCATTCCCGCCACTAACAAGGGCAGTCCCGTCAGATCGACGATCGCCGTCGTCACGATTTCCAGGGCGGGATACGTTGGCCCGATCGGGAAAAGCGGGTTGGGCAGAAACAGCCGGCGAGCAGTGATGAGATCTTCGGCTGCGATCCAATGCAAGAACTCGTCGTAACCGCTGAAGCTCGTCGGGGAATAGACCTTCTTGCAATAGAACAGAGCTTCGACAAGCAGGAACAGGAGGAACAGGCGCTCACCTCGGGCTGTCGTCGGCCAAGCGATGCGGAGGCTGGTCGGAACGACCAGGAGGACCATACCGGACCAAAAGAGCGCGGGCGCCACGTCATAGCCCCGGCGCCCGGCTGCGTGCCCGGCCACGACCAGGAGCAGAGCCGTAGCGACGGTCAGGCACAGTATCGCGATCCAACCGTATTTGGCCCGTTGCGGCGGGGCATCGGCGCTGCCGCCGTGAAGATCGGGACCGATAACGGCCGATAAGAGCCGTATCCCGGCCTGGAGTGGTTTGATCCTGGTTCTCGCGGTGAAATGAGCCTGCGTCATCAGCATCATACCCTCGTCGCGGGAGGCCAGGATGTCACGCCACCGGGGGCCGAGCGAACCGTGGATCGGCTGCTCAGGACATCACAATAAACGTCGCTCAGTGCTTGCGCGCAGGCATCCCAGTCGGGCAGCGCCAAATCCGGGATCTCCCGATGGGCTTCCAGTTCCTCGGCCATGGCGGCGGCCAGCTCTCGCGGATCGGCGTTGCGCGGAATCGCCCGGCACAGGCCATTGGCGGCCAGCTCCCGCAGACCGGACGTGTCGCTGACGAGGACCGGACGGCGCAGCGACAGCGCTTCCATCACGGCCACCGGATGGGCTTCGTATTCGCTGAACAGCACGAACAGCGCGGCGCTCGCCAGTAGATCTGCCATTTCCTGCCGCTCTGAGGCGCGGATACCGGCAATTGTGACCCGCCTCTCGAGGCCGAGCGTCGCGACGAGGCGCCGCAATTCTCCCTCGTATGGGCCAGTACCGACGATGTGCAGTCGCACGTCCGGTACCCGGCGGATCAGTTCGGGCAAGGCTGCGATCGCCCGGTGATGGCCCTTATAGCGCTCCAGCCTGCCGCCCGAGACGATCAGGTGCGGATCGACCTTGACGCCGGGGCTCGGAGCCGGCATCGCGGCGCCGTTCGGGATGACGGCAAACCGCTCCCGCGGCACGCCCATCCTCCGGCTGAAGAAGTCGGCTTCGAATTCGGAGACGCCGATCAGCCGCGCGGCCCGGGCTACCAGCGGCCGGAGCAGCATATGCTGGGTGCTGCGTATGGCGTTGCGCAGCCGGGAGGAATGCCCGCCGCTGTGGAAGGTCAGGACGAACGGCAGCTGCCCGCGGACGGCCGCGAGCAGTCCGATCGGCACCACGAAAGTGCTATAACCCTGGAAGTGGATCAGATCCCAAGCCCCGCGCCGGATCGCGGTATAAATGCCGGGTGCCACATAGAGGTCTAGTTCCCTTGGCCAGGCCGGCACGCGCCGCACACGCATGCCGCGCACCTCCTCCTCAACCGGCAGTTCCCCCGAGGGATCGGTAGTGAGCACGTCGACCGCGTGGCCACGCGCTGCCAAGCGGGGACCGACTTCCTGGATGTGAGTTTCAGTGCCGCCCATGAAGGGGTAGCAGCGAGCGGCAACCATCAGGATTCGCATCAGGCTTACCCGCCATCATCACAGGCTGTCGCGCCCCGCCCGTGTTGTTGGTACACCCACTCACGCAAGATGGTCTTGAGGACGCGCCAGCCGTCTGGGATGGCGCGCAGATGGCTCACACCGCTGATGCGCGGAGCCTCGAAACTCGCCACCTCGACTATATTGAGGTGGTTCTTCAAGGCCCGCACGTTGATGAGGGTCTCGATCTCGAACCCATCGCAGTCGCAATTGAGCGTGCTGACGTGCTTGGTCCAGAAGGCGATGTATCCGTAGCATAGATCGGAGAACCAACCGCCATAGAGGAGCCGCACGAACAGGGTCAGCCCCCTGTTGCCGAACATCCGGAACAGCGACATGTCGTCGGTGCCGGCGCCCTGGATAAAGCGTGAACCCTTGACGAGATCCGCGCCGGCCATCAGCGCACTGACAAAGACGATCGCCTCCTCCGGGACCATGGAGCCGTCAGCGTCCAGCATGACGATGATGTCGCCTGTGGCGGCCCGGA
Organism: Mesorhizobium sp. B3-1-8; assembly: GCF_006439495.1. Taxonomy (NCBI): domain Bacteria; kingdom Pseudomonadati; phylum Pseudomonadota; class Alphaproteobacteria; order Hyphomicrobiales; family Phyllobacteriaceae; genus Mesorhizobium; species Mesorhizobium sp. B3-1-8. The sequence goes on from NZ_VFTK01000049.1 coordinate 9,670, forward strand.
ATCCCGCTTGCAGTGCGGCGCCCTTGCCCCGCCGAGGCTCCATGACAACCTTCACGTCCTCGCGTAGGCGGCGCGCGACCGCGACGGTGTCGTCGGTCGAACGGCCATCCACGATGATGATCTCGTGCGCCCAGGTGGGGATGCGCGGCAGAAGCCAAGGGAGATTCTCGGCCTCGTTGAGCGTCGGCACGATGAAGCTTACTCGGGGTAGAGCCAGCGATTGCCGCAGCCCGAACTTAATTGGGTCAGGCGGCGATACGGCACTGACGGGGGTGAGTACACTGGAGAGACCGGCATTCATGGCAGCGCTGCACGGTCGAGCGATGGGCCGCAGGGGGCGGGTTGGAAACGCGCCAAGACTGCCGACAGGCGCCCGGCGCGATGATGGGCCGAACGATAGGTTCCGGAAAGGAACCGACACAGAATTGCAGCCACGCCCCCGGGTGCAACTGTTCTAATCATACGCAGACTCCCAGACATGCTGAAAAGATCAGATGAAACAAGAACGTGAGTTAAGTGAGCATTGCTGATGGGACCCCGCAATGGAAGCTCCAATAGATGGTTAGAAAGCACCATAGGTGATTAGCTCTTTGTGGTTATCCCTTCAGGTTAGCTCGGGGCCAAGCAACCAAGGCAGATGGCACGGTGGCGGCACGATCACCTTCACCAGTTGCGTCGGCAGCGCTGCCAGACCTGAGGCGCCGACAGCAGCGCGATGCCTTCACGCCAGCGAGGACAATCATCGACCTGCGGCCGGGATCCCGGGCGACAGGCTCTCCGAGCAAGCAGTGTAGAATGCGGCGAACATCGCCGGCGCGATGAACCTCGCGCGCAACGCCGACATTGCCATTGGCCAGAAGCTGCGAGGCTCCGCATGTGGGCTCGCTTCTTCATTCGGCCGTGATTTCCGGGGCTACCCCTTAATCTTACGCGCGAGAAGGGTCGAGGCCGCCCGGCCCTTCGCGGGCGGCGTCGTGGGCCCGATCAACTGGCCACGCCAACTGTCCCGGACGAGAGACGGGCCACCCATGCGACGTTGAGGCCGGCACCTCGGGTGCAAGCGGCCGATACGAGGTCGTGACCTGGCGCAAACCACGGACATGACCGAACAGGTCGATCACCTCCAGGCCAGACCGGCGGTTGTAGGTGTGACACCCGAACGCTTCGGACCAAATGCCACCGACCGGGGTCTGGGCAAACGCCGACGCGCCGAGCGCATCGATCCGGCAGAACGTCACCGCGCCGCCATAGCTGCGAGCGCAGTCCTGGACCGGGCGTAGCAGGCGTCCGCCGTGTCGGATGACAGCGCCTGCGGGACGGCTGAGCGCAGCATCGAGCAGGACGGGGTTTGCGGCATGGGGCGTCCAAGGCCCCGTCAGGCTCTCGCCATGGTAGAGGCTGAGGACATCCCAGGACGTGGACCTCCACAGCCTTGGGCTGACGAAAAACCAAAAGCCGCCCTCATGGCGCAGCGGCGTGGTGTCGTAGCCCTCAATGCCTTCCAGGAGGCAGGCCTCCCGCTTCCACCGGTACGGGAATTCGACTGCCCTGTAGAGACTGACATTCCTTGCCGCCCCCGATTCGGGGATCATCCAGACCTGCCCGTCCTGCTCGAACACGAACGGGTACGAGAGGTGGTGCGGCTCCTCCAAGACGATCTGAGGTGCGCCGGCGGTCCCGCTCCGGTCAGCTGTCACGACCGCAATGCACCCCCGGTTCTTTGAATAGAGGTACTGTTCGACGAAGATGAAATCCTGCCCCAGATACCGGAACGGGAACGGGTCGGCAAGGAAGCTGCCGGTGTCTCCGGTGAGCACGTTGAAAGCTGCTTCGCCTTTGTCGAGCAGACTCGCCGCCTGGTCGAAGCGCCAGCCGATCCCCCACGATCTGCCGCCTCTCGCCAATCTGTCCAAGAACGCGATTGCCTTCGATGCCGCCGTGCCAGTCTCCCATGCAATGGCCGAAAGCGCGCCGAGCGAAGGCGCGGCCGTCGGCGGACCGGGGACACCGGACGGAGCTGAACTGGTTTCCTCGCGCAAGGCTTTTAGAATCAGCGCCACAGCGCAGGAGAGGACGCTGTCGAGACCGGCTGCGAACACTTTACGGTCCACACTGGCCGGACGCGCCATCCACGGCTGCGACGGGCGCGCCGTATCGTAGAGGTCAACGACAAGGTCCTGATCATTCGCCAAGGCCGTCATGACTCCAATCTCGCTCGGTAGCCCGTTGAAGAGTGGAGTGAGCACGCGCCGTCCCGACGGGAGCGGCTCTTCGCCGCTCAAATTGATCACTACATCCACTTGGTCGGCCGGCGGCGGCGGCAGGGATCGCAGCTCCGCCTCGACGGAGCCGGTGACACCGTTGACACGGTAACCATAGAGTAGTCGTTCGAGTTCGATCAACAGGCGGAAGATCAACGGCAGCGGGCGGCAGCCAGCCGCGAAAGCGCAGGAGACATCGTTGCCGGGCACTTCAGCAAGCGCCTCAGCCAGCCACAGATGCCAGCGCAGCAGCCGCGACGGATCGAGACTCAAGCAAATGCGCATTGTTGTTCTCACGGCGAATTTCAAGCAGACGACAGCTTTGACGAGCACCCGCAGCCAGGCACCACTATGCCCGATCGATGCGGGGCTGTGCGAGGCCAGAGGAGGTAATCCTTAGGGGCCGTTGCACTCGGCGCCCGGCGAGAGCCACATGCAGGGATGATGGCTGGCTGGCAACGGGCGAAATACTGGCTGCGCAATGCTTCCGGAACGAACTTCACGTTGGACGGCAAGCCGTTCTTCGTGACCGGCGTAAACAACCACTATCTGACCTACGGATCGCAGGACGAGGTCACCCGCGTTCTCGATGACGCGGTAGCGATGGGCGCCAATGTGGTCCGCATCTTCGTCCATCCGGTGATCGGGTCGCTCGATGGAAGCGTCGCTACGATCTGGGATTGGCGGCTTGAAGGCGATGCCAGCGTCGTGATCTGTGCCGACCACACTCGATCGTTCGGACGATTTGAACGACGACGCCGCGGCGGTGCGCCGCCGGACCATCGCCCGGTTTATCGAAGAGTTTGGGAACACATTGGCAGCTCAAGTCGGGAGAATTCCTAAATGCGTGTTGCGCAATCGGGTCCACCGATCGGCGTTGGCCAGGAAAGCCACGTCCGCAAGCCAAGTATCGGTCTCGCCCGCCGCAAACCTGACGTTGCCGCTGCCACAACCGGTCAGCCTGGATCGCGAACCGAGCAGCCCGAGGATGGCGTCGGCAGCGAGCGTCGGCAGATTTCCCCCACGATCTCGGTGATTATCTGTGCCTACACTGAGGAAAGATGGGAGCTGATGCTCCAGTCGGTGGCCTCGGCACAGGAGCAGACCTTGCAGCCCTGCGAGATCATCCTATGCGTCGATCAGCCCTTGTTTCGCCGTTGTGCCGCGCAGTGGGCTGATTTCGCCGCATCCACCCCCCCGGTACGGGTGATCCAGAACAAGCATGACGGGCATCTGGGGTCGGCCCGAAACACCGCAGCCGAAGCCGCTGCCGGAAATATCCTGGCGTTCCTGGATGACGATGCAGCGGCCGACAAGGACTGGCTCGAGATTCTCACCGCCCCGTACCAGGATGAGCGCATCGGCGCCGTCGGCGGGCGCCCCATACCTGTTTTCGAGACCGGCCGCCCGGCCTGGTTCCCTGTGCAGTTCGACTGGGTGTTCGGATGTGCTTATGATGGCCTTCCGACCGGCCGAGGCCCTTTGGCCCGCCTCATAGGAGCCAATATGTCGGTGCGGCGGATCCTCCTCGAGCAGGTGGGAGGGTTCCATTCCGACAGGCACGACGACATGGACATGTGCCACCGCGTGGCGCACATCAAGGGCAGTGACGCGGTCATCTATGAACCGGCGGCGACCGTCCGCCACTTCGTACCCGCCTCACGGGCGACCTGGAAGTACTTCTGGCGTCGCTGCTTCTTCGTCAACAAGGGGAAGGTCGAGGCCTTTGCCCAGATGGGCGACGCCGCCACGCTGAGTGCAGAGGCCCGTTTCGTCTGGCATGCGCTGACCAAGGGTGTGCCGAGGGAGATTTTGCAAGCGGCCAAGGGTGACGCCGCCGGACTGGCCCGGTCCGCAGCAATAGTCGCTGGCGTGGGGCTGGCCGCGGCAGGCCACGTCGCCGGCCGGATCGAGCTGGTGCGGCGCTTTCGCCGGCGGCGCCAACAGGCAACCAAGCAGATACTGGACACAGCCGCGCAAGGCGGTGGCCGCGGGAAGTAGATGCCGTCTTCGATAATCATTGGTTCGGGTCCGGCTGCAGCCGCCGCCGTGTTGGCGCTGTCCGAGAAACCGGACGAGAAGATAACCGTGTTCGATCCGGGCACCGTGCTGGAGGCGGAGACGCAGGAGGTGATCTCCAGGCTGTCCAAGCTGCGTGTCGACGACTGGGACGAGGAGGACGTCCGCCGGATCAGCCTGCAACCCAAGCGGCTCCAATCCGATTCGCTGCCTGAAAAGAGAAGCTACGGATCCGATTTCCCTTTTGCCAACAAGGGTCAGCTCGACGGCGTCCACTCCGAGGGTAGAGTCAACTCGGCTGTCATATCAAGCGCCTACGGGGGGTTCAGCAATGTTTGGGGGGCCCAGATCATGCCCTTCAGCGCCGCCACGTTGAAGGGATGGCCGTTCGACTTCTCGGATATGGAAGAGCACTATCGGACGATCCTGGGTCACATTCCTTTCGCTGGAGAGTCCGACGATCTCGAGGAGTGGTTCCCGCTCATCGGATCCCCGGACCCGCTTCCGCCGCTGGCGCCGCGCACGCAGATGGTCCTGGCCAACTACGACAGGCACCGCGATCGAGTGCGCTCCGCTGGAATAACGATAGGCCGCGCCCGGCTCGCCTTCTCGGCGCCCGAATGCCAGCCCTGCGGCCTATGCATGACCGGGTGCCCGCGGTCGCTGATCTTTTCGGCCTCGCACAGCTTCGATCGCTTCAGGCGCAGCGGGAGGATCGACTACCATAGCGGGCTGCTTGCGGTGCGAGTCGACCAGGAGGGCGCCACGGCCGTCGTGCAGGCCCGGGAGCTGTCCAGCGGCCGGATCCGGCGATTCACAGCCGACCGGGTCTTCGTGGGCTGCGGAGCAATCGGGACCACCCGGCTGATCCTGGGCTCGCTCGGATCTGGCCAGCCGGTACATCTTTCGGAATCGGCCCAGTTCGTTCTTCCAATGATGTCCATGAAGCCGACCCCCGACCCACGCACAAGGCGCGAGTTCACGCTCAACCAATTCACCATGGCCATCGTCCAGGACGACGAGGGCTTCGATGTCTCATTGATTCACTTCTATCCGTTCAACCAGGCATACCAAGATGCGCTTCCCGGCTTCCTCCAACACCGCGCTGCCGCCTTCGCAACGGATCGGCTCCTGAGCCGGTTGACGGTAGGCCTGGGCTACTTGCCATCCTGGGCGTCACCCAAGGTCCGGGTCAGCGCCCAGGTGTCCGCAGCTCCTGATGAGCTACCCCAGATCACCCTCACTTCGGAGGGCTTCAGCGAGGCCAAGGTCAGGGGCAAGAACGTGCCTCCGATGCTGCCTGACGTAATTAAGCGGATCCGCAAGGCTGCACCCTACCTTGACCTGTGGCCAGTCACGCCGCAGATGCTGTGGTCGGGCGGGGCCAAGAGCTACCACTTTGGCGGCAGCTTTCCCCATGCCAGAGAGCCGGATTGCGGACGTGCGACGACAGACCGCCTCGGGCGGCTGGCGCGCTGGGACCGGATCCATCTCATCGACGGATCGGTTTTCCCGAATGTTCCAGCTACCACCTTTACCCTGACTGTGATGGCCAATTCCCATCGCATCGCCTGCGAAGCGATGCAGCTGACGGGTTGAGCGTTCCATGCGGGTCGGTATCACCGGAGCCAACGGATATATCGGGACCATCCTGCGCGCCGCCTTCGCCGAAGAAGGGCATGAGGTCATCGGCTTCGCCCGTTCGAACCGGGTGACCTCCGAATCTGCCGCCGGCGTCGCCGAGTGGCGCCCATACGAGATCAGGCGCCCGCCATCGGGGGCTGCTCTCAGCGACCTGGATGTGCTCATCCACGGTGCATGGGACCTGACTCTCGTCAGCACCGGTGAAGTGTGGGGTGTCAATGTGTCCGGCTCGCAGCACCTGCTCCGCAATGCCGCCGACGCAGGGGTTCGCCGGGTCATTTTTATCTCCTCGATGTCCGCGTATAAGGGAACCCGGCAGTTGTACGGTCAGGCGAAACTGGCCTGCGAGCGCACGGCCAGCGGCCTGGGAGGTGTCTCCACCCGCCTCGGACTGGTGTACGGCCCCGGTTGGGGCGGGATGGCAGGCGCGCTCCGTAAGCTCACCAACCTGCCGATGACACCTCTCATCGGGGCACGTTCCCATCAGTTCACCGTGCATGAAGTGGATATGGCGGCCGCCATGGTGCGTATTGCCGAGTCGGACATGCCCCTGCCGGAACCAGTGGGGCTGGCCCATCCGGAACCGGTACCGTTTCGAAGGCTCATGCAAGAGATCGCAGCGTCACAAGGCAGAACATTGCGCGCCGCTCCCGTTCCCTGGCAGATCGTCAGTGGGGTCCTAAAGGCAGCTGAGACCCTGCATGTCCCCCTGCCCTTCCGATCCGACTCCATCCTTGGGCTTGTTCACCCGGCGGCGGAGGTTCCCGGCGTAGAACAGCTCAAGCAGCTCGGAATCGAGTTTCGGAGCTTCTCGCTGGGCCGCGACCGACCCTCATCAGGGACGTTGCGTCGATATCCCTGATCGAAGACCCGTCTCGATGCGCCAGCGACACGGACGGCGAAATTGTGCGGTTCGGCACGATCGCAAGGATCCGCGGCGTCGACATCTGCGCGAACTGCCGCGCACGCGCTTCGCGTGAACAGAGCGCCTCGACCGTCCTTGGGATGGTCGTTGGCGTCGCCGCAAAGGCAAGCGCGGTGCGATTCAGTCCGGATCTGCAAAATGGGGCTACTCCTGAGGAATGATCGCGGATCGGAGAGAACCATGCGATGCTTGAGAAAGACGCATGAGACGCATGACCTTAACGACGAGCGAAGAGCTTAACGCCCAGCTCGATCGAACTCCCGGCCCCAGCGAAAGCTTGCGCACTAGAGGAAGGCGCAATCCCATTGGCTGAATCGCGCGCTATTTTTGTATCGGGAGTTGCGGGCTTTGTAGGAAGCAGGCTTGCAAAGATCTTTGTTGATCGTGGATATCCGGTCTTTGGCTTTGACAACCTGTCGCGCGGTTCTCGCGAAAACCTGAACGAGCTTCTCACGCATGAGAGGTTTATTTTTGAGAAAGTGGATCTCTCAGACGCGGGTGCGGTGAGAAGCCGCTTTATGAATTGTCACAGACGCATTCCGATTTCCGAAGTCTGGCACATGGCTGCCAATTCGGACATTCCTGCGGGAATCGCCGATGCCTCTGTTGATCTACGCGATACCTTTCTGTCGACGTTCAACGTGTTGGACGCAATGAAGGAAGCGGGGGTTCCGTTCCTTGCTTTTGCATCCAGCTCAGCCGTGTACGGCGATTTGGGGGAGGCTCCGATTAGAGAGGATGTCGGGCCGCTGCTGCCGATTTCCAATTACGGTGCCATGAAGCTCGCGTCGGAAGCGCTAATCAGCGCTGCCGTCGAGAACTGGTTAGCTCGGGCGTTGATCTTTCGCTTTCCGAACGTGATCGGTGTCCCAGCAACACATGGTGTCATTCTGGATTTCGTCAGAAAGTTAAGGGTTTCACCAAGCAAGCTGAATGTTTTGGGATCGGGGCGGCAACGGAAGGCATATCTTCATGTCAATGATCTGATTGATGCGATTGTCTACTTGCGTGCAAACGCATCCGAGCGGCTTGGCTGCTACAATATCGGTCCTGAGGACAAAGGGGTAACCGTTAGCTTTATAGCGGAAACGACTGTCGAGGCTGTCGCACCGGGCGCGGGGATCGAATACGGATTTGAAGATCGCGGTTGGACGGGAGATGTTCCCCGATTTTCCTATGACATAGCAAAACTCCGTGCGCTCGGTTGGCGGCCCCAGCTTGGTTCGGCTGACGCTGTTCGAAAAGCCGTCGTAGAAATCGTGCGGCAGGAAGGACACCCGTGATGCAGGCCCAGGCCGTTGTACTTGCGGGTGGTCGAGGGACGCGGCTCAGGGGCCGGATAGGTGATTTGCCTAAGTCGTTGGCCAACATTGGTGGCAAGCCACTTCTTGAGCATCAAATCGTCCTCGCCAAGCAACACGGGATTGAGAGGATCTTGATCCTGGTGAACCACGCAGCCGAGCAAATCGTGGAGTTTTGCAATCAGCGCAAAAATTGGGGGATTGACGTTCGTTGCATAGATGACGGTGCGCCGCTTGGGACAGCTGGAGCAGTTTTGGCCGTTTTGGATCTGCTCGACGACGACTTCCTTACGATCTACGGCGACACGATGCTCGACATCGATCTGACCCGCTTTAAGTGCTTCCATGAAAAGCACAAGGCGGCGGCAACCGTCTTCACCCATCCGAATGATCACCCGCATGATTCCGATCTGATAGAAACGTCGGAAGACGGCGTGGTTACCGCGTTCCATCCATATCCACGCGACCCGGGTTGCTATTATCCAAACAAAGTCAGCGCGGCTCTTTACTACATTCGAAAACAAGCTCTTCTCCGTTGGCGCGCGGCAGCAACTCCGCTCGATTTCGGCAAGGACCTGTTTCCCGAAATGCTTCGGGCCGGCGCGGAAATCAGAAGCTATGGCAGCCCCGAGTACATAAAAGACGCGGGAACTCCGGCGAGACTCGACAAGGTTTGCGCCGACTTTGAATCGGGCCTCATAGCGCGGGCTTCACTCACCTCTCCGCAGAAAGCAGTCTTTTTGGACAGGGACGGGTGCATCAATGTTGACCATGGACACATCGATCGTCCCGAACGCTTCGAACTGATTGAGGGGGCCGCGGCCGCGATCGCCAGTTTCAACCGGGCCGAATACCGGACAATCGTCGTCACTAACCAACCCGTTGTGGCGAGGGGCGATTGCTCTGTACGAGACTTGCGGATGATCCATAACAAGATGGAGACTGAGCTTGGCCGCCGTGCAGCTTTTGTCGATGCCATCTATTTCTGCCCGCACCATCCAGACCGCGGCTTCATCGGTGAGGTGGAAGCGCTGAAGGTCCGCTGCAATTGCCGCAAACCTTCTACCGGGTTGGTTGATGAGGCGGTCCAAACATTCAATATCGATCGCAGTCAGTCCTGGATCATCGGCGATTCCTCTACGGACGTTGCTCTCGCAAAACGATCTGGCATCAGGTCGATCCTAGTCGAGACGGGCGCAGGCGGGTTGGACAGCAAGTATCATGTAATGCCCGATTATACCGTCTCGGACTTGTTCGAGGCTGCCAAGTTCATTCTCACTGGTCATCCGATCTTGATAGATACAGCATCTGATCTGATCGCGCATGTGAAGCCGGGGGACGTCTGTTTCGTGGGGGGCCTCTCCCGGAGCGGAAAGAGCGTCCTTTCCAGCGCTATCGCGGAGGTTCTTCGCGGGCGCGGCTTTGATGCGCAGGTCGTTGCTCTTGATCGCTGGATACGGTCCGTCGCCAATCGCGAACCAACGGTGATGGGTCGCTATGATGTGAGCGAGATCAGGAAGGTTCTAAGCCGCTTGGTGGGAGTTCGTTCTCGCGAGACGCACGATCTGCCCTACTACGAAAAGCTGGGCCGCATATCGCATCCGAAATCAGAAAAGATAACCATTTCTCCGGAAACCGTCCTGATCGTGGAAGGGGCCGTCGCTCTCTCGCTCTCCGATGTGGTTTTGCCCAGTCGTGCACACACGTTCTTCGTCGATATCGATGAGGAGCTGAGGAGGTGCCGAGTAACGCGAGAATACTCGCGGCGAGGTGTGGATCGAGAGGCTGCAGCGAGTATCTACCGTTCGCGCCAGGAGGATGAGGCACCGATCGTGCTGGCATCGCGAACGAGTGCCAATCATTGCGTCCGATTGCGGGCGATCGAGCTGATTGAGGCGGTCGGATGATTATCAGTCAGACGCCACTTCGAGTCAGCTTTGTGGGAGGTGGCAGCGATCTTCCTGCCTTCTATCGGCAGGAGGGTGGCGCCGTCCTAAGCGTTGCGATCGACAAGTACGTTTACGTTAACGTGAACCGTAAGTTCGATAACGGCACTCGAATCGCCTACTCAAAAACAGAAGAGGTAGAGAGCGTCGAGAATATCCAGCACCCAATTGTAAGAGCTACGATGGAATACCTCGGGATTCGCGGAGGTGTCGAGATAACAACCATCGCCGATATTCCATCGATGGGAACAGGACTTGGATCATCGAGCTCTTTTACTGTTGGCCTTCTGCATGCGCTGAACGCGTTTCGGGGGCAGTATGTTTCGAAGGCAAAGCTCGGTGCTGACAGTTGTTGCATAGAGATCGAACTTTGTGGCGCGCCCATTGGAAGGCAAGATCAATACGCCGCCGCCTTCGGCGGGTTGAATCTTATCGAGTTTCACTCTGATGATCGCGTCTCGGTGTCGCCGCTGATATGCCCACGTGATTTTATCGCTTCCATCGAGAAGCAAGTTCTTGTGTTTTACACCGGCATGACGCGCAGCGCGTCAGACATTCTCGTCCGACAATCGGAGGGCATCGCAAGGGCACCGGACAAGCGAAAAGCGCTGAGGCAGATGGTCGAGCTCACGTACCGCCTTCGTGATGAACTGCATCGATGTAACCTCAACGCCTTCGGCGAAATCCTCCACGAGAACTGGCTCTTAAAAAAGAGCCTCTCCGAAGAAATCACGAACGATGCGATCGATGGCTGGTACCGAGCTGCGTTACGGGCAGGTGCCACGGGCGGCAAGCTACTCGGAGCAGGCGCAGGAGGTTTTCTCCTGTTCTTCGCGCCTCTCGACCGCCACGACGCAATCAAAGTGGCTCTCGGGGAGCTAAAGCACTTTCCTGTGAAGTTTGACTTCGCCGGTAGTCGCATCGTTCATTATCAACCAACATCGGAGGCCACCCAATGAAACATTTTGGCGGCAGTGCTCAATCAACCGACATCCGAGCCAACCCAAAAAATCTTGACGGCAGCGCTCAAGCTTATTTCAAGAAACTCGAGATCGTCCTGGCTTCGTTAGACCACCAAAGCTTCGATAATGCAGTGGCCTTGGTCGCGCAGGCACAAGAGGACGGCAAGCAGATAATCACGCTTGGAAATGGTGGCAGTTCACTCACGGCGCTACATTTCATTACGGATTGGAATAAGAGCATCTATCTCTCTACGAAGCTTCCTTTTCGTGGCCGAACGCTGGTCGACAATGTGGGCCTCACATTCGCGTACGCGAACGATGTTTCTTTCCAAGATGTGTTCGTCGAGCAGCTGAAGAACATCCTGAACGAGGGCGACCTGGTTATCGCAATTTCGGGAAGCGGAAACTCAGAAAACGTTTTGCGCGCTGTTCGATACGCCAATGATCATGGCGCAGTTACGTTAGGGCTTTGTGGATATGGCGGAGGAACACTCCGGCAGATCGCCCAACACGTGGTTTGGGTCAATGTGAATGACATGCAACTAGCGGAAGATATACATTCTATGTTCGGGCATGTCGTTATGCAGCGTCTTTGTTCTGCAAGTACACAGAAGTGGAGCGATCGGCGACAACAGCGCCGCGCTGCTGGAGGTCTCAATACAAATGGAACTGGCGCCGAGACGAACTGGCAATCCTGATCGAGAACAAGCGATGCAGCACTATCGGCTCTACGTTCTGGACGAACGCGGCCAGTTCAAGGGCGGGATCAACCTTGCCTGCATAGACGACGTTGCGGCGAAAGAGCAGGCCAGGCGGTTAGCAGAGGGCCATGAGGTGGAGCTTTGGCGATTGGTTGCGCGGTTCAAATTTGACAATCCGCGGGGCGGTCCCGGGGCGACGAAGCGCCCTCGCGCCGTAGCGCCACGTTCCAGCCATTTCAACAAGCCACCCAAGCGATCGCACTCTCCCCTTGGATGCGGTTGCACGTCTTGGCGCTGTTCAGATCTTGAAAAACACGATGTCGATGAGGCATCGTTGGCGTTGCGATTGAACGGCTGTCCAGCGCTATAGAGACCGCGCCCGATAACGGTGCCAGGCATTCCGCCTTCGATCATTGAAAGCGGATGACGCGGGCATCGCCGCTGTGTGTTGGCGACGTCGCTCGGCAACACGTGTAGAGACTGGAGCGTGATCAACGCCGCAACGGCTGACCTCGGCCAAGCGCATCGGCGCGCCAACGGTGGTCGAACATCCGGGTCGGCAGCTCCAGCAATAGGCTCGACGGCTCGTCCGCCATGCAGCATCGGAAGACAATCCCGCCCACCCCTCTCGACGACCTCAAATGCGAACGGCCCGCTCGAACCAACGGGCGCCCAGCGAGCGCGACATCTCAGCGGACGGACACGGTTTTGGTAGGGCGTCCGGAAGGCTGTCTCGGTGCGGCCGTTCGATCACTTTCTATATTAGGATGTGTTTATAAGTTACATTAGGAATGTGTTAACAATACCGCACCGAGCCTCATTCTCGCCGCAAATGGTAGTATGGTCGCTCATGTCACGTACATCGTCCTCAAGTGATCAATTCACGCTGGTACAGATGGTGTGCGTGCGTAAATTAGAATGCGGAAATGCCTGTGTTTGCTTAGGGGCGCGGGTGGAATGAAAACAAAAAAAGACGCAATGAACTAAGGAACTGCTGTGCTTATACTAGATAGCACGCTCGGTGGCACGTCCGCCGAGAGGGATGCGCTCAACTTTTATCCGGCTGCGGCTCAAACCGTTGAACTCCTTTCGCGCGTTGGTAGCGACACCGTTTATGGGCTCAAAGGCGAGCGCCTGACGAGCATTTCCGTCGACAAAAGTCGCCTTCGATGGTGGGTTCAACGTTGAGCTCGCTCGACCAGGATGTCTGGGGCGAGGACATCCAAATCTCCGCTACTTTGTAATCAGTCCGCGTTGTCTAGCTGCGAGTTTGAAATCCGTTCGCGTTGCCTGGCTGCGAGCTTGAAATCAGTTCGTTGCCTAGCTGCGAACATGCGACATGTCGCGCACTTGGCGATGCGCGGCAGTGGAATTCTCTGTTTTCAACGCCAAAGAAGGATCACGGAATGGCTCTCTCCGCACCCGTAGGCTTTGCCTCTAGCGACCTCGTCTATCAGGAAAACTTCTCCGGTACGGCGCTCGGCAGCGATTGGCACACCTACATCACAAGCAAAGCCGCCAACGGCTGGCCATGGAATACCAACGGGTCGGGAGGAAGTACGCCGGGCGGCCCGTATAATGCCGACTACGATGTGCCGAGCCAGGTGTCCGTGAGCAACGGGACCTTGGATCTCACGGCGATCCGACAATCCATCAGCGGTGTCAATCAGGGGGGGACGGCACAGACATTCCCGGTCACGTCCGGCGCCGTCAGCAGCTACGGCAACTTCGAATTCAACGGGGGCTACCTTCAGATCAGTATGAAGGCGCCGAGCGGCGACGGCGCATGGCCGGGCCTTTGGCTGATGCCCGGCAATGGCTCGGGCAGCGGCGACAATTTCGAGCTCGATATACAGGAGGGTGGATTTACCGGTTCGGGACCGGCGGACCAGAATTTCTCCTGGCACCTCCACGGGCCGTCAGGGTGGGTCGGCGACACCATCGACAGCGGCATCGACCTCACGGCCGGCTTCCACACCTACGGCATCTACTGGGATCCTGGCAAATCGATCACCTGGTATCTCGACGGGAAGCAGATGGCGCAAGTGACCAGCGCACAGGTCGCGATCCCGGATGAACCGATGCAATTGATGATGAACAATGGGGTCGCGAATTCGAACGCGTCCGGATGGCATACGGCGCTGGATAGCTCGACCCCTTCGTCGATGCAGATGCAGATCGACCAGGTCCAGCTCTATCAAAAAGCGGGCAGCGGCGACACCGTCACGGGTGCCAATGTCAGTCCCCAGACGATATCGTCAACCTCCACGACGCCGTCAACGACCCAGCCGGCAGTGACGCAGCCGGCAGTGACCCAGCCGGCGGTGACGCAGCCGGCAGTGACGCAGGTCGCCGCTTCACCGGCAACGGGGATCGAGCATACCGGCGATGCCATCACGTTGACGGTCGGCTTTAACAAGGCGGTGACCGTCACGGGTACGCCTGCACTGTCGCTCAATGACGGCGGAACGGCCAGCTATGTCGGCGGCTCGGGCACGAACGCGCTCACCTTCCGCACCACCGTCGCGCCGACGGACACGAATACCTCGGCGCTCGCCATTACCGGAGTCAATCTTCCGAGCGGCGCGAGCATCAAGGATGCATCTGGTATTGCGGCGAATCTCTCGGGCGCAGTGAAGACGTTCTCCGGTCTCCAGATCGATCCGGTCTTGCCGGCGGTGACGCAGGCCACAGCCTCGCCGGGAACCGGTACCGAGCACGTTGGAGACGCGGTCACGCTGACACTCGGCTTCAACGAGGCAGTGGCGGTATCGGGCACGCCGACGCTATCTCTCAACAATGGCGCGACCGCCACCTATGTGGGCGGCTCCGGAACGGGCGCGCTCAACTTTCGCACAACTGTCGCGTCGACGGACACCAATACCTCGGCGCTCGCCATCACCGGGGTCAATCTGCCGAACGGTGCGAGCATCAAGGACGCGAGCGGTGTCGCTGCTAATCTTGCGCGCGCGGTGAAGACGTTCTCCGGTCTCCATGTCGCGACGTCATCGACAGCCCCATCGACCCCAACCACAACGCCAACGACGCCAACGACCCCAGCCACTCCAACCACACCACCATCGATCGCGCCGGTCCTCACCATCGCGGATCCCACGCTCAACGTGAGCGGGCTGGGCGGTACGGTCGACCTAGGGGTCAAGGTGACAACGACCGACCCCAACGATGTCGTGACCGTGAAGGTGACGGGCTTGCCGAGGTACGAGAGGATCACCGACAAACTCGACGGCAAGACGTTTGCCGGCAAGAACATCACCTTGACGGCCGCGCAGGTCGACAGCGGATTGACGCTGCAATCGAACTATAAGGGCGCGGCTCATCCGGTGGCGACACTCACGCTGACTGCAACGGCGAAGGATCCGGTCACCGGCGCCGTCGCGACAGCCTCGCCGCGGACCATCGCCGTAACGGATCCTCGGCCTGCGGCCACCACGACTTCGCCGCGGGTGATCGCCCAGACGGATCATGAGCATGCTCCCGCTACGTCGCTAGGGTCCTCGGCAACCCGGGGCCTTGCGCTGCTGCACGAGCATAAGAACCTGGTCGCCGGCCCCACTACGACCTTTGCGCCGCGAAACAGTGCCATGGCGGATCATCCGCTTGCGACCGGCACAGCCACGGCGTCCCTGGCAAGCCAGAGTTTTGCGGTGCTGAACCAGTACCTGGCCGGCCACTCGGGCCACGTCGACCCCGGTCAGATCGTGGCGTCCTTGTCGAATGGAGCCAACTGGAATCACGACTCGTACCTGACCAGACCGCAACATTGATCGCCTCCGCACCCAGGGGCTGAAGCCCCTGGGTGCGGCACCGTCAAGTTTGTGCTGAGAAGGAACATCGAACGCGGACGCGTATCCGCGAAGGGTTAAGCCGGAATGGCGATGCAGAACGAGAATGCCCACGCCGCAGACTTTGGATTTCGAGCCTTGGCTCTGTTCCTTCGCTTTCATGGCGTAAACGCTAAGCCCGACCAGATCCGCGATCGCTGTGGCGGCGGCGGTGCAATCGGCATCCGCGCGATGCTTCGTTGCGCCCGAGAGTTCGGGCTTAAGGTCGGTTCGCGCAAGACACGGTGGAAACAACTTGCGGGTATCCGGTTGCCCGGCATCGCTTCACTGCATGATGGCGGATTTCTGCTTCTCGGAAAGGTCAGCGACAAAGGCGCGGTTGTGCTGCATCCGCCCTCGTCAAATGCGAAGCTGATCACCCGCGCGGAATTCGAAGCAATTTGGGACGGCCGTTTGATCTTGGCTGGATCACAGAGCATTGCGCAGCGGGCGCTTCATGCCCTTATTGGCCGTGGGCGTGATCTGGCACGGCGCGCCTGCGATATCTTGATGCGTGCTCGTTTCGCCGATCAAGGCGATAAGGCCGCCCAGGCGGCGAGCACTGCATCTGAGAGCGGCGATGACTCAGGGCTCATCGCCTTGGCGATATTGCTGCGTTGCCATGGCATCGCGGCCGAGCCTGACCAAATCCGGCATCGCATGGGCGCGGCGCGAGTGGGTGTTACCGAAGTCCTGCGCTGTGCAAAAGATTTCGGACTCAAGGCTCGGGCACAGAGGACGAGCTGGAATCGGCTTGCGATTACTCCGCTGCCGGGAATCGCCGTGCTTCGGGACGGTGGATTCCTGATCCTCGGCAAAGTCGTCGACGACAAGCTCCTCGTTCAGCGCCCATCGTCGCCGCAACCCATTACAATGACCCGGGCCGAACTTGAGTCCATCTGGGACGGCGACATCATCCTGATGACCCGGCGCGCAGCCCTGACGGACCTGTCCCGGCGGTTTGACATCGGCTGGTTTCTCGGCGCGGTCCACAAGTACCGCCATCTTCTCGGCGAAGTGCTGATCGCGTCATTCTTCCTTCAGATCTTTGCCCTCATCTCGCCGCTGTTCTTCCAGGTGGTCATCGACAAGGTGCTCGTGCATCGAAGCATGAGCACGCTCGACGTCCTGGTCGCGGGCCTTATCGCGCTGACCGTTTTCGAAACTGTTCTCGGCACGCTGCGCGTCTATCTGTTCGCGCACACGACGAACCGCATCGACGTCGAACTCGGCGCCCGGCTGTTTCGTCACCTGATGGCGTTGCCGATCGCATATTTCCAGACACGCCGCGTCGGGGATTCGGTCGCACGCGTCCGCGAGCTCGAGAATATCCGGCAGTTCCTGACGAGCTCGGCGCTCACGCTTGTCATCGATCTCGTCTTCACCGTCGTTTTCATTGCGGTGATGTTCTATTACACGACTCCGTTGACGCTGATCGTCCTGTCGTCGTTCCCATTCTACATCGGCATTTCCGCAGGAGCTGCGCCGCTGTTTCGCCGGCGCCTTGATGAGAAGTTCGATCGCGGCTCGGAGAACCAAGCTTTCCTGGTCGAGACCGTCACGGGCGTTGAGACGTTGAAGGCCATGGCGGTCGAGCCGCAGATGCAGCGCCGCTGGGAGGAACAGCTCGCCGCCTATGTGACCGCAAGCTTCCGCGTGCTCAGCCTGAACAATACGGCGAGCCAGGCGGTGCAGATGATCAACAAGCTGGTCGTCGCCGCAACCCTTTACTTCGGCGCCAAGCTCGTGATCGGCGGCGACCTGACCGTCGGCGAACTCGTCGCATTCAATATGCTGGCCGCGCGCGTGAGCATGCCTGTGCTGCGGCTCGCGCAGATCTGGCAGGATTTCCATCAGGCCCGCCTGTCGATCGATCGTCTCGGCGATATCCTCAACACCATTCCCGAGCCAAGCTTCAATCCTGGCCGCGCCGCACTGCCGGCGATCCGCGGGCAGGTGACATTCGAGCACGCGACTTTCCGCTACCGAGTCGACGGCCCCGAGGTGCTGCACGATGTATCGTTCAGCGTCGAGTCCGGTCAGGTCATCGGCATCGTGGGCTCCTCGGGCTCCGGCAAGAGCACCATCGCCAAGCTGATACAGCGGCTTTATGTGCCGGAGAGTGGACGCGTGCTGGTCGATGGCGTCGATCTGGCGATGGTCGACCTAACCTGGCTTCGACGCCAGATCGGCGTAGTCTTGCAAGAGAACGTGCTCTTCAACCGATCCATTCGCGAGAACATCGCGCTCGCTGATCCGGCTATGCCCATGGAGCGCGTCATTGCAGCGGCCTCGCTTGCCGGCGCTCACGATTTCATCCTGGAGCTGCCCGAGGGCTATGACACCATCGTGGGCGAACGCGGCAGCAGTCTTTCCGGCGGGCAACGCCAGCGTGTCGCAATCGCCCGGGCACTCATTACCGATCCGCGCATCCTCATCCTCGATGAGGCGACCAGCGCCCTGGATTACGAAAGCGAGCGCGCCATTCAGCAGAACATGAAACGAATTTCTGCCGGCCGAACCGTCTTCGTCATCGCTCATCGGCTCTCGACCGTGCGCCACGCGAACCGGATCATCACGATCGAGCATGGACGCATCGTCGAGGATGGCACCCATGATGACCTAATCCGCTCGAACGGGCGCTACGCAAACCTCCACTATCTGCAAGCTGGCATCCATGACGTCCGCTAGCCGAAACATCGTCCCATTTCCGAGAGCCCAAGTTCGCCGCCGGGAGCACGAAGTTGCGTTCCTGCCGGCAGCGCTCGAAATCACCGAAACGCCGCCGTCACCGATCGGCCGCGCGATCGCGGCGAGCATCGTCGCTGTCTTCTGCGTCGCGCTGGTGTGGGCATCGTTGGGCAGCATCGATATCGTCGCAACCGCAACGGGCAAGATCGTGCCAGACGGGCGCAGCAAGCTGATTCAGCCATTCGAGACGGGCGTTGTCCGCGCCATCAACGTACGCGATGGACAGAGCGTGAAGGCCGGCGACGTGCTGATCGAGCTGGACCCGACCATGACGGAAGCCGACCAGGAGCGCCAGAAGAGCGATCTTCTTTCGGCCGAACTCGACGTCGCCCGGCTGCGCGCGGCGCTCGCGGAGGATCCGCTCGCGGCCTTCCGGCCGCCGCAGGGCGCGGGCGCCGGGGAGATCGAGATGCATCGTCAATTTCTGATCAGTCAGGTCGCCGAACAGAACGCCAAGCTCGCGGAGATCGAGCGCCAGCAGAATCAGAGGGAAGCAGAACGATCGACTACCTTGGCAAGCGTCGCGAAGCTCCAGGCGACGACGCCCGTGCTGCAGGAGCGAGTCGACATTCGCAAGAAGCTCGTCGACAACGCGCTTGCTTCGAAGGTCGACTATCTCTCCGAGTATCAGGAGTTGGTCAGCCTTCAGCAGGATCTCAACCTGCAGCAGAGCCGGCTGCGCGAAGCCGATGCAGCCATCGCGGTGCTAAGGGAGACGAAGGAAAAGACCGCCGCGGAGTATCGGCGCGCGACCTATGACGCACTCGCGAAAGCCGACCAAAGGGTTGAGAGTGCCGAGCAGGAGGAGATCAAGGCAGAGCAGCGCACGAAGCTCCAACGATTGACCGCGCCGGTCGACGGCGTCGTGCAACAACTCGCCATTCACACGGTGGGAGGCGTGGTTACGCCTGCTCAGCCACTGGCCGTGGTGGTTCCGAGCGAGAGCCATCTCGAAATCGAAGCCATGCTCTCCAACCGAGATATCGGATTCGTCCACCCGGGACAGAAGACGGAAATCAAGGTCGACACATTCAACTTCACCCGCTACGGGCTTCTTCATGGAGAAGTGCTCAGCGTGTCACCGGACGCCATACCTCGCGAGAGGCAGAGCGATTCGAACGACCGCGTATCGGGCGCAGAGCAGAGCGACAGTGAGCCGAGGGGTCAGGAACTGGAATATGCCGCGCGCGTTTCGCTTGACCGTGCGTACATGCAGGTGGACGACAAGCTCGTCAAGCTCGGTCCGGGCATGGCGGTGACGATCGAGATCAAGACCGGCGCGCGCAGTATCATCGGCTACTTTCTCTCGCCGCTGGCGAAATACAAGCAGGAAGCGCTGCGAGACCGTTAAAAAGCGCACGAGACATCCTTGCGGCCGTCGGCAGGCATGCTTCAATTGTATGAGGGGGTGTGAACCGGGGCATTTGGGCTACCCCCAATTCATGAAGAGAGCCTGGGCCCGGCTGCATGTTAGGATCGTACCGCACGCAATTGCGGATCAGAAACCGTGACGCTCAACATAGTCGGCCAGGCCAAGTCGAACATAGTCGCTTTCGAAACCAGTGCTCTCATCAGGGCCACTGGCTTCCGCGAATACGACGCGCGTTGGTGGTTCGGGCATCCGGGCTCCGAGGAAGGGCCCGAGCGCAACTTGATGGAGGTACAGGCGCTCGGCATGGGGCCCGGCACCATGATCCATCGAATGGGCGTAGGCCCTGACATCGTCCATGACTTCCGCGGTCATTCCGTGGCGTTCCGGGCTCTCGATTCCGTCCTGTGCCGCAATCCAGAAATCGGCGCCTACAATCAGACATTCTGAGAGGAACTGGACCATGCCGGGCCGGATCGTATGTTTTGTCATGAGCGGGGGCGTTGGTTCACGGCTTTGGCCGCTCTCGCGCGAAGACAATCCCAAGCAATTCCACGACCTTTCCGGCGACGGATCCATGCTTGCGAAGACCGTCCGGCGTCTCAAGGCCCGGCCCGGAGGTGAGACCCCAATCTACCTGATAGCGTCCGAGCGGCATGCCGATCGCGTTATTTCCGACATCGGTCCACTCGGCTTGGACGGCGGCAGACCGATTTTCGAGCCGGTTGGCCGCAATACCGCCGCGGCAGTCGCCATAGCCACCCTGCAAACGATCTTCGAGCATGGCGGCGACGCGCTTGTGCTCGTGGTCCCTTCCGATCATGAGATATCAACCGAGGCGCAATTCTGGGAAACGGTCGAGGTGGGCCGGCCTGTGGCCGAGTCAGGACGCCTTGTCATATTCGGCATCAAGCCGACACATCCGGAAACCGGGTACGGCTACATCGAGGTTGCGGCAAATGCCGACGGCGTGGCCGCCGTTGCGCGCTTTGTCGAGAAGCCCAATGCCGAGACAGCTCGCCAATATGCGTCGTCGGGAAGGTTCTATTGGAACGCCGGCATCTTCCTGTTTCGAGCAGACACGATGCGGCGAGCATTTCTCGAGTTCCGGCCAGACATCTGGGACAGCGCCGAACGGGCCCATAAGACCGCACGGGACGACGTTTCGGGCATCTACCTGCCACAGAGTTTCTACTCGGCTGTCCCATCGACCTCGATCGACTACGCCGTCATGGAGCATGCCCACGATACCGCGATGGTTACGGCCTCCTTCCGCTGGAATGATCTTGGATCGTGGCAGTCGCTGCTCGAAGCCAGCCCGACCGACAGCGACGGCAACGTCGTGATGGGGGACGTCGTCGCGATGGACTGCAGCAGCTCCTACCTTCGAAGCCAGGGCAGGCTGCTGACCGTCATTGGAATGAAGGATGTGGCCGTGGTGGCAACGCCAGACGCGGTATTCGTCGCGCCCGTCAGCCACAGTCAGAACGTCAAGAAGGTTGTCGAACAGTTGGAGAAGAGCGGACGACTCGAGACCAAGTTAACAGCGTCGGAAGACCGGGTCATCGTCAGCGGGTCATGGCGCAAGCGCGTCGAGCACTGGCTTTTCAACGAAACCCTGCCGGTGTGGTCCACTGCAGGCGTTGACGACGTGTATGGCGGATTCCATGAGTCGCTCGGTTTTGACGCGAGGCCGCTACGCAAGCCCAAGCGCACGCGGACGATGGCTCGTCAGATCTACGCTTTCGCGGTGGCCAAGGAACGCGGTTGGCCTGGACCCGCCGACAAACTTATCAACCACGGAATCGACTTCATCGCGAAATACGGTCGCACCGACCGCGGCGGCTGGGTACGCACCCTAAATTGCAACGGCAGCGTGGCTGACCCGGCGGAGGATGCCTACGACCAAGCCTGCGTGCTGCTGGCGCTTGCCCATGCTCATCGATGCGGCCACCAGGACGCCCTGCGGCTTGCACAAGAGACATTTCATTTCATCGACACGCATCTCGAGGACGGCAGCCTGAACGGCTTCCTCGAGAGCCCCGTCTGGAGCGGGGCGCGGTTCTCGAACCCGCACATGCACATGCTGGAATCCTTCCTTGCCTGGCATGGGGTCACGGGCGAGCGCGCATATCTGCGTCGCGCGGCACGCGTCATCGATCTCTTCCGATGCCATTTCTTCGACCAGGAGAGCTGGACAGTTGGAGAACGCTTCGACGTCGATTGGCTGCCGTTGCCGGGGGACGATGGACAGTGGACCGAACCAGGGCACCATTTCGAATGGGCCTCTCTCCTCGTCGATTTCGCGCGGGCGAGCGGCCAGAAGGACTTGGTAGCATATGCGAGAAAGCTCTATTCCTCGGCGGTTGCCAGCGGTTTGAACCGGGCCACGGGTCTGGCCTATGCAGCCGTCTCGCGCCACGGACTGCCCCTCGACCGGCTTTCGCGAAGCTGGCCGCAATGCGAGGCGATCAAGGCGGCAGTTGCCCTTGATGGTATTGGCGGGCCTGATTTGAAACCCGAGATCGAAGCGCGCGTCGCCCGGCTCTTCAGATGGCATATCGATCCCGCACCGCTTGGCTTATGGGTCGACAGGATTGATGAGCGCGGAAGGTCAGTGGCGACGGAGGTCCCCGCGAGCATCTTCTACCACCTGGTCACGGCGTTGATGCAGTATCTGGACAAGACCGGGGGACAGGTCGAAGCTTTCCCGCTGCCGGTTTCGGAAGTAGGCAAGTCCTCGCTTAGGCAGGTCTACGCCTGACTTGACGGTTCCCTCGTCATGCGGAACGCGGCGGGTAGCTTGGCCGTGACAATGGATCGCTGGGTCGGCTCTGGTCTATTTGTCAGAGAACGCATTGCCCACGCTGCGTGCACGGCGATATAGGCAGGACGCGACTTAAAAGTGCGTCGCGCTGAAGCGGATTCAGGCGACGCGCTTTAGGGCTTTGTTTTCATGCATGTCGTTATCGCAAAACCGCTGCACACTTTTGCGCGACACGCATTAGTCAGACGTAATCCAAGGCACAAACCTTGGCTGCTGGCGCTCATTGTTTGCGCAGGAATTCAAGTAGCCTTGGCCGAGCCGAGACTGACACAACAAAGCATCCTTTTGGCTAAATTAGCAATTTCATGAATGGGGACTAAAGGTCGTTCTAGCCAGCGCCGCCCAAAACGCTGGTCAGGCCCAGCGGCTGTCCAAGTCACCCCCGCGCCTGCTGGGCCGCCCCTTAACCCGCCGGCTATTGAAATTGCCGTATCAACTGAACGAGCGACAACCGTTTGACGGCTGCAAAAAGCTCGAAGCGGTGATCTGATCCGCAAACCGTCCTGTATGCACGCCGTTGCCGCCGTTTACCGCATGCATCGATCGCAGGCATTCCGGCCTCATGTAACGGAGCTATGTGTGGGGAAGCCAGGTCGAGGAGCGGTAAACGTTGGAAGGTGGACAGAAGCGACAATCGGAAATTCGTCAGCAAAATAAGCGATTTAGCGAATAGCCCGATGGTACCGTTGGCTGGGATCAGCAGACCATTTAAGATATTGGTTTTGTTGTATTTTTTCTTCTTCCGTGCTTGATTTGTATCACAATAGGTATCACAATAGGTATCACGTTCATGGCCACTGTCTGGCCCGAGCAACGTCCTTACGCAATGTAGAATCGCCTTGAATGTTCTGGGTCGTTACCTCGGGCCAAGCTGACATTCTTTATCCCCCAAAGGGGTAAGTGGGCCCGGATGACATCCTATAGATATTGATTTTATTGACTTCTTCCTGAGTGAAAATCAAAATCGTCCCTTATTGTTCCGTGTCGTCTGACGTGCTCCCCTGAATTGTCCATGGTTTGAGGTTAGCCTGTTTCTCGGATGAGGGGACAGGCAATGAAGCGATCGACATTTTCCGACGAGCAGATCATCGGCATTTTGAAGGAGCATCAGGCTGGGCTTTCGGCGACGGAACTTTGCCGCAAATACGGTGTGAGCGACGCGACCTTCCATAAGTGGCGCTCGAAGTATGGCGGCATGGACGTATCGGAAGCGAAGCGGCTGAAGAGCCTCGAAGACGAGAACGGCAAGCGGAAGCGTCTGCTGGCCGACGCCATGCTCGACGTCTCGACCTTGCGCGAGATGCTCGGAAAAAACTTCCGACGCCCGGATCGAGGAGGACTGCCGTGACCTGGGCGATCGAGAACAAGGGCTATTCGCAGAGCCTGGCTTGCGGGCTCGTCGGCATGGAGCCGCGGGTTTACCGCTACCGTTCGAGCCGGCCGGACGATGCAGGCCTGCGCAAGCGGCTGCGGGAATTGGCCGCTGAACGCCGGCGCTTTGGCTACCGTCGGCTGCACCTTCTCCTGAAGCGCGAAGGTGTGGCGGTGAACTGGAAGAAACTCTATCGCCTCTATCGCGAGGAGCCGCTGACGGTGCGCAAGCGCGGTGGAAGCAAGCGGGTATTGGGCACCAGGGCGCCGATGGCGATACCGCAGGGCGCCAACCAGCGCTGGAGCCTCAACTTCGTCTCCGACACGCTGACCGATGGCCGCCGCTTCCGGATTCTGTGCGTCATCGACGACTTCAGCAGGGAGTGCCTGGCGACCGTCGTCGACAACTCGATCTCGGGTGACGTGTGTCGCCCGGGAAACTCGACATCATCGCCGAGCATCGCGGCTACCCCTGCATGATGGTGTCGGACAATGGCACCGAGCTGACCTCGAATGCCATCCTGGCGTGGCAGGAAGACCCCCATATCGAATGGCACTACATCGCACCGGGCAAGCCGATGCAGAATGGCTTCGCGGAAAGCTTCAATGGTCGGCGACGCGATGAGTGCCTCAACGAACGGCTCTTCACCAGCTATCGGCACGCCCGCAACAGCATTGAAGAATGGAGGATCGACTACAATGTGAATCGCCCACACACGAGCCTCGATGGGCTCATCCCGCGTGAATATGCAACCCGATCCGTCAAGGATCACAACGTGAACGGGGCTAACTTATAGACGCGGACAAGACGGGGAGCACGTCACGAGAAGTTCACAAAACTGGCGCATTCCGCTGGGAATCCTCGTCCGAAAGCGCCGTCACGAGCTTGATGGCTTCGTTCCAATGTCGCGTCACGTCAGCACGGGTAATGGTGCGGTCCGGTCGATAGGCTGGCAGATCGCCCGCAAGTGCCGTGAGGTCGCGCAATACGGACGCAATGTGCGGCCATGGGAAATCCGTCGGGTCGCCGATGTCCCGGTCGGCGCCAACAATCATCTCCAGCTTTGCGATGATCCCAGCGAGCGACAGAGCTGCAACGCCGGGGATAGCATCCTGAAATTTGAGTGCCTCGGTCATGGCAAACACCTCTGCCTCGCGAGCCACCGCATACTCGGCACTCCCCCCCGGCGCGGCCACCGACATCCGCCAAGACAAGGATTTGCCTGAGGTCAATACCGGAATTCCGGTATTGGCCATCATTCGTGCCTCCAAACGTTGCTGCACCCGACACAATAGCAATGAGGCATATCGAGCTTGTCGCCACTCGCTCCAGAGGCCTAAAGCCGCGTCTATTGCTTGCCGTTCGGGACCGTTCGGCTTATCGCCTTGCCGGTCGATGACGAAAGGCAAAGTCGTGGTATTGTCGGAATCAGCCATGATCCGAGCTCCAGACAGCTTTGGCGTGGTCAGGCTAGGCACGGTGCGTCAACACTGCGTCTAGCCGCACCCTCGACAACCGGCCAAGGGTATCCACTGATACCTTTGGATCATAGCGCAATGATCTAAAGGGATCAACAGAAATTGGTGACAGCAGCACAAATGCGGGCGGCCCGAGCTTTGATCAGCCTATCACAATCGGAGCTTGCCACGCGGGCTGGCGTTTCTATTCCTACTGTAAAACGCTGTGAGAGCGACAGTGAGCACGTCGCTGCAGTGTCTGCTGAAACCCAGGACAAAATCCGTGCCGTTCTTGAGGCGGAGGGGGTGGAATTCACGAACGGCAATCATCCGGGCGTCAGATTGCGGCGACCCTGACCAACGACAGATCGAAGAGCGCCTAGATTAGGCAAGTTCGGTTTGAACTGCCGCCCTGGTGCCATAGGCTGGCCCCGCCTAACCCATCTCTCGCGCACCATGGCGCCCCCTCTGCGCGCTTTCGGAAGTCCACCGGCCTCGTCGCGACCATCACCTTAACCGAACCCCTCGGCCCGATCACGATGTCATCTTCAACGCGCGGGATCACCGCCACGCCCGTCTCGGCGTAAGCTCTGAAATCATGATGTGTCGGAGCCCTCAAAGGCTCCGAACATCGTCCTTCGCGACCACGAGCGGAAGGTGCCAGGAGAACAGCTAAAGGGAATTACCGTCGCAGCACTGCGGAACACATTTGAAGCCGCTGGGATAGAGTTCATTCCAGAGAATGGCGGCGGCCCTGGCGTGCGTTTGTCTCGCAATCAGACCTGACGCTCTGTTCGCCACGCAGCCGGATTGCCGATCCATCGATTGATATCGGATTCTCTCCAACCCGCCCCGTTTATGCTGATCTTGATCTGAGCCGGGAACGTGCCTTCGGCGATCTTGCGATAGATAGTAGAGCGGGACAGGCGGGTCCGGGCAAGGACGGTTTTTAGGCGAATGATGCGATCCGGCTCGGACATAGCTTGCCTGCACCTCACTGGTTGTTGCTGATATCTGCTGGGACAGACAGGACGAACCGATGCTGGGCGCAATAAGGTTTGTCGTCTCATCCGCCTGCGGCGTGGAAACGGCGGCAAATAGGAGTGTTTAGATTCCTATGCCACGCCCGCTGCCAATGCCGTGGTTGAAGGCGAGTTCCACACCTAGGCGCCGGCCGGATTCGACCTGGATACCAAGCGCCTTTTTATGATTGGCAAGCAGGGATTCAAGCTGCGGATCACGTTCGAGACTCTTGGCCATGTTGGACATGGCCAAACGGGTCGACTTGTAGCCTGACATGTCGCCGGCCTGGTATTGACCTTGGCTTGTCCGGTCGAGCTTTTGCCAGCGTTCCACGAAACGGTCGGCGCGGCGGCCGGGATCGGTATCCAGGCCGGCGCGGACTTCCGTCTCAAGCTGGAGAGCCAGCACGATACGGTTGACCCGGCCACCGCCCGCCTCACGGACAAGCTCGGGATTTTTCGCGTAGGCCGCTTCGGCATCGCGCCAGCCATGGGGCCGAACCTTCTCAAAAGCGTTGCGCGCATCTTTCAATTCGCGCATCTGCTCGGGACTGCCCTGCCCGACCGCATTTCCCCGTGCGCAGGATGGCGTCAAGCGCGCGCGCGTGGCGCACAAGCGCCTTCGTGCGAGCGCGGCGTAGCGCCGCTTCCGCATCCACCGGCGAATCCGTATCGCGCTGTGTTCCTCTGGCGGAAGCTTCTCGTCCTGGTGTGGCGCCGGCATCGCCGTTTTGCCCTCCACCGTCTCCTCTTTCCGGGCTGCTCCGACGGTCCTGGCCGGGCTCGAAGTCTCCGGGCGAGCGCAACCCGTCTAGCAACTCGTCGATCCTGTCGCGCAGTTTCTCCGGAATAATCCGGCGCACGATCTCGACCACACGCTTACGGAAGGTAATGCCGCGTCGCTCGGCATAGCTCTGTGCCGGGTCGACCTGCTCGTAATCCGACGCCATGTCCTTGGCGCGGTCGCGTGACAGAGAGCGGACCAGCCTATTCCGTGTAGAAAAGTCGTCGCTGCCGTAATGCAGGTCCATCCTATTCCGATGCCGCGACAGGGCGACGTAGCTGCCATGGGCGTCCATGCCCGGCGTTGCCAGCACATGGGCGCGGTCGACTGTCATGCCCTGGGCTTTGTGGATGGTCGCGGCATAGCCGTGGTCAACGTGGGTATAGTCTTTGAGGTCAACGCGCACCGACCTGCCATCGTGGGTACGCACGGCCATGCTTTGTGTGCTGACCTTTTCGATCACACCGAGCGTGCCGTTCTTGACGCCGAGCGACCGCTCGTTGCGCAGGAACATGACGCGATCGCCGCCGGCAAAGGTCCTTGCTCCGCGTTCCACATTCACCTGGACATCATCGCCGAGATCTCCAGCAGCGCGCATGCGCTCGCGCGCTGCCTGGTTCAGCGCGCGCACTTCGTCGTTCGTGTGGGTTAGGATGATCCGGCTTGCCCCTGGATGCGTCTGCCTGTCGCGATCCCAGCGCTCGACGAGTTCACCTCGCGCCTCATTGCGCGTTGCAGCCTGATGCACCATGCCTTGCGCGTCGTAGGCGCTGATTGCGGCGCCTATCCTGCCGGTTGCCAGATCGCGCGTGGCATCGCGCTGCCAGTCCTCGCGCTGCCGACGCACCTGAGCGATTTCGACGCCGCCGTGACGCTCATGAATCGAGCGGAATGCAGCGCCGGCTTCGATTGCCTGTAACTGCTGCGGATCGCCGACGAGGACGACTTTCGCGCCAACGTCCGCCGCATGGGAGAGCACGCGCTCCAACTGGCGCGTGCCGACCATGCCTGCCTCATCGATCACCAGGACATCGCGTGCTTTGAGCAGATCCCTGCCCTGTCCCCAGCCATGCTCCATACTGGCGATGGTTCGAGACGGGATGCCTGATCCGCCTTCAAGATTCTCGGCGGCAATGCCGGAGAGTGCGGCACCTCGAACCTCGAAGCCCGCCGCTGCCCATGCCTGCCGCGCAACGCCCAGCATGGCGCTCTTGCCCGTTCCGGCAAAGCCGACGACGACACCAAGACCGCGACCATCGGTGATGTGCGCAAGCGCATCGATCTGCTCGCCCGAAATGATAAGCCCGCGTTGCACAGCGCGCGCCAGCGCTGCCTCGCGATGTGCGTCACTCACCGCATGGCGCTCGTCCAAATCGATACGCTCCGCCGCGCGGTGAAGGCGCTGTTCGGTCTCGATCATCTGCCTTGTGGTGAAGCGGTATTCGCCGCGCCTGTCCTTACCGAGTTCGACCAGATCGGGTGCGTTGCCGATGGCTGCCACGACCTCATTGAACTGCTCCATTCCGTCGCTGTGTCGATGCGAGAACTTCGCAATGTCCTTTCGGGTGAAGGTCGATTGCTGATGTGTGATGGCATCCAGCGCCACGGACGGATCCGCAATGATGCGCGCGCTATTGTTGCGCGCAATCTCGCGGTGCATTTCAGCGCGATCGGCTTCACTGTCGCCGGCAGCAAGCCCGTTGCCCTCGATGCGTTGAGCCGGTGCACCAATCTGGGTTTGCGGCTCCAGGGCAATGCCTTGCGCTTCCAGACTGCGATGATCGATGCGGGCGTCGATATCGAGGTCGGCAAGCCGCTCATTGGCAAGCTCGGCCCATCGCTCGCGCCAGCGCTCGACCAGCTCGGTGCTGTTCCAGTCTCGAACCTTGGCACCAAAACCGTTCTCGTCCACAGAGCGCATGGTGAGCATGACATGGGCATGCGGTTTTGGACTGCCATCCTCTGCCCTGTCCCAATGCACATTGAGATCGGCGACCATGCCCCGGCTGACAAACTCGGCCTGAACGAAGTCGCGCGCCAGTTCGATGCCCTGCGCCTGGTTGAGTTCACGTGGCAGCGCAAACTCGACTTCGCGGGCAAGCTGCGCATCCTTGCGCACTTCGAACGCCTCGACGTCGTTCCACAACCGTTCGCGGTCGCGCCATACTTCGGGTGCGTCCATCGGCAACATCACCTCGGAATGGACGACACCGCGTTTGGCCGAAAAATCATGGCTGCGGTCGAGCCGCTCGTCGCGCAATCGCGAGGCCGAGCGGTAGGCGGCCGACGCCACGGCACTGCTTCCAGCCTTGCGGCCAATGACCTTGACGTGAAGATGATAGATCGCCATCGCGACGGGATCATTTGCACGACAAAGCCCACGTCGGCACGACGTATAAGCGCGCCCTCCCTCGAAAAATTCTCGGGATGGACCAGCCCGTCCCGGGCTGTCTCGGCAACCGTGAAGCCTTCCAGCGGAGGCTCGCCTATCATCGCCGCATCGACAATTGATGGAGACAGCCATGCGTAAACCACGCGACTTCGACGCGGAACTGAAGGCACTGGAAGACAAGGCGCGAGAACTCAAAACGCGAAAGGTGCAGCAACTCGGCGAACTGGTGATCGCCACCGGCGCCGATCAAATCACCACCGAAGAACTGGCCGGCGCACTGATTGCAATCGCTGAAACGAAAGACGCCGCAAAGCGTGAGGCATGGGCCAAGCGTGGGGCGATGTTTTTCGATGTCCGGTCCCGGCGAACTGCTCCGACAACTGGGCGAAACCTGCGTCAAGCTCAAGCGCAACCGGGCAGCCCACAATCGCCGGGAAGCGGCTCGGGCTCGTCATGACATGCGCACGTGGCAGGTCGAGCGCCGCAAGCGCACCCGACATCTGATCGAACTCGGCGGCCTCGTCGTCAAGGCGGGCATCGTCGAGCTCACGGCCGATGATCGCACCACAATCTACGGCGCGCTCCTCTGGATCGCGGCCAAGCTTCAGAGCCATGAAAGCGGGCATGCGCGCGACCTATGGGCTGCGAAGGGAAAGCAAGCGTTCGATGAGGAACGGCACGAAGAGCAAATGATCAGCGAACGTACGTAGCGGTGATTGAGGAGCCACGGCGGTCCAAACCCCGAACAGCGGCGCTCCCCGGGCTACGCCAGCCGGCGAGGCTGCGTTCTAACTTGTCAGGAGTATTGATGCTGGGAAAGTCAGCTACGAGTCGGACGCCGTCCGAAAGCATCAGAAGCGGAGGGACCGCTCGATGATGATCGTTCCCACAGGTGAAGGTTCATCTGTTGTCATGTGCAAAGTCTCGATAGGATCGCCGCGCGGGTGCAGATCCTCGCTTATATCCAGCACCTGAACTAAGCACCCGCCGCCAGATGGCGAAGGCGGCTGCGATCACTACGGGCGCTGTAGTGACCTCCACCTTCTGTCCTACACCCGAAATGGAGCACGCCGTGCAGGAAGGGCGCCAGCGGCTGCCAGACGATCGGGTCGCCCGCGCAAGCGCATTCGCCCGCGAGAATGTCGCGCCGTTCATCAACATGACGTCGGAAACCTTCTCCGGCGTCTACGGTGCCGCATCGAAGGAAACGCATTGGCTATTCTACGAAATTGCGCCGCGCTGGTGTCGGGTACCACCTTCACAACCGGCGAACTTGCCTCCGGCAACACCGACATCTTCGCCAATCTCGACCTGAAGACCCTGGAAAGTCATCCCGGCCTCGCCAGCTTCGTCATCGGCGCGCTGATGAACTCGATCTGCAATCGCAATGGCGATGTGAAAGACCGGGCGCGGTTCCTGCTCGACGAGGTGGCCGCCTCTGCTTCATGCGCATTCTGGAGACCGCACGCGATGCCGGCCGCAAATATGGTATCAGCCTGCTGATGCTGTTCCAGTCTATCGGCCAAATGCGTGAGAACCGACGGCGGGGAATGCCTCGTCGAAATGGTTCGAAAACGCGTCATGGATATCGTTCGCCGCCATCAACGATTCCGAGACAGGCGACTACATTTCGAAGCTTTGCGGCGACACGACCGTCGAGGTTGATCAACTGAACTCATCTGGCATGAATGGCTCATCGCGGACCTGTCGAAACAACTCGCCCGACGCCCGCTGATCCTGCCGCACCGCGCGCCTTGTGGCGTAGTCCCGAAGCTGCGTCGACCTGAAGCGTCTTCAAAAACTCTGCACCTGGCGCCTGGTCAAACCAAGCAGATGTGACGTTGCGATGGTCCTCATCCGTCGATCAGCGGCTGTCGACAGCACCTCTATGCGTTGAAGCTCGCGTTCGCTCAGCTGTGTCCCTCAAAAGCAGCGCCTGAGAGAATGGCATCAAGCAAAGCGGAAGCGACATTCCTACTTTGCAGAAGTGGGACATTTTAACTTTGCGTCTACAAGAGCTGTCAAAGCGATTTAGAGACGCGACACCGCCAGCCAGTTAGAAATGCGACAGTGATGCGCTTCTTGGCGTCGACGTA
>NZ_VFTK01000005.1:0-241176 GCF_006439495.1 Mesorhizobium sp. B3-1-8
GGTCAGAAAATGAACATCAAGAGCCTTCTTCTCGGCTCAGCTGCGGCTCTGGTCGCAGTTTCCGGTGCTCGCGCCGCGGACGCAGTGACCGTCGCCGAGCCGGAACCGGCCGAATACGTCAAGATCTGCGACGTGTACGGCGCCGGCTACTTCTACATCCCGGGCACCGAAACCTGCCTGCGCGTTGGCGGTTATATCCGTTATGACGCCTCGGCTGGTGAAGAGGGCTCGTTCACGGGCCGCGGCACCACCGACGTCTTGAATGGCGACGATCAGCGTTCTTGGCACAAGAACGCCCGCTTCGCGCTGAAGACCTGGACCGGCCAGGAAACCGAACTCGGCACCTTGAAGACCTATACCGAGACCCGTTTCGACTTCTCGGATGGTGCGACGTCTGTCAATTCTCACTTTGCTTGGGTTCAGCTCGGCGGCCTGCGCATCGGCGCTGATGAATCGGCCTTCGACACCTTCCAGGGCTATGCCGGATCGGTCATCAACGATACGATCGTTCCCTACGGCGGCTTCGACACCAACCTGATCAGCTACACCTTCGATGCTGGCAACGGCTTCTCGGCCATTGTCTCGTTCGAAGAGGGCAATTCCTACGGTGGCTATCACTACGCCGATCGCACCCTTCGCACTATTGATGGCGGCCGTCCTGATGCGGGCAGCGAGCTCATCGACAGCTACGTGCCGCATATCGTCGGCGGCGTGAAGTGGACGCAGGGCTGGGGCGGCATCAGCGGCGTCGTCGCTTACAACAGCAACTGGGAAGAGTGGGCCGGCAAGGTTCGCTTGGATGTGAACGTCAACGACGCCTTCTCGCTGTTCGTCATCGGCGGCTACGGCACGGATAAGAACTCCGACCGCAACTTCTACAAGCCGTGGGGCGGCAATTGGGCAGTGTGGGGCGGTGGCACCTACAAGTTCAACGAGAAGACCTCGTTCAACCTCCAGGTTTCGTATGACGAAGCCAAGGAATTCGGTCTTGCGGCGAACGTCGCCTACACGATCGTTCCCGGCTTCTCGGTCATCACCGAACTTGACTGGGCCCACAACGACCACGACAACAACGGCTTCAACTGGACCGAAATTCCTGACGGCAAGAAGAACGCCCTCGGTGGTTTCGTCCGCTTCCAGCGCGACTTCTAAGGGCTGGAACCCTACAGGTGAAATCCGGCCCGGGCGCTTCCTCGCCCGGGCCGTTTTTGTTTTCCGCGGTTGCGGCAATTCAAACGAAAGGATGGGGGTGAAACGGTAAGCTGATCGAGTCTGTTGATCGATCTTGTGGGTTCCGCGCTGGCGGATGAGATCGTCGACAAGATTCGAAAACTCTTGAAAGGACACTCTCAAGCGGTTAGGGCTGGTCCCTTAACCACAGGGGGTGTGGCTAAAATGTCGAACGAAGCGGTTCAAGAGGGTGAGCCCTCTGGTCATTTTGCGGTATTTTCTTCTCAGAATTCGAACTTTCGATACACCTATAACAAGATCCGAGAAGTAAAGTCGTATAGGATCGGAGAGCTTTTCACAGCTTATCGAGATATACTCTGGGATGATGGGCGGCATAAATACAATGTCAGCTCTTTCATCGGTGAAATAGACGAGATCCTTCTGGGAGAGCGTTTCAGCACCTTCGACCAGAACACCCTGGACAATCTTATCGGTACATTGCGCCAGCGCGGCAACAGCAACGCAACCATCAATCGCAAGATGGCTGCCCTCAGCAAATTGCTGCGTAAGGCGCATAAGATGGGAGATATCCACAGCCTGCCCGAGTTCCGCCGCCAGAAGGAGCGGGCGGGACGGATTCGTTTCCTCGAAAGGGACGAAGAAGCAAGGCTGTTCGCGGCGATCAGGAGCCGCAGCGAGGATGCCTACAGGCTTTCCGTCTTCCTGGTCGATACCGGCTGCCGCCTCGGCGAGGCGCTCGGCCTGATCTGGAACGACATCCAGGAACACCGGGTCTCCTTCTGGATCACCAAATCCGGCCGCAGCCGCACCATTCCGATGACCGAGCGCGTCAAGGAAGTCATCAAGCTGCCGCCGAACACGGAAGGACGCCGGCCGAAAGGCCCGTTCACCAAGCTGACACAGGCGCAGTACCGCGCGATCTGGAACGAGGCGAAGACGGAAGTCGGTCTCGGCGCCGACGAACAGGTGGTGCCGCATATCCTGCGTCACACTTGCGCTTCACGTCTGGTCCAGGGCGGTATCGACATAAGGCGCGTCCAGATGTGGCTGGGCCATCAGACTTTGTCGATGACCATGCGGTACGCGCATCTGGCCACCAACGATCTCGATGGCTGTGTCGTCGTTCTCGAGAAACCGCGCGGCGACGAATCGTCGTCCCGCTCGGCCGAAGCCTCCGTCTTCGCTTCGCCCCTCACGACGCCGACCTCTGCCTCGCCGTCTCGGAAAGCGAAACGGCCGGAACCGGCCAAGGCGCCCCGCAAGCACTCGAAAGGCGAGTAGACCGATCGGATCGCTTCCGCCGGCATGCGCAAATCTATATTTGGATGGTAAGCCCGGGACTGACATAGTCTCGGGCTTTATTTCATTTCTACTCGATATTCGACCCGATCGAGGAATGCGGCAATCTCCCCAGGCAAGTCGCCGGTTTCGAGGAAGGGCGCGTGGCCCTGGCCTTCGACGGTGATCTGTTCCATGCCGGGGTGCCGCTCCTGCATCGCTTGAAGTGTCGCCGTGGAAAGCAGTTTTGAGTTTGCGCCGCGAATGGCGAGCAGCGGAATGGCGGCGAGCGCGTCGAACTGCGGCCACAGATCCGGCAGCGGCTTGCTGAAATCGATGCCGGCCAGCGTGTCGACCAGGGCCGGATCGAAATCCGGCACCCAGCCGGCCTCCGTCTCGCGACAGATTGCCCGGACCATCCGCGCCCAGTCGGCGTCGGTCAGGTTGGGGAAGTCGGCGCCGTGCACGCGCCGCTGGGCATCCACCGCCTCGGCGAAGGTCTTCGGTTTCGGCGCACGGTCGAGATAGGAGCGGATATGGGCGAGGCCTTCCGCCTCGATCACCGGGCCGATGTCGTTCAGGACGACGGCCCTTAGTACGGCCGGCTTCAACGCGCCGAGCACATGGATGATCAGGCCGCCGCGCGAAGTGCCGACGAAGGCGGCCTGTTCGATGCCGAGCGCGGACAGCCCGGCAAGCACGTCGCCGGCTTCGACCCCGACATTATAATGGCCGATATCGGGATCGTGGCCGGATTGCCCGCGGCCGCGGTAGTCGAAGGCAATGACTTTCCGTGGGCTCTCCGTTTTCCTGGAAAGATGGATCGCGAGTTCATGAAAGTCGCGTGCATTGCGGGTGAGGCCGGGCAGGCAGACTGCCGGGCAGCCCTTGGCATTCGGTTCGCCATAGATCCGCGCATGGAGTTTCAGTCCGTCGGGCGCGGGATAAAAGAAGTCGGAGAAACCTTCGTCGCTCGCCATCGCAATGCCGCTCCTCGCTGGGTGATCGACAGCTACAGGCGAGGGCAGGGATCGTCAAATAGGGAGTTCTTCCCTTCTCCGCTTGCGGGACAAGGTGGATCGGCGCGTCAGCGCCGAGACGGATGAGGGGTGTTCCAGCGGAGTGAGACGTCGGCGTTTCCTGGAGCGCAACAGACCCACAAGGGGAGAAGGAAAGAACTTCAGCTGCGCCCGTTCACGAGGTCGCCCACGATGTCGTATTTCCCTGAAATACGCATCTTATAAACCTCATAATTCTCCATCACGCGCTGCACGTAACTTCTTGTTTCCGTGTAGGGAATCCGCTCGATCCAGTCGACGACCGCATCGATGCTCTTGCCGCGCGGATCGCCGTATTTCGCCGCCCATTGGGCGGCGCGGTTCGGGCCGGCATTGTAGCCGGCGAAGGTCAGCACGTAGGAGCCGCCGAAGCGGTCGAGCTGTTCGCCGAGGAAGGCCGAGCCCAGCGTCGCGTTGTAGCCGGCATCGGTCGTCAGCCGCGCCTGCGAGAAGGTCATGCCGGCCTTCTTCGCCAATTGCTTGGCGGTGCCCGGCATCAGCTGCAGCAGGCCGCGCGCGCCGGCGCTCGAAACGGCGCCGATATTGAACTCGCTTTCCTGGCGGGCGATGGCATAGGCGAGCGCCTTGCCGGACCCCGAAATGTTGGCCGAATCGGGAATGACACCCAGCGGATGCGAAAGCGCGCCGACATCGATGCCGCGCTGCGCGGCGATCTTGCCGACCTTCAGCGCCATGAAATGGTTGCCCTGCTTTTCGGCCAGCACCGCAAGCAGCGCCAGTTCGCCCGGGCTGGTCAGCTGCCCGGCAAGGTCGCGGTAGAGCGTCTCGGCGTAGCGGTCGTAGCCTGCTTCCTGCAGCCGCTTGATCGCGCCGACTGCTTCTCGATTGTCAAAGCTCTGTCGGTCGGCGGCACTCGGTTTCGGATAGACGATGTTGAGCGTTCTCAAGCCCACGCGCTCGCCCGCGAGCTGGCCGTAGAAGGTCGTGCCGTAGCCGGCCGCACGCGTGAAATAATCCTTGGCGTTGCCTGGGCCGCCGACTTCCGCCGCGCGGCCGAGCCAGTAATAGGCGCGCGACAGCGACACCGGTCCCTGGGCGAATTCGGTGATGCGCGTGAAATGCCCGGCG
Organism: Mesorhizobium sp. B3-1-8; assembly: GCF_006439495.1. Lineage (NCBI taxonomy): Bacteria > Pseudomonadati > Pseudomonadota > Alphaproteobacteria > Hyphomicrobiales > Phyllobacteriaceae > Mesorhizobium > Mesorhizobium sp. B3-1-8. The sequence continues at coordinate 4,617 of NZ_VFTK01000005.1, forward strand.
GCGGTCGCCGGGTCGTTGAGGCCGCGCAATGCATACCAGCCGGCATGGAATTCGGCTTCGGCGGCGTTCAGCGGGCTCTCGGCGGCGTGCATGGAGACGATCTTGTAGGCGGTCTTCATGTCGCCCTGGTCGACCAGTTCACGCGACAGCACGCGGCGTTCGACCCACCAGGCATCGGGGTCGACCAGCGAATCGCGATCGGTCGGCGCCTTCATCACGACAGCAGCGGCATCGGCGAATTTCTGCTGCTTGCGCAGATATTCCGCCTCGGCGAAGAAATAGCCGGCGGAGCGCTGCGCCGCGGGCACCGCCTTCAACAGCTTGGCGGCGTTCTTGTCGCCCTTGTCGGCAGCCGCCCAGGCATCCGCCAGGGGCTGTGCGCCGGCGAGGCCGACGACCCTCAGCGCCGAGGACGGCCGGTCGGCATAGAACATGCGCTCCATGCGGTAGCGATGGTCGGCCGCCGGGATCAGCGCGCCGAACTCCTTGATGACGGTCGCCTCGTCCTTTGCTTCCAGCTTCTCGGTGCGCCAGAACGGCACCAGCACCGCGCGCGCCGCGGCCTGGTTGCCCAGCGCCATCTGCGAGCGGGCAAGAATGATCACACCCTCGGGCGTCAGCGGCTGGCTGCGGCCGAAGGCCTGCACCACCACTTGCGGCGGCGGGTTCTCGCGATAGAGCGCGCGCTCGCTGTTCTTGCGCAACGCGATCGTGCCGGGCCATCCCGGCAGCATCTTGGCCGCGTCGGCGATCTCGCCGCTCGGTACCTGGTCGCCGCCGTAAAGCGCGATCGCCCAGGCAAGGATGTGCCGGTCGAGCGAGGTGGCGGGCAGCGTGTCGCGCGCATTGCGCGCGCCGGCGATGTTGTTGGCGGCGAGCGCATCGAGCCCGCTCTTCAGTTGCGCTATGTCGGGGGCGGTCGACATCTGGCCCGGCGCCTGCGGCGCATCGGGCACCGGAATCGAGGCCGTCGCGCGCACATCGACGCTGCCGCCGATCGCCACGGTGGGCATCAGCGCGACGATCGCGCCCAAAAGCGCGAAAAGATGGGGCCGCCTCGTCGGCATTTTACGATCCTAGCACATCGTCAGCAGGCGCGGGCATTTGAGAACCCGATGCGAAGCCTAAACTTAGGTCGTGAAGGGCTCGTAAACAAAAGGTTATCGAGGCCGTTCGAATTGCGCTTGCTGGTGTCCCGATTCTGAAATTCGCATGACCTTGATATCGGGCGCGGCGCGAATTTCAGAATCGCAGGGACACCAGCCAACTGTCGAATCCAGTGTCGTTTTGGTTTTCGATGTTCGCCCCGAGCCTGATATCAACGTCTGGCGAACATCGAAAACCACGACACTGGCACTATGCCGATGCTTGCCGCTGAACCATGTCGAGACTATGGTGCGCGGCTTCGCTTTCGGGTAGAAGGCGCGCAACCAACCGATCTAATGAACACCGATGCATGTCGCCCAAAAGTGGGAACCGTTTTTGGGACGACGACACGCATAAACCGACAAAGTTCCAAGGAGTTTGGACGACATGCTGAGAGGCTCGCTGACTGCGCTCGTGACACCGTTCGAAAAGAGCGGGCGCTTCGACGAGAAAGCCTTTCGCTCATTTGTCGAATGGCAGATCGCCGAAGGCACCAAGGGTCTGGTTCCCGTCGGCACCACCGGCGAGTCGCCGACGCTGTCGCATGAGGAGCACCGTCAGGTCGTCAAGGTCTGCATTGAGGTGGCCAAGGGCAGGGTGCCCGTCGTGGCCGGCGCGGGCTCCAACAACACCGAGGAAGCGGTCGGGCTGGTTCAATACGCCGAAAAGGCCGGCGCCGATGCAGCGCTGGTGGTCACGCCCTATTACAACAAGCCCACGCAGCGCGGACTCTATGAGCATTTCGCCGCCGTCGCCAGGGCGACCAGGCTGCCGATCATCATCTACAATATCCCGCCGCGTTCGGTGATCGACATGACGCCGGAGACGATGGGCAGGCTGCGCCACGACTTCAAGAACATCGCCGGCGTCAAGGACGCGACTGGCAAGGTCGAGCGCGTCTCCTATCAGCGCATGCACTGCGGCGAGGATTTCATCCAGCTCTCCGGCGAGGATGCATCCGCGCTCGGCTTCAATGCCCATGGCGGTGTCGGCTGCATTTCGGTCACCTCGAATGTCGCGCCACGGCTCTGCGCCGAATTCCAGGAAGCGACACTCTCCGGCGACAGCGCCAAGGCGCTCGACCTGCAGGATCGGCTACTGCCGCTCCACGAGGCGATCTTCATGGAGCCCGGCGTTTCCGGGTCGAAATACGCGCTCTCGAAGCTGGGCAGGATCGAGAACGTGGTGCGCTCACCGCTGGTGACGGTCGAGGCTTCGACCGCGCAAAAGATCGACGCGGCGCTCAAGCACGCCGGCTTGATTAATTAGGAATGAGGCGCCACCTCTCCGCATTATGAATCAAGTCAAGAAAGCCGACCCCAACAACAGGACGGTCGCCGAAAACCGCAAGGCGCGCTTTTCCTATGAGGTGCTCGATACGATCGAGACCGGCTTGGTGCTGACCGGCACCGAGGTTAAGTCGCTGCGCCAGGGCCAGGCCAACATCCAGGAGAGCTATGCCTCGGCCGAAGGCGGCGAGATCTGGCTGATCAACTCCTATCTGCCGGAATATCTGCAGGCCAACCGCTTCAACCACGAGCCGCGCCGCCGCCGCAAACTGCTGGTCTCGAAGCGCGAGATGGCCAAGCTCTCGCAAAGCGTCGAGCGCGAAGGCATGACGCTGGTGCCGCTGAAAATCTATTTCAACGACCGCGGCCGCGCCAAGCTGCTGCTGGCGATCGCCCGGGGCAAGAAATTGCACGACAAGCGCGAGACCGAAAAGCAGCGCGACTGGTCGCGCGAAAAGGGCCGGCTGCTGAAAGAACGCGGCTAAAGCAATTCCAGGAAAAGTGCGTAGCGGTTTTCCGTTCTGAATTGCGTCAAAACAAAAGAGCTTTCGCCGCCGGCGGAAACAGGCCGCCTGAAAAAAGCCACCGGCGGGCTCTCTGGTCCGGCGCAATTCTCACCTTCCGACGGGGACGGGTCTTGGGGAAGCGGATTGTTTTCTGGGGCCTTGCCGGCGTGGTTGTCGCCTGCGCCGTCGCGGCAGGCGCCTATTTGTGGTTCCGTGGCTTTTCGCCGGACCGCGCGGAGTTCCCGATCCGAGGCATCGACGTCTCCCACCATCAGGGCAAGATCGACTGGCAACGCGTCGCGGCAGACGATGTCGCCTTCGCGATCATCAAGGCAACCGAAGGCGGCACCCATGTCGATACCCAATTCGCAACCAACCTGCGCGAAGCGCGCGCGGCCGGGCTGGCGGTCGGCGCCTATCATTTCTTTACCTTCTGCCGCCCCGGCGCCGATCAGGCGAGGAACTTCATTTCGGTGGTGCCGCGCGGCGAGCCGCTTCTGCCGCCGGTGGTCGACATCGAGTTCGGCGGCAACTGCCCGCAGCGTCCGTCTCCGGAACAGTTGAACGCCGAGCTCGCCGCCTTCCTCGGCCCGGTCGAGACGGCGTTCGGCAAGCAGGCGATTTTCTATCTGACCGACGAGGCGGCCGACGCCTATTCCGACACCATCCTCAACCGCCAGCACTGGCTGCGGTCACTGGCGATCAGGCCGCGCGGGAACGACTGGATCTACTGGCAGTATCACAACATGGGCCGCGTCGACGGCATCGAAGGCGATGTCGATCTCAACGTTTTGAAGGGCAGCCGCGGGACGATGGCGGAGTTGTTTGCGCCGACGCCGTGAGTGCCCGGCGGCGCCTCGAATCTGTTTCTGCGGCGTTTTTCGTATATCGCTGAAAAGTCTCATGATCCGCGTGACGCCGGTACATTCAGGCTTGCGCCGGCACTGGGTCTTCCGGTCGCCGAGAAGGCCATTCCCGCTGCCATGATCGCGATGGCTGCGAACTGGATGGCCATCGGCGTTTCGCCGAGCACCGCCATGCCGACAATCACCGTCGCGATCGGTATGCCGGGCAGGAACAGGGACGCCGCCTGCGGCCCCATTTGCCGGACGATGTAGGTGTAGAGGAACATGGCCGCCGCGCCGGCCAGAATCCCTTGGATCACGATCTGGCTGACGATCTCGGTAGCCGACGCGGCATGGATATGGCTTGGCGCCAAGAGATGGAGAACCGGCAACGGCAGGCACGACAGGAGCACCACCGCGGCCGTCGCCGTGACCGGATCGGCACGCCATAATCTCACGAGAACGGCATAAGTCGAAAACATGAGGCCCGATCCGATGAACAGCACGTCGCCGATCAGGGCGCCGCCGGTGCCGCCACGCGCCGCGGCGATGAACAGCAACAGCCCGGCGATGATCGCGCCGACTCCGATTGTCCGTCGTTGCGAAACGCCGTCGTCGAAGAAGACGCGCGACAGCAGGGACGAAAAGAAGACGATAGAGGCGGGACAGAGCGCGGCCGCGTGGGCGGCAGGCGCATAGGTCAGGCCCCAATTGATGATCAGCGGATAAGGCAAACCTGCCAGTGCCGCCAACGCCAGAGCCCGTCGCCAGCCCAGCGCCCTCATGGGAGCGAAGCCGCTGCGCCAGACGATCGGCAGAAAGATCACCCCCGCGCCGCCAAAGCGCAAAACGGCCAAATCTGTCGCCGTCAGGTGTTCTCGGAGGCTGAAGCGAGCGGCGACGAATTGGATAGCGTAGATGCCGATCATGATGAGGCCGGCGATAATCGCCAGTCTCGTGTTCCCTGCGTCATCTGCGTCTGCCACGACTTGCCACCCATAGGTCGTCGGAGGTGAAGACTGTCTCCACCGCTGCGGCGAAAGCGCAGACTATTGTTCAGGTCTCTGTGTTGAAATACGCTGTTTTTCGAAAATGATAGCGGAATTCACATCAAAAAGGCAGTTTTAAAGTGAATCAAGAAGCAAGCGATCTCGACGGCGTCGACCGCAATCTCCTTCGGCTGCTGCAGGAGGATGGGCGTCGCACCACGCTTGATCTGGCGGCGCGTGTCGGCCTGTCGCCGACCGGCACGAGCCAGCGGGTGAAGCGGCTGTTTCGGGAAGGCTACATCATAGCGGTCAGGGCCGTGCTCGATCCCGCCAAGATCGGCCGCGGCACGCTCGTCTTCATCGAGGTACGCCTCGATCACACGGCGCCTCATATCTTCGAACGCTTCGCCGAAGCGGTGATCAAGGCGCCTGAGGTGCTGGAATGCCATATGGTCGTGGGCGGCTTCGACTATCTGGTAAAGGCGCGTATCTCGGAAATGGCCGCCTATCAGGATTTTCTGACCCGGGTCATCCTACCGTTGCCCGGAGTGAAGGAGACGCACACCTACGCCTCGATCGGCGAGGTCAAGCCGGATGCGCTGCTGCCGGTATGAACGGCGCGGGATTACTCCAGGGCGCTTGAATCTAGGTCTTCAGGAACGCCGCAATCTCCTTGAACACATTGACGAACATCTCCTGTGTCAGCACGCCCGTATTGGTGTTGTAGCGCGAGCAGTGATAGCTGGAAAACAGCGCGATGCCGCCGGCCTGCTGCCGGCCACCATGGCGGAACGGAACGGCCGCCACGCGCTCGCCCAATGCCCGCACCGTCGACTGATGCGCGATCGAGCCCAGCGTCAGTATGGCGCTGAGATTGGGAAAGCGCGCGATGGTCGGCTTCAGAAAGGTCCGGCAGGTGGCGATCTCGGCGCCAACCGGCTTGTTCTCCGGCGGCACGCAGCGCACCGCATTGGTGATGGCCGCGCCGACAAGCTGGAGCCCATCATCCGGCCGCGCCTTGAATTCGCCGCGCGCCAGGCCATGCGCGATCATCGTGCCGTAGAGCAGGTCGCCGGCATAGTCGCCGGTGAAGGGGCGTCCCGTGCGGTTGGCGCCGCGCAGGCCGGGCGCCAGCCCGACGATCAGCAGGCGGACTGAATCTTCGCCTTCCGGCGGCAGGAATGTCGGCACCGGCGCGTTGAACCAGCCGGGCTCGCGCTCGCGCCAAGCCGCGATGAAATCATGCAGCCGCGGGCAAAGCGGGCAGTCACGGCCGGGTTCGGGGGAGGGCGCGGCGCTCAACGCCACCGCCCGTCAATAATCGTCCTCGTCGACTTCGGCAGGTTCCGCCCGGCGCGCGGGCCGCTCGGACGGGTCGCGGCCGACTTCGCTCTTCAGCGACATCAGGTCGATGAAATGATCGGCCTGGCGGCGCAGGTCGTCCGAGATCATCGGCGGCTGCGAAGCCATGGTCGAGATGATCGACACCTTGCGGCCGCGCCGCTGCAGCGCTTCGACCAGCGTGCGGAAGTCGCCGTCGCCGGAGAAGATCACATAGTGATCGACGACATCTGCGAGCTCCAGCGCATCGACGGTCAGCTCGATGTCCATGTTGCCCTTGATCTTGCGGCGGCCGGTCGAGTCGGTGAATTCCTTGGCGGGCTTCGTCACCACCTTGAAGCCGTTATAGTCGAGCCAGTCGATCAGCGGCCGGATCGATGAATATTCCTGATCCTCGACCAGCGCGGTGTAATAGTAGGCGCGCAACAGATAGCCGCGCTTCTGGAAGCTCGACAGGAGCTTGCGGTAGTCGATGTCGAAGCCCAGCGCCCGGGATGTGGCATAGAGATTGGCGCCGTCGATGAAAAGAGCGATCTTTTCACGGGGATCGAACATTGAAAAACATTCCTTTCGAAAATTTCTGTCGTCTAAAAGCGTTTGACGAATAGGTCCGACAAATGGGCCGCGGTGCCGTCACATCCGAGATAACGCGCAATTTGTGGATATCCAAGGGCGGGCCCCTGCATTGCAAGCAATTGTGATCGCCACTATATGGGCAGTTTCATGGCGTAGCGCGGTGATGAGCCAGGCAACGACCCGCAAAGCTGACGTCGACGCCATGGAGCTTGTATTTCGGCCGCGCCCGCGTTATGGAGCGCGCCAGCTTTCCATCAAATCCATCGCATGAAAGGGGCAGTCCATGGCCCGCGTAACCGTTGAAGATTGCATCGACAAGGTCGACAACCGTTTTGAACTCGTGCTGCTCGCCGGCCACCGCGCCCGCCAGATCAGCCAGGGCGCGCAGATCACCGTTCCGCGCGACAATGACAAGAACCCTGTCATCGCGCTGCGCGAGATCGCCGACGAGACGCTGTCGCCCGACGACCTCAAGGAAGACCTGATCCATTCGCTGCAGAAGCATGTCGAGGTCGACGAGCCGGAAGCCGAGGGCGAGGCGATCACCGACGAGACCGGCGCGACCGTCGCTGCTGCCGACACCGACGACGCCGAGGAGAACGTTACGTTCGACCGCATGAGCGAGGAAGATCTGCTCGCCGGCATCGAAGGTCTGGTGCCGCCCGAAAAGAGCGACGACTACTAAGAGCTTTTGTCCGGGTTGGATCAACCATCCAGGACTTCCGTATCTTAGGTTTCGTGGCTATCTATGAGGTGCGTCGCACGCCAGTGCGGCGCATCAATCATTTCAGCACCGCGAGATCCCGCCCATGATGCGTCAGTATGAGCTTGTCGAGCGCGTCCAGCGCTACAAGCCTGACGTCAACGAGGCGCTGCTCAACAAGGCTTATGTCTATGCCATGCAGAAGCATGGCCACCAGAAGCGCGCCTCGGGCGATCCCTATTTCTCGCATCCGCTCGAAGTCGCCGCCATCCTCACCGACATGCATATGGACGAGGCGACGATCGCTGTTGCCTTGCTGCACGACACGATCGAGGACACGACGGCGACAAGAGCCGAGATCGACGAGCTGTTCGGTCCGGAAATGGGCAAGCTGGTCGAAGGCCTCACCAAGCTGAAGAAGCTCGACCTGGTCTCGAAGAAGGCCGAGCAGGCGGAGAATTTGCGCAAGCTCCTGCTCGCGATCTCCGAGGATATTCGCGTTCTTCTGGTCAAGCTCGCCGACCGCCTGCACAACATGCGCACGCTCGACCATATGCCCGAGTCCAAACGCCTGCGCATCGCCGAGGAGACGATGGACATCTATGCGCCCTTGGCCGGGCGCATGGGCATGCAGGGCATGCGCGAGGAACTGGAAGAAATCGCCTTCCGCTACATCAATCCGGAGGCTTATCGCGCCGTCACCGCAAGGCTCGCCGAGATTTTCGAGCGCAACAAGGGCGTCCTGCAGGAGATCGAGACGGCGCTTTCCGGCCTGTTCGAGAAGCGCGCCATCAAGGCGAGCGTGAAGAGCCGGCAGAAGAAGCCATGGTCGGTGTTCCGCAAGATGGAGGCCAAGGCGCTGTCCTTCGAGCAACTCTCCGACATTTTCGGTTTTCGCGTCGTGGTCGATTCCGTCGATGACTGCTACCGCGCGCTTGGCGCCATCCATACCACCTGGTCGATGGTGCCCGGCCGCTTCAAGGACTACATCTCGACGCCGAAGCAGAACGACTACCGTTCCATCCACACCACCATCGTCGGCCCGTCGCGCCAGCGCGTCGAATTGCAGATCCGCACCAAGGAGATGAACAAGATCGCCGAATATGGCGTCGCCGCGCATTCGATCTACAAGGACAGCGGCGGCAAGACGAACGGCGCCGGCCACGCGATCTCCAGGGAGACCAACGCCTATGCCTGGCTGCGGCGCACCATCGAGCAACTGGCCGAAGGCGACAATCCCGAGGACTTCCTCGAAAACACCAAGCTGGAACTATTCCAGGACCAGGTGTTCTGCTTCACGCCCAAGGGCATGCTGATCGCGCTGCCGCGCGGCGCCACCCCGATCGACTTCGCCTACGCCGTCCACACCGATGTCGGCGACACCTGCGTCGGCGCCAAGGTCAATGGCCGTATCATGCCCTTGATGACGGAGCTCAAGAACGGCGACGAGGTCGAGATCATCCGCTCCAAGGCGCAGGTGCCGCCCGCCGCCTGGGAATCGGTCGTGGTCACCGGCAAGGCACGGGCCGCCATCCGCCGCGCCACCAAGAATGCGATACGCAAGCAATATTCCGGCCTCGGCGCCCGCATCCTCGAGCGCGCCTTCGAGCGCGCCGGCAAGACCTTCACCAAGGAGAGCCTGAAGCCGGTTCTGCACCGGCTGGCGCGCAAGGACATCGAGGACGTGCTGGCCTCGGTCGGCCGCGGCGAGCTGAGCTCCACCGATGTCATGAAAGCGGTCTTCCCCGACTATAAGGACGAGCGCGTCACCGTCGCGCCGCCCAAGCAGCGCGAGGAAGGCTGGTCGAAGATCCGCAACGCCGCCGGCATGCTGTTCCAGATGCCCGGCACCCGCGCCGCGAAGAAGGACAAGGACCAGCCGCGCGATGGCGCGGTGCCGATCCGTGGCGTGCGCGGCGACCTGCCGGTGCGCTTCGCCCCGGAAGGGGCGGTGCCCGGCGACCGCATCGTCGGCATCATCCAGCCCGGAACCGGCATTACCATCTATCCGATCCAGTCGCCGGCGCTTCAGGCCTTCGACGACCAGCCCGAGCGCTGGATCGACGTGCGCTGGGACATCGACGAACGCACCAAGGAACGTTTCCCGGCGCGCATCTCGGTCACTGCCATCAATGCGCCGGGTTCGCTGGCCGACATCGCCCAGGTGGTGGCGTCCAACGACGCCAACATCCACACGCTGTCGATGGTACGCACGGCGCCCGATTTCACCGAGATGCTGATCGATCTCGAGGTCTGGGACCTCAAGCATCTCAACCGGCTGCTGTCGCAGCTGAAGGACAATTCGAGCGTCAGCGATGCGCGGCGCGTTAACGGCTAAATGACTGGACCCTGACCGCGAAAAGTGGAACGGGTCAGGGATTGAATGGGGATAAAAATGAACACCGACGAAGTGCTGGGCATTTTCCGTGAGGCCGGCGCCGTTCTCGAAGGTCATTTCATCCTGACGTCCGGCCTGCGCAGTCCGGTCTTCCTGCAGAAGGCGCGGGTTTTCATGCATGCCGACAAGACCGAGCGTCTATGCAAGGCGCTGGCCGAGAAAATCCGGAAAGCGGTGCCGGGCAGGATCGACTATGTTGTCGGCCCGGCGATCGGCGGCCTGATCCCGGCCTATGAGACCTCCCGTCATCTCGGCGCGCCGGCGATTTGGGTCGAGCGGGAAGGGGGCGAATTCAGGCTCCGCCGCTTCGAGATTGCCGAAGGCTCGCGCGTCGTCATCGTTGAGGACATCGTCACCACGGGCCTGTCGATCCGCGAGACCATCGATTGCCTGCGCGAGATCGGCGCGGACGTGGTGGCGGCCGCCTGTATCATCGACCGCTCGGCCGGTAAGACTGATGTCGGCGTGCCGCTGATCGCGCTTGCCGAATATGAAGTGCCGGCCTATCCCGCCGACCGCCTGCCGCCGGAACTCGCCGCCATTCCCGCCGTTAAGCCGGGAAGCCGCAACATCTGACTCCCAAATGTATGAAACCAACCACTTGAGCGCATCGCTTGAATCTCTTTCGCAGCGACGCGCGCCGAGGCGGCAATGATAGCCGGCATCGACCATTTCGTGCTGACGGTCCGCTCGGTGAAAGCGAGCTGCGAGTTCTACGAGCGTGTGCTCGGCATGCGGCGCCTGGATGAACCGAGCCGGCCGACCGCGCTTCTGTTCGGCGCGCAGAAGATCAACCTGCATGAGGTCGGCCGCACGTTCGAGCCGAAGGCCAAGACGCCGACGCCCGGTTCCGGCGATTTCTGCCTCGTGGCGGCGGTGCCGCTTGCAGAAGTCCAGGCCAGCCTCGAAGCCAATGGCGTGGCGATCGAAGTCGGCCCGGTCTTGCGCACCGGCGCGCGCGGCCCGATGATGTCGGTCTATTTCCGCGATCCCGACGATAATCTGGTCGAGGTCAGCGAGTACCGGCTCGACTGAGATCGAGCCGCATGGCGCAGCGCTGGCCCAAAGCCATGCCGTGATCGGCCTCGTCGCTGAGCAGATCGGCCAGCCGCCTGTCGACGTCGGCGCCTTCCAGGATGCGAAATCCGCACCGCTGATAGAAGGGCGCATTCCAGGCGACGTCGCGAAACGTGGTCAGGGTCATCGCGGCCAGGCCGCGCTGCCTGGCGTCCCCAAGCGCCCGTTCAAGCAAAGCCCGGCCGATGCCCGAACCCTGCCGGTCGAGGCGAACGTCCAACTCCCAGATATGCAGCGTATCGCCCTCCATCCCGGCGCTCAGGAAGCCGACCGGCCGGTCCTTCTCGTCGGCGGCCACCCAGCATGCGCCACCGGCGATCAGCGCGCGGTGCCGCTCCGGGCTGACATTGTCTGCGTCGGCAAGCCACGCCAGTTCCGGAATGGCGCGGAACGCTTCCCCGGCCGATTGTTCGATAGGCGGCAATGCCTCGGCGTCCTCGGCCCGCGCCGGTCGAATGGTGATCATCGGCTCCGTATCCTGGTTCTTCTCCTCAGTTTCGCCAGAATGAAGCCGTTGTTACAGCCTGCGGCAGACCATCGCGGCGGCGTTTCGTTGTTACGCGGCCTGGCCGTCGCTATATCAAAGACTTGTTGCCTTTCTGCGCCATCGAAGCGCAAGATATGTTTGGCGCGACCCGGTGGTGGCAGGGGCAGCGCATGTTGGACCGGGAACTGGAACAGAGTGCTTTTTCGACGCCGAGAGCCTGATGGCCTCCTTGAGCGGGTGCGTACTTATCTTTGGCCGCGCCGCTCGTTCTCGCGTTCCGTGCAATATTTCTCCAAACGCATCCTGCGGCTGAAGGCGACGCCGCATTCCGTCGCTGCCGGCGTTGCCGCGGGCGTTTTCGCTTCCTTCTTCCCGCTTGGCTTCCACTTCATCGTCGCTGCCGTTTTGTGCTGGATCATCGCCGGCAATCTGGTCGCGGCGGCGCTCGGCGCCGTGTTCTTCGGCAATCCGTTGACCTTCCCGCTTTTGTGGGGCGCGTCCTGGGAAACCGGCAAACTGCTCCTGCATGAGCACCTGCCGAAGCACGGCCCGCCCGAGCATCTGGGCGAAATGATGCACAAGCTCTCCTTCGCGAAGCTCTGGCACCCCGTTCTGGAGCCGATGCTCATTGGCGCGGTGCCGCTTGGCCTCGTCTTCGGGCTCGTGTTCTACGCCATCACGCGCTGGGGCATGACCGTGTTTCGCGAGCAGCGCAGGAAGCGCATGGTCGAGCGCGCCGAGAAGAAAGCGCGGCAGGGTGGACGGGAAGTGCCGGCGGAATGATCATCGGCATCGGCAGCGACCTGATCGACATCAGACGCATCGAAAAATCGCTGGAACGGCACGGCCGGCGCTTCGTCCAGCGCATCTATACCGAGGTCGAACAGGCCAAGTCGGAAAAGCGCGCCGCCCGCGCTGCCTCCTACGCCAAGCGCTTCGCCGCCAAGGAGGCCTGCGCCAAGGCGTTGGGCACCGGCATGGCCGAGGGCGTGTTCTGGCGCGACATGGGCGTGGTCAACCTGCCGAGCGGCGCGCCGACCATGGCGCTGACCGGCGGCGCCGCGGCCAGGCTGGAGAAAATCCTGCCGAAAGGCCACTGTGCGCTGATCCATCTCACCATCACCGACGATTTCCCGCTTGCTCAAGCCTTTGTGATCATCGAGGCAGTGCCCGCCGAACAAGCGCCACATTGATTCCATTTGACCACGAGCGGCATGACGTTGCTCAGCGCCCGCCGAGACTCTATACCAACATCGCACAATCGAGGACGACATGAGCGTGGCTGAAAAATCGCAGAAGAAATCCGGCGGGCTTGGTGAAACCTTCTCCGTCATCATCCAGGCTCTGCTGCTCGCGCTCGTCATCCGCACGCTGCTCTTCCAGCCTTTCTCCATTCCGTCGGGCTCTATGCGCCCGACGCTGCTCGAAGGCGACTATCTCTTTGTCACCAAATGGGCCTATGGCTATTCGCGTTACTCGCTGCCTTTCGGCCCCGATCTCTTCTCGGGTCGTATCTGGGGCGCCGAGCCCAAGCGTGGCGACGTGGTGGTGTTCAAGTTCCCGCCGGATCCGTCGGTCGACTACATCAAGCGCGTCGTCGGCCTGCCAGGCGACAAGATCCAGGTGAAGGACGGCCAGCTTTTCATCAATGACGTCGGCGTGCCGCGCGTAAAGACCGGCCAGATCGACAATCCCGATGTCACCGAGGAAAACCGGCCGATCGATGTCTATCGTGAGACGCTGCCGAACGGCGTCAGCTACGACACGCTCGACATCAACTCCGATTCGATCGGCGACAACACGCGCGAATTCGTCGTGCCGGCCGGGCACTATTTCATGATGGGCGACAATCGCGACAATTCCTCCGACAGCCGCTTTGCCGTCGGCTATGTGCCGGCCGAGAACCTTGTCGGCCGCGCCAACGTCATCTTCTTCTCGATCGCCGGCAAGGCGAGCCCGCTCGAGATATGGAAGTGGCCGTCGCTGATGCGCGCCGGGCGCCTGTTCCATTTCGTCCACTAGAGCGATGGCGGCCAGCAAGCGTTTGACCGCCGATGCCCTCGCCGAAGCGCTTGTCGAGCGCACCGGCCATGTCTTCGCCGACCCTCAGCGCCTGCAGCGGGCGCTGACCCATGCAAGCGCCCGTTCGACCCATGCCGGCGTCGACTACGAGCGTTTCGAATTCCTGGGTGACCGCGTTCTCGGCCTTGTCGTGGCCGACATGCTGCTCGCGGCCTTTCCCGATGCCGCCGAGGGCGAGCTTTCGCTGCGTCTCAACGCGCTGGTCAATGCCGAGGCGCTCTCGGAAATCTCCGAACAGATCGGCCTGCCGGAACTCGTGCGCGCCGGTTCCGATGTGCGCAATCTCGAGGGACGCAAGCGCACCAATCTACGCGCCGATGCGCTGGAATCGCTGATAGCCGTGCTCTACCTCGACGGCGGGCTGGACGCGGCGCGTGCGTTCATCCACCGCTACTGGCGGCCGCGCTCGCAAGCGACAGGGGCTGCGCGGCGCGACGCCAAGACCGAATTGCAGGAGTGGGCGCACCAGGCGGCCGCCGGCGCCGTGCCGGCCTACCGCATCGACGGCCGCGAGGGACCGGACCACGATCCGCTGTTCACGGTCAGCGTCGAGGTCGGCTCTTTTGCTCCCGCGACCGGCAGCGGCCGCTCCAAGCGCGAGGCCGAGCAGGCAGCGGCGGCTACTCTTTTGCTGCGCGAGGGCGTATGGAGCGCGGCATGACCGCAAACCAATCCCCCGAGCCCCCCAACACCCGCTCCGGCTTCGTCGCGCTGATCGGCGCGCCCAATGCCGGCAAGTCGACGCTGGTCAACCAGCTTGTCGGCGCCAAGGTGTCGATCGTCACCCACAAGGTGCAGACCACCCGCGCCATCGTGCGCGGCATCGCCACGCATGACAACGCGCAGATCGTCTTCGTCGACACGCCCGGCATCTTCAAGCCGAAGCGGCGGCTGGACACCGCGATGGTGACCACCGCCTGGGGCGGCGCCAAGGACGCGGATGTCGTGGTGCTGCTGATCGACGCCGAGCGCGGCATCAAGGGTGACGCCGATGCCATCCTCGACCGGCTGAAGGATGTGCGGCAGCCGATGCTTCTGGTCCTCAACAAGGTCGACCGCGTCAAGCCGGAAACGCTTCTTGCGCTGGCCGCGACAGCGAACGAACGCGTTCCGTTCAAGCGCACCTTCATGGTCTCCGCGCTCACCGGCTCCGGCTGCAAGGACCTGCTCGACTATCTCGCCGAGACGCTTCCCTTGGGGCCCTGGTACTATCCGGAAGACCAGATCTCGGACCTGCCGATGCGCCAGCTCGCGGCCGAGATCACCCGAGAAAAGCTTTATCTCAGGCTCCATCAGGAGCTTCCCTATTCCTCCCATATCGAAACCGAGAAATGGGAAGAGAAGAAGGACGGCTCGGTGCGCATCGAGCAGGTCATCTATGTCGAGCGCGACAGCCAGAAGAAGATCGTGCTCGGCCACAAGGGCGAGACGATCCGCGCCATCGGCCAGGCCGCGCGGATGGAAATCGCCGGCATCCTCGAGCAGAAGGTGCATCTCTTCCTGTTCGTGAAGGTGCGCGAGAACTGGGGCGACGACCCCGAGCGCTACCGCGAGATGGGGCTGGAGTTTCCGGGGTAAGCCGGTTTGCGTCGCTCCAACTTGATTTCGCCGCGCAACAGTTGAAAAGCTCCGCCCATGGAATGGCGCGACGAGGGAATAGTTCTCGGCACTCGCAAGCATGGCGAAACCAGCGCCATCCTCGAGGTGATGACGCGCGCGCATGGCCGCCATCTCGGACTGGTGCGGGGAGGGCGCTCGCGCAAGCAGCAGCCGGTACTGCAGCCCGGCAACCGCGTCGACCTTCTGTGGCGGGCTCGGCTCGACGAGCATCTGGGTATCTTCCAGGCCGAGGCGATCGAGATGAACGCCGCGCGGCTGATGGACAGTGCGGTCGCCGTCTACGGCCTGCTGACCATGGCCGCGCATCTCAGGCTCCTGCCCGAGCGCGATGCCCATGGCGGCCTTTACGAGGCGCTTGCCGTGATGATCTCCCATCTGGGCGATGCCGACGCGGCGGGCGAGCTGGTGGCGCGCTTCGAGTTGCTCATCCTCGATGAATTGGGCTTCGGCCTCGACCTCAGCCAGTGCGCGGCGACCGGCTCCAGGCAGGATCTCGCCTATGTCTCGCCGAGATCCGGACGCGCCGTGTCGCGCGAAGCCGGTGCGGCCTGGCATGACAAGATGCTGGCGCTGCCCGCCTTCCTGCAGCGCGGTTCCGGCCTGCGCGCCGATGCTGCAGCACTGGAAGATGCCTTCCGGCTGACCGGCTTCTTCTTCACCCGCCATGTCTACGAGCCGCGGGGCCTCGAGCCGCCCGACTCCCGCGCCGGCTTCCTGGCCGCGCTGCGCCGGCATCATACGGCGGTGAAGGCGATTGCGGGCGAAGCAGGATAGCAAGGCACTTAGTCCGCGCCGCGTTTCTCCAGGAAATCGTCGAGCATGGCGCGCTGGCCCTTCAGGATCTTGAGCCCGGCTTCGGGCAATGGAAACCAGCCGGCTCGATCCACTTCCGGGAATTCCTTTATGCGTCCCGATTTTGGCGGCCATTCCAGGGTGAACATGTTGCTCCTGATGGCATCAGTATCGATGTCGGCCTCGACGCTCCACGCGATGACGATCTTGCCGCCCGGCTGCTTGTAGCCGCCGAGCGGCCGGAAATCGCCGTCGACGGCGACGCCGAGCTCCTCTTCGGCCTCGCGTTTGGCGGCCTCCAGCTCATCCTCATTGCCGCCGATCAGTCCTTTCGGGATGGACCACGCGCCTTCATCCTTTCTTGCCCAGAACGGCCCGCCCGGGTGGACGAGCAGGAATTCGAACACACCGGCAATGCGCCTGTGGATCAGCAGGCCCGCGCTTATCTGCGGCATTGGTCACCTCGCAGCATCTTCTTCGTCCGCGCGAGAATAGCATGGGTATTTCGCGGCTGAGGTCACCCAATCTCGCCGGCAATGCCGGCAACTCGGCCCTTGGATAACCAGGCAAGTTGCTGGCAATCGGCGACGAAACATGCTCGATCTTGTCAGTCGGCCGATCTTATTAGTCGGCAAGACGCTGATTTGAGCCAGCCGTCCCATTGCCGCATTTGTTGGCCACGTCTGGTCTGGTTTTGAGGGAAACCGCCATGTTTTTCAGTCTGATCGCCATTGCCGCCGTCATAGCTCTTTTCGTCATCGTTTCACGCCAGCAGAACCGCATCGCGCTGGTCGAGCGCGAGCTCGGCGTCCTGCGCGGCCTGGTGCAGTCGGGCGCTTCGCTGTCCGCGCCCGAGGCGGCGGACGCCACGCAGGAGGATCTTCCCGAGGAGGCCAACGCAGCCGTGGCGCCTGCCGCGCGGTCGGCGGATGGCGCGGCCGAAGAGATCGCCGCGAAGCCCGAGGCGACCGAACAGGCGGCAGCGGCAGGACCTTGGACGAAGGCCCAGGCGGCCGCGGCGCAATCCGCCGGGCCATCCGACCCGGCGCAACCTGTCTCAGCCACCGAGACGCCCGGAGCAGAACCGCCCGCGCCCGCGAAGGCGGCGCGCCAGAGCGACGTCGAGACGGCGCTGGGCACGCGCTGGGCGGTCTGGGTCGGCGGCATCGCACTGGCGCTGGGCGGCCTGTTCCTGATCCGCTACACCATCGAAGCCGGCATCTTCGGCCCCGGCGTGCGCCTGACGATGGCCGGCGTCCTCGGCCTGGTGCTGGTTGGCGGCGCCGAATTCATCCGCCGCACCGGCTTCAAGGTGCCGGTGCAAGGCGCCGCCGGCGCCTATATCCCCGCGATCCTGACCGGGGCGGGCGCCTTCATCCTGTTCGGCACGGTCTACGCCGCGCACGGCATCTATGGCTTCATCGGCCCGGCGACGGCCTTCGTGCTGCT
The DNA here is from genome assembly GCF_006439495.1 of Mesorhizobium sp. B3-1-8. Taxonomy (NCBI): domain Bacteria; kingdom Pseudomonadati; phylum Pseudomonadota; class Alphaproteobacteria; order Hyphomicrobiales; family Phyllobacteriaceae; genus Mesorhizobium; species Mesorhizobium sp. B3-1-8. The sequence continues at coordinate 21,917 of NZ_VFTK01000005.1, forward strand.
TGGCGCCATCGGCGTCGCGACCATTGGCGCATCGCTCCTGCATGGCCTGGCGCTGGCCGGCATCGGCCTCGTCGGCGCCATGGTCACGCCGGCGCTGGTCGCCTCGCAGGCGCCCAATCCCTGGGCGCTGTTCGTCTATCTGGCGATCGTGCTCGCCGCCACGGCGGCAATCGCCCGCATCCGCGACTGGAGGGCATTGGTTGCCGCCGCTTTCGCCGGCACCGGAATCTGGACCATTCTTTACATGGTCGACGCGCCGGACGTGAATCTTGCCGCCGTCCTGTTCATCAGCCTGGCGACGCTCGCCGTGCTGGCTTTCGTCTGGCTCGGCCTTTTCTTGGTTACTGGCCGCGACCATGCGGCGCGCGGCTTCGACTGGCCGTCGATCGCGCCCGGCTTCTTCATCGCCTTGAGCGCGCTTGGGCTGTCCGTCGATCCGGCCTTTGCCAGCGCCGGCGATGCCTTGCACGGCGCGGTCCTTTTGGCCGCGCTGGTCGCGGTGGCGCTCTACCGGCCGCGCGCGCTGCCGCTGGTCTTCGCCGCCGGCATCGCGACAGTGCTGATCTATCTCGGCATCATCCCGCCCGCCACGATCGGCGCCAATGCGCTCGATGTCGGGCTGGACGCTCAGCCCCTGGCGTCGTCCGACACGCTTACTTTCCGCATCGGCATCGCGCTTGGCCTGATCTTCCTCGCGGCCGGTTTCTGGGCGGCGCGCCGCTTTGCCGCCACCGCTTCGCTGCGCGCGGCCTGCTGGGCCGCCTGGGGCGTCATTGCTCCGCTGACGGTGCTCACCGCGCTGTGGCTTACCTTCGGCGATATCGACCGCGACCTCGGCTACGCGTTGCCGGCGTTGTTGCTGGTGCTCGCATTTGCCGCCGGCGGTGAATGGATCGCGCGCGCCGAGGAGCCGCCGTTGACCGGCGGCCCGGCTGTGTCCTTCGCGCTTGGCGGCGCCGGCGTCGCCGGCCTGTTGATGCTGCACATGGCCTTCGGCTCGGGCTGGACGACCGTGCTTCTTGGAGCCGCCGCGATCGTCCCGGCGCTGGCGACGCGCTGGCGGTCCTACCCCGTGCTGGGCTGGGTCGCGGTGGGCGCGGCGGTCGCCGTGCTCGCCCGTATCGCCTTCGATCCGACCATCGTCGGCGCGGCGTTTCTGTCCAGGACGCCGGTCTTCAACTGGCTGCTGCCTGGCTACGGCGTGCCGGCGCTCGCCTTCGGCTTCGCCGCCTGGCAACTCGCCCGCACCACCAATGGCCGGCCGCGCCTTGCCATGGAGGCAGCCTCGGCGCTGTTCGCGCTGCTCACCATCGCCATGCTGGTGCGCCACGCCATGCATGGTGGCGTCATCGACACCGGCACCGTGACTCTTGCCGAACAGGCGATCTACACGCTGATCGCGCTCGGCGCCGGCGCCATGCTGGTCGCCATCGACATGCGCTCGCCAAGCTCGGTGCTGCGCTATGGCTCGATGGCCGCCGGCGTGATCTCGGCGGGCCTGATCGCCGTGCAGCATTTCGTGGTGCTGAACCCGCTGCTGACGGACGAGTCGACCGGCACGGTTCCTGTCTTCAACCTTTTGTTCCTCGCCTATCTGCTGCCGGCGATCGCGGCGGGCGCGCTGGCGCTCTATGTCCGCGACAAGCGTCCGAGATGGTATGCGGCGATGCTGGCGCTGATCGCCTCGCTGCTTGCCTTCGCCTATGCCACGCTTTCGGTGCGCCGCCTGTTCAAAGGCGAGTTCATCGCCTTGTGGAGCGGGCTTGGCCAGCTCGAGACCTACACTTACTCGGCGCTCTGGCTGGTCATCGGCGTTGCGTTGCTCACCGCCGGCGTCTGGCTGAAGTCGCAAGTGCTGCGCATCGGCTCCGCGGTGCTGATCGCGGTCGCGGTGCTGAAAGTCTTCCTGTTCGATATGTCGGAGCTGGAAGGCGTGCTGCGCGCGCTCTCCTTCATCGGCCTCGGCGCCGTGCTGATCGGCATCGGCCTGTTCTACCAGCGGCTGCTGACGCGGGCGGCGAGGAAAGGGTGAAAGTCTGGGTTTCCTGGACTGCTGCCACTATTTCCGGACAACGCCGCGCAGGCGGCGCTCTTCGGCTGCCTCTTTGATGAGGCCAGCAATCTTGCGGACGAATGCCGGACTGAAGGAACCGATCGGCTTCGTCGTCACGAGGTCGTAAGCTTCGTCAACACGCGCACGGTTGTACTCGTCGAGGATCAGCCATGACGGAAAATCGAGGCCGCCCCTACGACACTCGATCTCACTGATGGCAATATAAGTGCGGGTCGCGTGGGGTTGCTGCGAGGTGAGCGGGAACAGGAACAGCGCTGCCGGCGTAGTCGGCGTTCTGACCACGATGCAGACAGGGCGCGCCTTGCGGCCGGACTCCTCACCAGCGTCAGCCTGCCGTGCCCACAAATAGTAATATCGAAGCAGATCGCCGGGCTTAAACATCCGGCTCATTGCCACTTATGATGGCTTCCAACCCCGACATCAGTTCGTTGTGGATCTCGTCAGGCGCATTCTCGAGCGTGTAAGCCGCGGCATGAGATGAACCAACGAGTTGCCGGTATTGCCTGGCCGACAGGATGATCAGCTTTTCCTTGCCGCGTTTTGTCAGCGCGACAGGCTCGATCATTGCTGTTTCGAGGATTTCGCCCGATACGCGGTTCATGTCTGAAAAGGTGAATTGTTTCATCGATTGCCTCATACGCGATATACGCAATATACGTATCTTACGTAATTAAACAATGAGTCGGTTTGGGACTCGAACGGGAATAAGCCGGCCCACGCCTTCGTTATTCATTTGCTTGGGTAATCGCAGCGGTTCGGCGCTTCGCGCTGACTGCTTGCACCGCGCCTGGAAGGCGCGTTCTATCGGGATGGAAAGCGACCTCGAAACAAGCGGTCATGGACGACAAGAAGGCAGCGATCCTGAGCGAAATACCGCGGTTGCGGCGCTATGCGCGCTCGCTGCTGCGCGACCGCGATTCCGCCGACGATCTCGTCCAGGATTGCCTGGAGCGGGCGCTTGTGCGGCTCGACAACTGGCAGACTGGAGAGAGCCCCCGGAGGTGGCTGTTTACGATCATGCATCACTTGTTCATCGACCAGATGCGCAAGGTCAACCGGCGCGGCGAGGCGGCGATATTGCCTCTCGAAGCCGGTGAGGCCCAGTCCGCGCCCGCCGATCAGGTCGAGACCATCGCTTCGCGCGAGATCATGGATGCCTTGCAGGCGATCAGCCCCGATCGCCGCGCGGCCTTGGTGATGGTCGCCATCGAGGGCTTTTCCTATGCCGAGGCAGCCAACATCCTTGGCGTGCCGGCCGGCACGCTGATGTCGCGCATCGCGCGCGGCCGCGAGGAATTGCGAGGATTGCTCGACGACACATTGCGCCGCCGCTCGCTGAGGATCGTCGAGAAATGACCCGCCGCGATTTTTCCGAACGCGATATCCACATGGCCCTCGACGGCGAGCTGCCGGGCGACGAACGCATGGCCTATGACGCCTGGCTCGAGGCCAATCCCGAGATGAAGGCGAAGTCCGCGCGCTACATCGCCGATCGCGCCGCCATGCGCGCTGCTTTCGCTGGCGTGATGGACGAGCCGGTGCCGGCGAGGCTGCGGCAGGCATTGCTCGGCCAGGCTTCTACAAAGGCATCGGCCTGGCGCTCGCGCTGGTGGCTCTCGGCCGCGGCTGCCGTGGTGCTCGCCGTCGGCGGGTTTGGCGGCTATATCGCCGGCATCGACGGCATCGCCCGTGGCGGCGACGGCGACGACCAGCTCGCCGAGCAGGCGATCGCCGCCCATGTCGTCTACGCGGCCGAGAAGCGTCATGCCGTCGAGGTTCCGGCGAGCGACAAGGATCATCTCCAGACCTGGCTGTCGAACCGCGTCGGGCTGAAGCTGGTTGCGCCCGACCTGACGGCCGAGGGCTTCGAATTGATCGGCGGCCGGCTGCTGCCGGCCGGTGAGCAAGGCAAGGCGGCAATGCTGCTCTACGAGGACGCCAAGGGCGAGCGCATCTCGCTCTTCGTCACCGCCGAATCGGCTCAAACATCGAAGGGCACCTATACGGCCGAGGCGGGCGGTCCGGAGGCGGTCTACTGGCTGGACAAGGGCTATGCCTGCGCCGTCGTCGGCTCGTTGCCGCCTGAGCGATTGTCGGATGTCGCAAAGAGCGCCTATGGCCAGCTCGTGGCCGGCATATCGAGCTGAACCGGCTGCGTTTTTCGGCGGCCGGCAACCCGTCGAACGGCAATTCCGTTCAAGCGCCTGGCCCTTTCCTGCCGTGGCGGAAACTGTCACAATTCGGCCCTAATCAAGGAGCGATAGCGCTTGATGAATGCCGGCGCTTCGGCCAGTGTTCGCGACGCATCCACCGGGGCCGTTTTCTTAAACCCAATCGAGGTTCTCCCAAGCCCGCATGCCTGCCGAGATCCGCAAGGCCCGCGCGTCAGACGTCGATGACCTCGCCGCCATCGAGAAGGCCGTTTTTCCGGGCGACAGGCTCTCGCGCCGCTCTTTCCGCCAGTTCATCGAACGTGAAACCGCCGAGATGTTGGTGGCCGAGAACGAGGGCCGAGTCGCCGGCTATGCCGTGGTGCTGTTTCGCAAGGGCAGCGGAGTCGCGCGGCTCTATTCCATCGCCGTCGGCCCCTTCTTCGGCCGGCTCGGCATCGGTCGCCTTCTGTTGGCGGCCGCCGAGGAAGCGGCCTTCGAGCACGATCGGCTGCTGCTTCGTCTCGAAGTGCGCGAGGACAACGACCGCGCCATCCGTATCTACGAGCAGGCCGGCTATCGAAGACTGGGCCGCGAGCCCGACTATTACGAGGATGGCGCGACGGCGCTGCGCTATGAAAAGACGCTGCGCGGCGACACCCCGACCGCGACCAAGGTGCCGTTCTACCAACAGACCTGCGAGTTCAGCTGCGGCCCGTGCTGCCTGATGATGGCGATGGCCAATTTCGACCGTGGCTTCGTGCCCGACCCGGTCATGGAAATCCGCCTGTGGCGCGAGGCGACCACGGTCTTCATGATGTCCGGCCCTGGCGGCTGCGAGCCTTTCGGCCTAGCGGTCGCCGGCTACGAGAGCGGGCTCGCGGCCGAGATATTCGTCTCCTTCTACGGCGCGTTGTTCCTGCAGTCGGTGAGGAGCGAGGACAAGCGCCGGGTGATGGAGCTCGCCCAGGTCGATTTCCGCCGCCGCGCCGAACTCTACGGCATTCCCGTCAATTACCGTCCGTTCGGCATCGGCGACATCCGCGACGCCCTGGCCGAGGGCAAGCTGGTGGTCGTGCTGGTCAGCGGCTTCCTGATGTTCGGCAAGAAGGTGCCGCATTGGGTGCTGGCCATCGGCGACGACGGCGATCATATCTTGATCCACGACCCATGGGTGGAGGATGAAAGGCAGGAAACGATCCTCGATGCCGCGAACATTCCGGTGCCTTACGACATTTTCATGAACATGGCGCAGTTCGGCCGCGACGGTTTACGCGCCGCCATCACTCTGGGAAAACGCTGAGACAATGACCTGGGTTATCCTCACAGGCAGGCAGAACGACATCGATCAGGTGGCCACACCCCACAAGATCATCACCAACCGCGACTATCTCGCGCATCCGGCGCTGTTCCGCGGCCAACGGCCGAAGGTGATCAACCTGTCGAACAACTACGGCTACCAGAGCCGCGGCTACTACGCCTCGCTGCTGGCCGGCTCGCGCGGCCACCGGGTGATCCCGACCGTCGAGACCATGATCGACCTGTCGGAGCGCAAGCTTTACGAGCACGCGTTGCCGGAACTAGAGCTTGCCTTGAACAAATGCAGGAAGGATCTCGGCGGGACTTTCCCGGCCAAGGTCGCGATCTTCTTCGGCATCGGCCCGTCGAAGGTCTGGGACCGTTTCGCCAAGCTTTTGTTCGACTGGTTCCGCGCGCCGGCGCTCGAGGTCCACATCAAGGACAGCGCCGAATGGGCCTCGATCCGCAAGATCGGCTTCCTGCCGCTCGCCCGCATGACCGAGGATGAGGAAGAATTCTTCCTGCAATGCCTGGACACCTACACCAACCGCGAGTGGCGCGACACCAAGGGCCGCACGCCGGCGCGCTATACTTTCGCCACGCTGGTCGATCCGCATGAGGAACTGCCGCCGTCGGAAATCTCCTCGCTGCGCTATTGGGCGAGGATTGCCGAGAAGATGGGCGTCGAAGTCGAGCCGATCACCAGGAAGGACTTGGCCAAGCTCGCCAACTACGACGCGCTGTTCATCCGCGAGACCACCTCGATCTCCAACCACACCTACCGCTTCGCGCGCCGCGCCCAGCAGGAAGGCATGCCGGTGATCGACGATCCGCTGTCGATGATCCGCTGCACCAACAAGGTCTATCTCAATGAGCTGATGACCTACAACAAGGTGCCGGTGCCGCCGACGGTGATGATCGCCGGCACGTCCGACTTCGACGTGGCGGCGCAGACGCTCGGCTTCCCTCTGGTGCTGAAGATCCCGGATTCGTCTTTCTCGCGCGGCGTCAAGAAATGCGAGAACATGGCCGAGTTGACCAAGCTCGCGACCGAATGGCTGGACGATTCCGATCTCTTGATCGCGCAGAAATTCATTCCGACCGAATATGACTGGCGCGTCGGCGTGCTCGGCGGCCAGCCGCTCTTTGCCGTGCACTATCTGATGGCGAAGAAGCACTGGCAGATCGTCAACCACAAGGCCAGCGGCAAGCCCGACCAGGGCGGGATCAAGACGTTCACGCTGAAGCAGACGCCGCCTCATGTCGTCGAGACGGCGGTCAAGGCCGCAAAATGCATCGGCGACGGGCTCTACGGCGTCGACCTCAAGGAGACCAAGGACGGCGTCTTCGTCATAGAGGTCAACGACAATCCCAATCTCGACCATGGCTGGGAGGATTCGGGCGAGAAGGACGAGCTGTGGGTGCGGCTGACGCAATGGTTCCTGGAGCGCCTGGAGAGGCCGGACAAGTAGCGGCCGGACAAATAGCGGAGGGAACAAAATGCTGTTTTTCGTGATCGAGGATTTCCACGGCTCGGACCGCAAGGGGATCTACCGCCGCTTCCGCGACAAGGGCCGGCTGAAGCCCGACGAGCTCGTCGTGCATCACAGCTGGATCGCGGGCGACATGAGCCGCTGCTTCATGCTGGTGGAAGCCGACGATGCGACGGTGCTGCAGCGCTGGGTCATCGAATGGGCGGATTTGGTCGAATTCGAGATCGTTCCGGTGGCCAACAGCAAGGACATGGTAGCGGCGTTGGCCGGGCATCTGTGAACGCATGTTTCGCGGGCCGTCAGATTGACGGCGTGACCAGCGCCGGGGAGCCGACCGCGCGCATGCATTCCCCGATCAGCCATTCCCGGAACGCCGCCACGGCATCGCGCCTCGCGCTGCGTTCGGGGATCGTCAGGCAATAGGGCTGGCGAAGTTCCAGGGATTGTGCGGCGGCCCGCACCAGCTTGCCATCCTCCAGCGCCTGGGCGCAATAGATGCCTTGCGCCAGCGCCACGCCCAGTCCTGAAATGGCGAGATCGAGCGCTGCCCGAGACGAGTTGGCCGAAAGCCCGCGCTGTGCCGCGCGGGACTCGCTTCCCGCCGCGTCGAACCAGTTGCGCCAGGATGGAAAGGCTGCCCCCGTCGGTCCCCAGTCGGTGTGAATGAGCGGCAGACCGGCAAGGCCGTCGGATCCGGTCGCGCCGGCCAGCGTCGGCGCGCAGACGGGATAGACGGCATCCCTGACGATCTCCTCGGTCGGATGCTCGCGATAGTGCGGACCGTAGGAGAGACGGATGTCGATCAGTTCATGATCGAACGGCACCGGATCGTCGTCGCCTCTCAGCGATATGTCGGCGGCGCCATGCGATGCGACAAAGCCGGCGATGCGCTCGGAAAGCCAGCCCATCGCCATGGAGGGCGGCACCGAAACGACGAGCCTCGGCCGGAACGCATCGCCACTGACATCGCGTGCGACGCTGCCGATTTCGCGGAAAGCCATGCTGAGCCGCGGCAGCATCTCCACCCCGGCCTCGGTCAGCACCGCCCGCCGGTTGACCCGATGGAACAGCTTTCGTCCCATCTGCTCCTCGACGGTGCGGATAAGCTGGCTGACGGCCGCCGCTGAAATCGACAGTTCCTCCGCCGCGGCCGCGAAGCTGCCCGTGCGCGCCGCTGCTTCGAAGGCCTGAAGTCCGCGCAAGGAGGGAAGAGCGACCATGGCAATCCGAAAGATAAGTCTACCTTATCTATTTCGCAGAAATCCTCGTTTTTCGAAAGGTTTATTTCTGGGTATCGTGGCCTCATGAACGCAATCGACCACGACGCAGCCATCGACCACCGTTCCGTGATAGCCTCGCTGACGAATGAGGAGCGCAGCCGGCTGACCGGAAAATCGGATGGGCCGGGTCTTGTCCAGTTCGCGCTCCATCTCGGCGCGATCATCCTCCTCGGCGCGCTGATCGCGGCCAAGGTGCCGTTCTGGCCGGTCCTGATGCTGCCGCAGGGCGCCCTGATCGTGTTCCTGTTCACGCTGCTGCATGAAACGGTCCACAGGACGGCGTTCGAAACACAGTGGCTGAACGATATGGTCGCGCGCTTCTGCAGCCTGGCGATCGCGCTGCCGGCCGACTGGTTCCGCTATTTCCACTTCGCCCATCACCGCTTCACCCAGGACCCCGAGAACGATCCGGAACTGGCCTTTCCGAAGCCCGAGACGATGCGGCAATACATCGTTCACGTCTCCGGTCTTCCGGTATGGTGGGGCCATTTCAAGACGCTCTACACCAATGCAATGGGGCGCTGCCGCGACAGCTACGTGCCGCCAAAGGGCTTGCCGAAGGTGAAGGCCGAGGCGCGGGCGATGATCGCCTTCTATGTCGTCCTGCTGGCGCTTGCGGTCTGGTTCAAGGCATCGGTGCTGCTTTATGTCTGGATCGTGCCGGCGCTGCTCGGCCAGCCGTTCCTCAGGCTCTATCTGCTGGCCGAGCATGGCCGCTGTCCCTTCGTCGCCAACATGCTGGAAAACACCCGTACGACGCTGACCAACTGGTTCGTGCGCAAGCTCGCCTGGAACATGCCTTACCATGCCGAGCACCACGCCTATCCCGGCGTGCCGTTCCACCAGTTGCCGCAATTCCACCGGCTGATCGAGCGGCACCTCAAGGTGGTCGAGCCCGGCTATGTGAGCTTCCATGAGAAATATATCGAGACGCTGCGCTAGCGCGTATTGATATTCAGGTGATGCCGGCCTGCAAATGCCGGCTTCCTGCGCTTCCGGTGCTCACGTACTTCAAGTACGCTCCGCTCCGGTTCTCGGAATCCGCCATTTTCGGCGCGGCCTAACCCGAATCTCAACACGTGCTCGGGAAATCAGCCCGATTGGCGCAGCAGCGCCTGCGCACGCAGCAGCCGGCTCACCTCGGCGGCCTTCGCCGGCACGCCGATCAGATAGCCTTGCGCCTCGCCGCAGCCGGCCTTGCGAAGCATGTCCAGCTGCGCCTCGGTCTCCACACCTTCGGCGGTGACGGTGATGCCGAGCTCGGCGCCTAGCCCGATCACCGTGCGCACGATAGCCGCCGTGTCGCGCTTGTCGAGATCGCTGGTGAAGGAGCGGTCGATCTTGATCTTGTCGACGGGGAAACGCCGGAGGTAGCCGAGCGAGGAATAGCCGGTGCCGAAATCGTCGAGCGCGATGCGCACGCCGAGACCGCGCAACTGGCTTAGCGTCTTCAGCACGGCGTCGCTCTCGTCCATCATCACCGTTTCGGTGATTTCGAGCTCCAGTCGGTTGGCCGGCAGACCGGAGAAGGCAAGTGCCGCGATCACGCTGCGGGCGAAGCCGCCGCTCTTGATCTGCGCGGCCGAGACGTTGACGGCCATGCGCATGTCCGGCGGCCAGTTCGCCGCCACGTTGCACGCCTTGCGCAGCGCCCAGTCGCCGAGTTGCACGATCAATCCAGTTTCCTCGGCGACGGGGATGAAGTTCTCCGGCGACACCAGGCCGCGCGACGGCGAGCGCCAGCGCATCAGGGCTTCCGCGCCGACAATCCTGCCGGAGCCGATGTCGAGGATCGGCTGGAAATCGAGTTCGAATTCGCGCCTGGAGAGCGCCGCCTCGAGATCGGCCTCGAGCGCCCGGCGCTCGCGCATCAGCGCATCCATGCCCGGCTCGAAGAAGCGATAGACATTGCGTCCTTCGCTCTTGCCCCGGTAGAGCGCCATGTCGGCATTGGTGAGCAGTGTGTCGGCGTCGTGCCCGTCGCCGGGATAGAGCGCGATGCCGAGGCTCACGCCCACATGCATTTCGCGCCCTTTGTCGCGATAAGGCTTGCCGACGATCTCGACGATGCGCTTGGCGAGCTTTTCGGCGTCGGCGACGCTCCTGATGCCGAACTGGATGATGGCGAACTCGTCGCCGCCGAAGCGCGCCACCACGTCCTTGCTGCTGCGCACCGAATGCTGCAGCCGCTTGGCGACGCATTGCAGCAGCCAGTCCCCGGCCGGGTGGCCGAACGTGTCGTTGACGGCCTTGAAGCGATCGAGGTCGAGCGAGAAGATCGCCAGCGGCTTGGCCTCGCCAAGCGCCTGGTCCAGCCGATCGCGAAACATCGAGCGGTTGGGCAGGTTGGTCAGCGTGTCGTGATGCGCAAGATGCGTCATGCGCTCTTCGGTGCGTCGGCGCTCGGTGACGTCCTCGAAAGTCGCCACCCAGCCGCCGCCGGCCAGCGGCCGCCGCAAGACGAAGAGCGTTCGGCCGTCGACCAGTTCGCGATAGCTGGAGCGCGACTGGCCGGCATCCAGGCTGGCCCTCGTCTTCCCGACCTCGACGTCGATTTCCAGCGGCGCGAAGATGCCGAGGCGAATGAGTTTGTCCAGCATCTGGCGATGCGTCATGCCCAGCGCGAAATCCGACGCCTTGGCGTTGCACAGGTCCAGAAAGCGCTGGTTGCGCACGATGAGCCGGCCCTTGGCGCTGTACATCAGCAGGCCTTGCGACATGTTGGCCAACGCGGCGTCGAAGCGGCGGTGCTGCTCCTTCAACTCCGCCTCGGCGCGCCGTTCCTCGGTCACATCCTCGTAGATCGACACCCAGCCGCCGACGGCGATCGGCCGGTGCGAAATGACGACGATGCGCCCGTCCGACAGGACTTCCTCATAGGTCGAGGCCTTGGCGCCGTCGATGTAAGGCTTGCGGATGGCATAAAGCTCGCTCGCGCTCTGCGAGGCGATGCCGATGTCGACGCTGTGCTGCAGGATGTCGAAGAAAGGAATGCCGGGCTTCACCACCTTGGCGTCCAGGCTGAAGATCTCGAGGTAGTTGTGGTTGCAGATGATCATCCGCTCATCGGCATCGAACATGCACAGGCCATGCGACATGTTCTCGACAGCCGCCGCGAAGCGCTCGTTCTGAGCCCGCAATTCTTCCGCGATCCGCCGTGCCGGACCAATGGCGGCCGTTCTTCGCTTGCCGGCGGTGGAAGCAGTCTTGACATGTGCGCCGGGCATGAGCACGCCTTCGGACCGTGACCGAACGCAATACTGTCGCGGTCGCGGGTTAATTTAGCGTTCTTTTATGGGGTTGTATTCACGGCAAGCGAAGACTGGCGCTTGGCTTCCAGCGTCTTGAAACGCTTGAGAAAAGCCGTTTGCGCCCAGGTCACGGATTTTGGCGTGAAGTCGAAGCGGTCGGCGGAGAAGCCGCGCGGCCGCCCGAAATACTCGGTCGCCTCAGCGGTCGAAAAGCCAGCCAGCAGCGTCGCTTCGTAATAGGCGGCGATCTGGTCGGCGCGTTTGATGTCGTTGCGCAAGGAGGCGGCGAGCTCCGCCGGCAGCGAGAAACGCAGATGGATGGCGCGCTGCAGGCGCAGCTCGCAATCCTTGTAGGAACCGCCCATCACCGATTTGAACGGTGAGATCATGTCGCCGATAACGTATTCGGGCGCGTCATGAAGCAGCGCCGCAAGCCGTGCTTCGGCCGTCGCCTCCGGCGCCAACTCGCCATACAGCGCCTCGACCAGCAGCGAATGCTGCGCCACCGAGAAGGCATGGTCGCCGCTGGTCTGGCCGTTCCAGCGGGCGACCCGGGCAAGGCCGTGCGCGATGTCGGCGATCTCGATGTCGAGCGGCGAGGGATCGAGCAGGTCGAGCCGCCGGCCGGACAGCATGCGTTGCCAGGCGCGCGGCGGCGCTCCGGCCCGGTCGGCCGCCATCAGGCCTCCTCCGCGCTGACCGCACCTTCAGGGAAGGCGAATTTCGCCCAGGCGGGAATCGCGAGCTTTACCGGAACCTCGCCCGCCATGATCGCCTCGCCGGCGTCGACCGCCGCCTTGACACGGTCGATGCGGGCAACGGCAAGACCGGTCCGGCCGTCGACAGACCCGAGCGTGCCCACCGGCCGCCCGGCGACCGTGAGCTCGGTGCCGGCAGCGGGCAGGGGACCATCGGCCGACGCGATCAGCACACGGCGCCGCGCGGTGCCGCGATGCTGCATGCGCGAGACCACTTCCTGGCCGATATAGCAGCCCTTCTTGAATCCGATGCCGCCAGTTTCGTCGAGCAGCACGTCATGCGGAAAGGCATCGCCGAGCTGGTAGTCGGAACCGCTCTCCGTGATGCCGTTGCCGATGCGCAGCACCAGCCAGGCATTTGAGTCGCCGCCGTCCTTTGCCTCGCCTTCGTAAGCGCGCCTCACCGACACATCGCGGAAGCGCGTGTCGGCAAGCGCCATTGAATCGGAAGGTGAGGCGGTTGAATCATCGCCCCACGCGACCGTGACAAGCGCCTGATCCTGTTTGGCAATATCGGCCTTCGCCCTTAGCCGGTAAAGCATCAGCCGGCGCACGAAATCGTCCGCGATATCGGTGCGGCATTCGAGGCGAAAACCATTCTCGCCGGCGCGCGAGATCATAAAATCGAACAGGATCTTGCCCTGCGGCGAAAGCAACGCGCCGGGTTTGGCTTCCCCGGGCCGAAGCGCGTCGAGGTCGGTGGTGAGGATGTTCTGCAGGAAATGCTCGGCATCGGGGCCTGACACGGAAATGAGCGCGCGGTCTTGGAGCTGGGCAAAGGGCATGGGCGGGCCTGATCTTGCAAAACGTTCGGCCATTACGTAAGCCGGCCACACTCCCCCCGCAAGAGATTGGACCTGCCATGGCAACCACCTTCGACCTCATCCTGACAGGCGGCACGGTGGTCAATCATGACGGCGAGGGCCGGCGCGACATCGGCGTGAAGGCCGGACGCATCGCGCGGATAGGCGATCTCGGCCAGGCTTCTGCCGGCGAAACCATCGACTGCACGGGCCTGCACATCTTGCCGGGCGTCGTCGACAGCCAGGTGCATTTCCGCGAACCGGGGCTGGAACACAAGGAGGATCTGGAGACCGGCTCCCGCGCCGCGGTGCTGGGCGGCGTCACCGCCGTCTTCGAAATGCCCAACACCAATCCGCTGACCACCAGCGAGGCAGCACTTGCCGACAAGGTGCGCCGCGCCACCGGGCGCATGCATTGCGACTTCGCCTTCTGGGTCGGCGGCACGCGCGACAATGCCGGCGATGTCGGCGAACTGGAACGGCTGCCGGGAGCGGCCGGCATAAAAGTGTTCATGGGTTCGTCCACCGGCGACCTGCTGGTCGAGGACGATGAAGGCGTCGCCTCGATCCTGCGCAACACCCGCCGCCGCTCCGCCTTCCATTCCGAGGACGAATTCCGCCTGCGCGAGCGGCTCGGCGAGCGCGTCGAGGGCGATCCGTCGTCCCATCCCGTCTGGCGCGACGAGATCGCGGCGCTGCGCTGCACCGAGCGGCTGGTGCGCATCGCCAGGCAGACGCGCGCGCGCATCCATGTGCTGCACATCTCGACAGCCGAGGAGATCGTCTTCCTCGAACAGCACAAGGATGTCGCGACCTGCGAGGCGACGCCCCACCATCTGACGCTGAGCGCCGACGACTATGCGCGGCTGGGTACGCTGATCCAGATGAACCCGCCGGTGCGCGCCGCTCGCCACCGCGACGGCGTCTGGCATGGCATTTCGCAAGGCATCGTCGATGTGCTGGGCTCCGACCACGCGCCGCACACGCTGGCGGAAAAGGCAAAGCCCTATCCGGCCTCGCCGTCGGGCATGACCGGCGTGCAGACCCTGGTGCCGATCATGCTCGATCATGTGAACGCAGGCCGGCTCACTTTGCAGCGCTTCGTCGACCTTTCCAGCCATGGTCCGCAGCGCATATTCGGCATGGCCAGGAAAGGCCGCATCGCCGCCGGCTACGATGCCGATTTTACGGTCGTCGACCTGAAGCGCCGCGAGACCATCACCAACGCCCAGGCCGGCTCCAAGGCCGGCTGGACGCCCTATGACGGCAGGGAGGTCACCGGCTGGCCGGTCGGCACGGTCGTGCGCGGCACACGCGTCATGTGGGAAGGCGAGATCGTCACGCCCGGCCAGGGCAGGGCGGTGGAGTTTTCCGAGGCGCTGCCGGCCTAGGCCCTTGCCAAGAATTGGATTTATTAAGCGCTCTGCATTATCTTGGATGCACCATGACCGCGAATATTGCGCCGATCATTCCTGCGGAGTTTCCTGAACTCCAGGCGCTCGCCTGGAACCGCGATGTCACGTGTCCTATCCCCGCTAAAGAGGCCTTTGCGCTTTACGAACGCAACTGACGCTTTGTCGACCAAAAGCGCCTTACGGCGCGGGAGAAGCTGCTTATCATGAAATTGGCCGACGAATTTGGCCACGGTATCCTTCTGACCACAGCCTGAGCCGTAGCGACAATCCCAGCCGCTGTCGTTGCGCTGTCCCGCCAACATTGCCGTACCTGTTGCGTCTCAATCCCCGGCGACGAAGAACAGCCACTGTCCGGTCGGCGTGATGCCGACGCGGTAGAAGATGTAGGCGCCGAACTGCTTCATGTCGTCATAATCGCTGGCCGTGACCAGCTTGAACAACTCGACACGCTGCCTGGGATCGAGCTTGTCGAGCGGCAGCGCGAAGAAATACGGCCAGACATAGAGTTCCTGCGGCGTGCCGGTGTCGACATGGACATAGCCGGCCGAAAGCACCTCTTCCAGGATGGCGAGGATTTCCTGGCCGTCGCCGTCGCCCGAGAGGCTCTTGAGGAAGGTGATCGGGTCGCCGTCGATGTCGCCAAGCGACAATTGCGTCATGGAATCGCCCTTGCCGATCAGCGATCTCAGCTTCTCGATGTCACCGGTCCGGCAGGCTTCGATGATCAGCCCATGCATGCGCTTGACCGGTTCGGGAAGCGTGTTGAGGTCGTAGACGACCGCAGGCGGCGGAGCGTCCGGATCGGTGCGCGGGCTGGTGATGCCGCCATTGGCGGGCGGCGTCTCCGGCTCCGACTTGTCCGTATCGTCGGCAGGTTGGTCCGAGGGCTTGGTGCCGGGCGCCTCCGGCATCGGCACGGTGGTGCCGGGCGCGGCGCTGTCGCCAGTTGCGGGCGGGGTGCCCGGCGAAGGCAGGTCCTCGCGCTGGATTTCGCTCAGCGCGTAGGAAGGCGTACTCGTGAGGCACAGGGGCAGCGTCAGGCAGGAAGCGGCGATCAGGATGCTGAGGGCCAGCCCGCGCGGCCGGCCTGACATCGAAAATCTCACCGCTTGCCTCTCCATGGTTCCCGGGTTCGGCCCCGGCCGGCGCTCCGAGCGTCCAGGCGCATGGCATGATGCCCAAATGGCGTGTCGCCGTCAAAAACTCGTGGTCAAAGTCGCTGTCAAAACAGGTGGCTAGTGCTTCAGCCGTTCCGGCTCGAAGGCGCCGGCGATCACCTTTTCCCGCATGCGGTCGAGGAGCGCGAGCGCAGAGGTCTCGCCATTGGCGCGCAACATCTCGCCGAAAGCGGTCTCCAGCGCTGCCTCGGCGATGATTTCCGGCTCGATGCCGGCCGATAGGCCTTCGGCCCACGCTTCGCTGTGACTCTCCACGGCAGTCAGCCGCTTTTCTTCCCTGACCAACGCGTCGATGTCGCTGACGCCATGTTCCATTGCGATGTCCACTTCTGCAAGCATCGATCCGACGAGGGATCAGGCTTGGTCTGTCAGTTCGTCCGCAGCCTCATTTAAGTCTTTGTAAATACGACATTTTTACGGTCGCAATCTACATTCCGATCGGGACTGCGCTCAATCGATGCCGAGCTTAGCCGATTAGACCTGCTTGGGGCATCAAAACCTTCAGTTTGAGTTAATTCCACAATCGCGCGCTAACGTTTCATTAACGCTGTTGCGCAAGTGCAACACATGGTTGCACCAGAGCGGGACAGGACACAATAAGGCGCGTCACATTGGCGCCGATTGCCCGCAAAAAATCTGCGCAAAACGCGCAGCGGCCGAGCCGGCCTCAATTCCCGTAGCGGGAAGCGATGTCGCGCGACAGCGTCTCGCCTTCCTTCATGTAGCGGGCGATGGCCTCGGTCGCCGACGGCGTGCATTGGGTGTAGGTGCCGCTGAAGGAGCGGTAGCCGCGGTTGAACGATGCGATGAAGCGGGCGCGCCGGTCGGGATCGGGATTTTCCGATTCGAGCAGCTTTTCCATCTCGGCCCGCCACTGGTCGCCCTTCTCGCCGCACAGGTTGCGCAGGAAATGCAGCGATCCGAGCACTTCCGCCAGCCGCATCAGGCCGGGCTCGAACGGCGCCTCGGCGGCGGGGGTCGGGGATGCCGCAGCGATCATGCTGACAGCGAGGCACGCGGCAAGAAGAGCAGAAGCGCGGGTCATCAAAGCCTTGGCGTGAGGGAGTTAAAGCTTTGTGGCGAAACATTTTGTCGCCCGCAAGGCGATTTTTTTCAGCGTCTACGCGCCTGCGGCGGGCCGGAGCAATTCCTCGGCGACCGAGAACACGTCGCCCGCCAGCGGCATCTGCGTCATTTGCGCCAGCGTGTAGAACGCCGCCGTCTCGGCATCGTCGCTGGCCACGGGCTCGCCGCCGGCATAGGCGGCGCCGAACACTGTCAGCAGATAGTCGACCGCGTGGTTTTCACTGCTGCCGTCGATATGGATGTCGCGCAGCGGCCGGTAACCTGTCGCTTCGAGCCCGGTCTCTTCCTGCAACTCGCGCGCCGCGGCTTGGGCCAGCGTCTCGCCCGCTTCGACCTTGCCGCCGGGATAGGCGTAGAGCCCCTGCGATGGCGCCCGCGCGCGCTTGACCAGAAGCACCGTCTCGCCGCGCACGACGGCGACGGAAACGGCCGGTATGAGCTTGCGCTGTTCCATGCGTGTCGATCTTTCCGCAGCCTTTTGTGGACCGATTGGGTGAAACAAGCTTTAGCCGTTGCGGCGTGGCGGTTCCATCGCCACTTTCATTGCACGTCAATCGAAGAGCCAGATCCATGTGCGGACGCTTTGCCCTGACCGCCACGCCGGACCAGACCGCCGCCTTCCTCGGCCTGGCCGAGCTGGAGGAATTTCCGGCGCGCTACAACATCGCGCCGACGCAGCCGGTGCTGATGGCGCTTGCCGGGCCGCAGCGGGAGCCGGGCTCGAATCTGCCGGACCGCCAGGCGATGCTGGTGCGGTGGGGCCTGATTCCGGCCTGGGTCGAGGACACCAAGGCGTTTCCGCTGCTCATCAACGCCCGCTCCGAGGGTGTGCTGCAAAAGGCTTCTTTCAAGACCGCGATGCGTCACCGCCGCGCTCTTGTGCCGGCATCGGGTTTCTACGAGTGGCAGCAGTCGGGCAGCGGCAAGGGGCAACCTTACTGGATCCGCCCGCGACGCGGCGGCATGGTCGCCTTCGCCGGCCTGATCGAAACTTTTTCCGAGCCCGGCGGCTCGGAGATGGATACCGGAGCGATCGTCACGATCGAGGCCAATGCCGGCATCGCCCATATCCACGACCGCATGCCGGTGGTGATCGAGGAACGCGACTTCGCCCGCTGGCTGGATTGCCGCACGCAGGAGCCGCGCGACGTGCTCGATCTGCTGAAGCCCGCCGAACCCGATTTCTTCGAGGCGATTCCGGTTTCCGGCCTGGTCAACAAGGTCGCCAACACCGGGCCGGAGATTCAGGAGCGCGGCATCGTTTCGCCGCAGGCCGAAAAACGCGGGCGCCAGAAGCCTGGCGCGGACGAAAACCAGATGAGCTTGTTCTAGCGAAGGTTATCAGCCTTGCGAGGCTGCTTCCGGAGGCCTTCATCTCCAGGGCGCTCTCTGGCGCCCTCATCGCCGGCGTCCCCATTGTCGGGGACCGTGCCGGTCGTGCCCTTTCAGGCAACGCGCGGCGAAACGATCTTCTGCGCGGGCTTCTTCTTCTTCGCGGTGTGGAGGAGGGCCGCGACGATTGCTGCCGGGCCGATCGCGCGGTAGTGGCTGGCCAGTGCGGGCTGCGTTTGTCGGTTCTGTTCCTGCTTGGTGCGAGCCATGATTCTCTTCCCTGGTAACGGTTTCGTGTCCAGCGTTTGGCGGCCGATTCCGACCAAATCGTGACATCTGACGGTCTAGCCGGCGAATGTTTCATCACTGTGCCGACATGTTTAATAAAATGTTTCGTCCTGTCTTTACCTATGATTCAGCCACATCTTTCCTCAGCTGAGCGACTTGACGGCAACACCTGCCAGCGCGATAAAGCCGCCCATGAAAACGTCTTTCGCCATTTGTGGCATTTGCATTATTGGCTAGCCTCGCGCTGGTCCGGACGTTTTCGCCTCATCTTTCCCCAGATCGGAAAAACGCCCCGGCCAGCAGGCTGGAGCCTGATTTGTGCCTTCGGCGCGAAGTTGGTTCCGGCAAACACAAATTAAGGACCGGGACCGCATGTCTGACGCATCGAAGGGCCTCAACCTCTACAACACGCTAACGCGGACGAAGGAGCGATTCATCCCGATCGATCCGTTGAACGTGCGCATGTATGTCTGCGGCCCGACCGTCTACGACTTTGCCCATATCGGCAATGCGCGTCCGGCGATCGTCTTCGACGTGCTTTTCCGTCTGTTGCGCCAAGTCTATGGCGAAACGCATGTCACGTATGTGCGCAACATCACGGATGTCGACGACAAGATAAATGCCAGGGCGCTGCGCGACTTCGGCGAGGCGATCGCGGCCGGCAAGCTCTCGCTCAACGATGCGATCCGCAAGGTCACCGAAAAGACCGCCGACCAGTATCACAAGGATGTCGCCGCACTTGGCTGCCTGCAGCCGACCTACGAGCCGCGAGCGACCGAGTTCGTCGCGCCCCGGGCCGACGGCAAGGCCGACATGCTGTCGCTGATTTCGCAGCTGATCGAGCGCGGCCACGCCTATGTCGCCGGCGGCGAGGTGCTGTTCGACACCGCTTCGATGCCGGACTATGGCGAGTTGTCGAAGCGCAATCTCGACGAGCAGCAGGCAGGCGCGCGCATCGCCGTCGACGCGCACAAGAAGAACCCCGGCGATTTCGTGCTGTGGAAGCTGTCTTCGCCTGAGGAACCCGGCTGGGAGAGCCCATGGGGCAGGGGCCGGCCCGGCTGGCACATCGAATGCTCGGCGATGTCCGCCGCCTATCTCGGCGAGGTCTTCGACATCCATGGCGGCGGGCTGGACCTGATCTTCCCGCACCACGAGAACGAGATCGCCCAGTCGCGCTGCGCCCACGGAACCAAGGTCATGGCCAATGTCTGGATGCATAACGGCTTCCTGCAGGTCGAAGGCCAGAAGATGTCGAAGAGCCTCGGCAACTTCTATTCGATCCACGAGCTCCTGGAGACGGACACTTTCGGCGGCCGCACCTGGCCTGGCGAGGTGCTCAGGCTGGCGATGCTGATGACGCACTATCGCGAACCGATCGACTTTTCCGTGCGCAAGCTGGAGGAGGCGGAAAACACATTGCGCAAATGGAAGCGCGCGGCGGACCTTGCGCCGGCGGCGGCAAAGGAGCTTCCCGCCGAGGTGGTGGAAGCGCTGTGCGACGACCTCGCCACCTATACGGCCTTCCAGCGGCTCACGCAGCTTGCCGGCGAGGCGGGCGATGCCGGCGGCGAGAAAGCCGCCGGGTCCTTGAAGGCGGCGCTGGCTTTCCTGGGCTTCGACGTCGGCACGGCCAAGGTGGACGAGGAAGCGATCGCCAAGGCGATAGCCGATCGGCTCGCGCTGATCGCCGCCAAGAACTGGGCCGAAGCCGACCGCCTGCGTGATGAGTTGCTGGCGCAAGGCGTGCAGTTGAAGGACGGCAAGGACCCCGCCACCGGCGAGCGCGTGACGACGTGGGAGATCAAGCGATGAGACAACTTCGGCGATTGGCGAAACCATCGGCGACGGCCAATCTCCCCCCTTGCGGGGGAGATGTCCGGCAGGACAGAGGGGGGTGTGAAGGAACGCCAGCGTTCAAACTTCCCCACTCTCATGCCAGCCATTTCCTGAGAGTGCAGCGCTCCCTAGTTGCTACGCCGGCGGGACAGCACCCCCCTCTGTCCTGCCGGACATCTCCCCCGCAAGGGGGGAGATCAGATGTCGCGTGCGGTTTCGCTAATCTCCAGCGTAGGGCGGCCTGAGCATGGGTCACGACCGCGTTCCCTCTCATCAGCGCAAGAACGCCAAATCGATGCGGCGTGCGATGACCGATGCCGAGCTGAAGCTCTGGAACGAATTGCGTGCGCACAGGCTCATGGGCATGAGCTTTCGGCGGCAGGTGCCGATTGGACCTTACATTGTTGACTTCGCTTGTTCTGCGCATCGCCTCATAGTTGAGGTCGATGGCAGCCAGCATGGCGATGGGGAACACTCCCGTCGCGACGAGGAGAGAACTGCCTATCTAGCCGCCACTGGCTGGACCATCCTGCGCTTCTGGAACGACGACGTGATCCGCGATATCGACAATGTCTGCCAGCACATCGTCAACGACGACGTGATCCGCGATATCGACAATGTCTGCCAGCACATCGTCATCGTGGCCGGCCTGGCCGTCGCGCCCGCGCCACCAACGGAGGAGCTCGTCTCGTGATCGACCATCTTGGCATCAACGTATCCGATTTCGACGCATCCAAGACCTTCTACGACAAGGCGATGGCGCCGCTGGGGGCATCGCTGCTCTACATGGTGCCTCAGGAATATACCGGCGGCGCCAAGGTAGGCGGCTATGGCCGCGACCGGCCGGTGTTCTGGTTGAGCGACAGCACGGACAAGCCGAGATCCACCCAGCATGTCGCCTTCAGCGCGCGCAGCCGCGCCGAGGTCGACGCTTTCCACGCGGCAGCACTTGCGGCCGGCGGCAAGGACAATGGCGGACCGGGTCTGCGCCCGCATTACCACCCCAACTATTACGGCGCCTTCGTCTTCGATCCCGACGGCAACAATGTCGAGGCGGTCTGCCATGACCCGGAGTGAGCCCCAAAAGCAGCCCATGATCGGGAGTGTGTCATGAGCCTTGACAACCGGCCTGTCTACACCGGCGGCTGCCAGTGCGGCGCCGTGCGTTTCCGCGTCGAAGGGGCGCTGGGCGAAGCCTCTGTCTGCCATTGCCGCATGTGCCAGAAGGCGAGCGGGAACTTCTATCTGCCGCTGGTCTCGGTGCGCGGCGCCATGCTCGACTGGACGCGCGGCGAGCCCAAACGCTTCCGCTCGTCCAATGCCGCCTGGCGCGGCTTCTGCGCTGAATGCGGCACGCCGCTGACCTTCGAGGCCCCCGACGGCGTGGCGCTTGCGATCGCCGCCTTCGATGACCCGACCGGCATCGCGCCAACCATCCAGTGGGGGACAGAGGCAAAACTTCCCTATGTCGACGGCATCCCCAAGCTGCCGTCCGAGGACACGATGGCCGATATCGCCTCGGCGCCTTACCTCGCCGAGCTCGTCTCCTACCAGCATCCCGATCACGACACCGACCAATGGCCACCGGAGGAAAGATGATGACCGAAAACGTTCGAACCGGTGGCTGCCAGTGTGGCGCCGTGCGCTTCCGCATCAAGGGCAAGCTCGGGCGCCCCTCCATCTGCCATTGCCGCATGTGCCAGAAACAGTTCGGCAATTTCTTCGGCGCGCTGGTGACGGTGCCGAAGGACGGCGTCGAATGGACCCATGAGGAGCCGAGCTATTTCCAGTCCTCGGTCAACATCGATCGCGGTTTCTGCGCCCGCTGCGGCACGCCGCTGACCTATCGCCAGCCCGGCGCGCTGGAGATCGCGATCGGCGCCTTCGACGACCGCTCCGACCTCGCGCCGCAGATCCAGGTCAACTACGCGGTTCGGCTGCCCTGGGTGGAGAAGATCTTCGAGGCGCCGATCCTCGACGATCCCGACTTCTATCGACGGCAGGAGCAGATCATTTCCTTCCAGCATCCCGACCACGAGACGGCCAACTGGCCGCAGCAGGGCTTGAAACTATGACGATCCACGGCAGTTCGTTGCGTATGCTCTATCCGGAGATCGAGCCGTTCGAGTCAGGCATGCTCGATGTCGGCGACGGCCACACCATCTATTGGGAACGCTGCGGCACCAAGGGCGCCAAGCCCGCCGTGTTCCTGCATGGCGGCCCGGGCGGCACCATCTCGCCGAAACACCGGCGTCTGTTCGACCCGAAGCTCTACGACGTTATCCTGTTCGACCAGCGCGGTTGCGGCAAGTCGACGCCCAACGCTTCGCTCGAGGCCAACACCACCTGGCATCTCGTCGCCGATATCGAGCGCCTGCGCGAAATGGCGGGCTTCGACAAATGGCTTGTCTTCGGCGGCTCCTGGGGCTCGACGCTGGCGCTCGCCTACGCCGAGACGCATCCGGACCGCGTCAGCGAATTGGTCGTGCGCGGCATCTATACGCTGACCCGCGCCGAGCTCGAATGGTATTATCAGTTCGGCGTATCGGAAATGTTTCCCGACAAATGGGAGCGTTTTCTGGCGCCGATCCCTGAGGCCGAGCGCGGCGACATGATGGCCGCCTATCGCAAGCGGCTGGTCGGGTCCGACCGCAAGGCTCAAGTTCAGGCAGCCCTTGCCTGGAGCCTCTGGGAAGGCGAGACGATCACGCTGCTGCCAGAGCCGGAAACCAGCACGCCGTTCGGCCAGGACGACTACGCGGTGGCCTTCGCCCGCATCGAGAACCATTACTTCGTCCATGCCGGCTGGCTGGAGGAAGGCCAGCTGCTGCGCGACGCCTGGAAGCTGAAGGACATTCCGGGCACCATCGTCCACGGCCGCTACGACATGCCGTGTCCGGCAAAATATGCATGGGCGCTGCACAAGGCCTGGCCGAAGGCGGACTTCCACCTGATCGAAGGCGCCGGCCATGCCTATTCGGAGCCGGGGATTCTGGATCGGCTGATCCGGGCGACGGATGGGTTCGCCGGCAAGAGATGATATTACCGGCCGCAAGGCCAGAGGAGGGTGCTGAGCACCCACGCAGCCATGACAAAGCAACGCCTTTATCTCTTCGACACGACCCTCCGCGACGGCCAGCAGACGCCGGGCATCGACTTTTCCGTCGAGGACAAGATCGCCATCGCCAAAATGCTCGACGAGTTCGGCATCGACTATGTCGAAGGCGGCTATCCGGGTGCCAATCCGACCGACACAGCTTTCTTTCAGAAGAAGCGGACTGAGCGCGCGAAATTCGTCGCCTTCGGCATGACCAAGCGGGCAGGGATCTCGGCTTCCAACGACCCGGGATTGGCGGCGCTGGTGCAGTCGAGGTCCGACGCCATCTGCTTCGTCGCCAAGAGCTGGGACTATCACGTGCGCGTCGCGCTCGGCTGCACCAACGAGGAGAACCTGGAGTCGACCAAGACCTCGGTGGAAACCGCTGTCGCGGCTGGCAAGGAAGCCATGGTCGACTGCGAGCATTTCTTCGACGGGTTCAAGGCCAATCCGGACTACGCGCTGGCCTGCGCTAGGAGGGCCTATGAAGCCGGCGCGCGCTGGGTGGTGCTGTGCGACACCAATGGCGGCACGCAGCCTTCGGAAGTGCGCGAAATCGTCGGCAAGGTCATCGCGCACGGCATTCCTGGCGATCATCTCGGCATCCATGCCCATGACGACACCGGACAGGCGGTGGCGAATTCCCTTGCCGCGGTCGAGGCCGGCGTGCGCCAGATCCAGGGCACGCTGAACGGCATCGGCGAGCGCTGCGGCAACGCCAATCTCATCTCCATCATCCCGACGCTGGCGCTGAAGCCCGCCTTCGCCGATCGTTTTGAGACCGGCATTTCGGCCGAGGCACTGACCGGAATATCGAGGCTTTCCCGTGCGTTCGATGAATTGCTCAACCGCGCGCCGGAAGCGCAGGCGCCCTATGTCGGCTCATCGGCATTTGCCACCAAGGCCGGCATCCATGCCTCGGCTTTGGCCAAGGAGCCGGCGACCTATGAGCATGTCCCGCCGGAAGCCGTGGGCAACCGCCGCCGCGTCATGGTCTCCGACCAGGGCGGCAAGGCCAATTTCCTCGCCGAGCTGAAGCGGCGCGGCATCGACGTGCCGAAGGACGATCACCGGCTCGACGCGCTGATCGCCGTGGTCAAGGAGCGCGAGGCCGAAGGCTATGCCTATGAAGGCGCCGACGCCTCGTTCGAATTGTTGGCCCGCAAGATGCTGCACGGCCTGCCGGAGTTCTTCAACGTCACCTCGTTCCGCTGCATGGTCGAGCGCCGCTTCGACGCCAACGGCAATCTGAAGACCGTCTCCGAGGCGATCGTGAAGGTCGAGGTCGACGGCGAGGAGAAGATGTCGGTCGCCGAAGGCCACGGCCCGGTCAACGCGCTCGACATCGCGCTGCGCAAGGACCTCGGCAAATATCAGAGCGAGATCGCCGATCTCGAGCTCGCGGACTTCAAGGTGCGTATCCTCAACGGCGGCACCGAGGCGATCACCCGCGTTCTGATCGAATCGCACGATTCCACCGGTGCCCGCTGGTGGACCGTCGGCGTGTCGGAAAACATCATCGACGCCTCCTTCCAGGCGTTGATGGATTCGATCGTCTACAAGCTGATGAAGAACCGCGACATGGCGGGGTTGGTGGCGGCGGAATAGGGCTCCTTTCCTCGCCCCCGCAAAGCGGGGGAGAGGTGGCCCGGCGCAGCCGGGACGCAGCGGGAGAGCGACCTGCGCGAAGCCAGGGTCCAAGAAGGAAAGGGCGCAGCAGGGTCGCTAATTCCCCATTTTCTAGACTTTGCGAAAACCCCTCTCCGTCCCGGCTTCGCCGGGCCACCTCTCCCCACTGCGTGGGGCGAGGAACTTGCGCGAGGCGTTTGAACCATCACGAAAAGTCCGTTGATCCATCATAATTTTGTGATGGTCTTGGGCGATCCGCTGGGCCATAGCGTCAGGCCATGGTCACCGCTACAGCCGATCTCGATCAGGATGCCAAGGCCCGCCGCGGTTTCCTCCTGGCGCTCGGCGCCTATTTCCTCTGGGGGCTGCTGCCCTTCTACATGAAGGCGGTGGCGCATTTGCCGCTCGCCGAGGTGATCGCCAACCGCGTCGTCTGGTCGGTGCCGATCGCGGCGGCGGTGCTCATCTGGGCCGGCCGCACCGCCGACTCCAAGGCGGCGATCCGCTCGCCGAAGAGCCTTGCCATGGCGGCGCTGACGGCGGTGCTGATCTCGATCAACTGGGGCATCTATGTCTGGGCGATCGCGGTCGACCGCACCGTCGAAACCGCGCTCGGCTATTACATCAACCCGCTGGTGGTCGTCGTTGTCGGTGCGGTGCTGCTCGGCGAGCGGCTCGACCGGTTGCAGATCGCCGCGGTGGCGCTGGCCGCGGTCGCGGTGATGGTGCTCACAATCGAGGCCGGCAAATTGCCCTGGGTGTCGCTGGCGCTCGCCTTCTCCTTCGCCGCCTACGGCTTCTTCCGCAAGACACTGCCGATCGGCCCGAGCCAGGGGTTCCTGCTCGAAGTGCTTTTGCTGTCGGTGCCGGCGCTCTGCTACATCGTCTACCTGATCGCCACCGGCCAGGATCATCTGATTTCCGGCACAGGCGCCGACACCGCATTGCTGATCGGCTGCGGCCCGGTCACCGCAGTGCCGCTGCTGCTCTTTGCCTTCGGCGCCAGGCTGCTGCGCCTGTCCACCATCGGCATCATGCAATATATCGCGCCGACCATGGTATTCCTGATCGCCGTGCTGATCTTCGACGAGCCGTTCGGCGGCACCCAGGCTGTCGCCTTTGCGCTGATCTGGGCAGCTCTGGCCATGTATAGCTGGTCGATGTTCAGGGGGCGCGAGGTCCGCCCGCCGGCTCCCGCGACGAGATAAGCACAGTGCGAGACGGTTTTCCGTCCGGAATGCGTAAACAAGAAGCAGAGGACGCCCGATGTACGTTCTGCATATCGGCAACAAGAACTATTCGTCCTGGTCGCTGCGCCCGTGGCTGCTGATGCGTGTCCTTGGTATTCCCTTCGAGGAGCGGCTGACGCCGTTCCCGACCGGATCGAGTTTCGGCCTCTACCGGCAGTTCTCGCCAAATGGACGCGTGCCCTGTCTTGTCGATGATGGCTGGGCCGTCTGGGATACGCTCTCGATCGTCGAATACCTTGCGGAACGCCATCAGGGCGTCTGGCCGTCGGAGACGAAGGCGCGCGCCTGGGCGCGCTCGGCCGCCGCCGAGATGCATTCGAGCTTCACCGCGCTGCGCAATGACTGCCCGATGAGCTGCGGCGTGCGGGTAAAGCTTTCGCCCATGTCCGGCGCGCTGAAGTACGACATCTTCCGCATGGGAGACTTGTGGAACGATGGCTTTGCGCGTTTCGGCGGACCTTTCCTGGCCGGCGACCGTTTTGGTGCCGTCGATGCCTTCTTCGCCCCCATCGCGTTCAGGGCGCAGTCCTATGGCCTGGCATTCGAAGGCGCAGCCGCCGCCTATCCGTCGCGGCTGCTCGACCTGCCGGCCATGCGCGAATGGTACGCGGCCGGACTTGCCGAGACGTGGCGCGAACCCGACCACGAAGCCGAAGTCGCCGCCGCCGGCGCCATCGTCGAGGATCTGCGGGCAACCGCTTGACGCGATTGCTTCAGACCCGCCCCAGCCGCCGCACGATCGTATAGACGATGCCGGCGATGACGACCGAGATCGCCGTCACCACCCAGAAACCCAGCGGCGTGTCGACCAGCGGCAACCCGCCGACGTTCATGCCGAACAGGCCGGAGATGATGGTCATCGGCAACAGCACCGCCGTCATGACGGACAGGATATAGAGCAACTGGTTCGACCGTTCGGTGAGCTTGGCCATCAGCTCGTCCTGCAACAGGCGCGTGCGCGCCTGCAACTGCTCGCCGTCGTGATGCAGCGTGTGCGCTCGGTGCGATAGCCGCGTCGCCATGTCGTTGATCGGGTCCGGCAGCTCGTTGCGATGCGAATGGTCGAGGTGGCGGAAGAGGTTGGTGAGCGTCGCCATCTGCCGGTGGATCAGAACCAGCTGCCGGCGCGCATCGACCAGCGCCTGGCGCTCGCTGTGCCATGCATCGACGACGATCCGGTCCTCGATGCCGTCCAGCGTATCGCCCATCTTGTCAAGCTCGGCCGCCATGCCGTCGAGCGACTGGCCCATCACCGCCTCGATCAGCTCGGCCGGCGTGCGGAATTTTCGCGTGCCGCCCTCCACCAGCTTGCGGATCTTATCGACCGATTCCAGCGGCTGCTTGCGGGCGCCGACCAGCATCTTGTCGTTGAAGGCGAAACGGAAATGCGTGAGCCCGCGCGCCTCGGCGAAGTCATGCCTGAGGTCGGGCAGGTCGCCATAGAGGAAGTCGTCCTCGAAATCGATCTGGCAGCCATGGCTGGGCGACAGGAAGGCATCGCGCACCGGCTGCGGCAGGGCCTGCTCGGCGCCGATCTCCTGGCGGGCGCGCATGTCGGTGATCTGGTAGCTGCGCCAACTCCAATGCGCCTCGGCGGGATCCTTGGTGCGGGAGCCATCGGCCTTGAAATGATAGATGAAGAACAGCCCGTGCTCGTCCGGCAGATAGGGCGAGAGGTCGGTGCCTTCGGCGGGGAGGGCGATGTTCATGGCGGCTTCGCCGGCTCTTGGTGCGGTCAGGGGTCGCGGGGGGCGGCCAGTGCAAACCTACCATGGCGATTGCCGCCCAGTGTGACAGTTTGGTGACCGTCTTTACGGCTGCAGCCACTCTCGACAGAGCCGTCCTATCGTTGGCCGAACTGGCTGCGCAGCCGTGGCGTTGCGATCAAACGGCAGCTCGCTTCGCCTGCCTATCCAGTCGCCAGCCATTTGCGCGACATCGCGAAGGTCCTGAAAGATTTTGGGTCCATCGGACGCCCGAAAGCGTAGCCTTGCAGGATGTCGCAGCCAAGCTCTTTCAGGATGCGCGCGTGTTCCATCGTCTCGACGCCTTCCGCCACGACCCCGATGCCGAGCGATTTGCCGATCTCGATGATTGACGACACCAGCCGCCGCTGCGCCGCCGAGCCCGTTATCGGCGTGACGAGCTGCCGGTCGATTTTGAGACGGCGCGGTTGCAGTTTGAGCAGGCTGACGACGGATGCATGGCCCGTGCCGAAATCGTCGATCTCGATGTCGATCCCGAACTCCTTGATGTGCTCGATGTTCCAGGCGACAAGCTCGTCATTTTCGTCCAGGAAAATGGATTCCACGAGCTCGAACGAGACGGTTCCCTCCTTGATCGCCAGCATGCGCAGGCCGTTGATCAGGTCTTTGTCCTCCAGCCTTCGTGCTGAGACGTTGACGGAAAAGCGCGGAATGTTGAGGCCGTCGCGCGACCAGCGCTGGAAATTCTCCAGCGTTTGTTCGAGGATCGTGCGGTCGATCAGCGAGACCACATTCAATTCCTCGGCCACTTTGAGGAAGATGTCGGGGGCGAGGATGCCGCGCCGTGGATGGCGCCAGCGCGACAGCGCCTCGACGCCGACGATCTCGAGCGTCTTGGCATCGAACTGTGGTTGATAGTAGGCGATAAACTCGTTGCGCTCCAGCCCGCTGAGGATCTCGTCAGCGGTCTGCTTGGTCCTGACGATCTCGCTCTGCAGCTCTTCGTTGAAGAACTCATAGCGGTTGCGACCGCGGCTCTTGGCTCGATAGAGCGCGAGATCGGCGTTGACCAGCAACTGCTTCGCATCGACGCCGCTAAGCGCCGCAATCCCGATGCTGACCCCAAAACGGCATTGGTGGCCTTTATAGTCGACGGGCTGGCGCATTTCTTCGATGATACGATCCGCTAGCGCGGCGAGCTCATTGTCATCGCGCCCCTGGCAAACCACAACGAACTCGTCCCCGCCGATGCGCGCCACGAAGTCGCCTGCCCGGGCGTTTGCTTTGATGACCTTCGAGGCATGCATGAGCATGGCGTCGCCCGCCGCATGGCCGAGCGTGTCGTTGATGTGCTTAAAGCGGTCGAGGTCGAGATGCAGCAGCGCAGTGCGATCCTCGGGCGAATTAGCCAGCATCTCATCGAGGTAACGGCGATTGGGCAGGCCGGTAAGTGAATCGTGCAGCGCGACATGCTCGATGCGCGCCTTGGCGGTCTTGAGTTCGGCATTCTTCGATTCCGACAATTGCCGTTCACGCACCAGATTCTCGTTGAGCAGAACGTCGCTGGTCACGTCCCATTCGGCCCCGACCATCTTCGGCGTGCCGTCGCTGTCCTGGAAGTAGCTTGCGCGCGCGCGCACATGGCGGACGGTGCCGTCTGGGCGAAGCAGTCGATACTGCGACGAGTAGGGACCTTTTGCACCCACGGCAAGGTCGAACTCGCGCCGTGCCCGCGCGACATCCTCGGGGTGGATCGCCAGTGCCCAGTCGTCATAGCCGCGCGGCTTCCCGTCGGCGGGCTTGTTGTAGATCTCATTGACGCGATCGTCCCACAGCAGCTCGTCGGTGAAGAGGTCTTGCTCCCACACGCCGATGCCTGAAGCCTCCAGCGCCAGTTCCAGTCTCCCGGACAGGCGCCTCAATTCAGCATAGTTTTTCTGCCTTTCGCCGAACAGCCGTCCGGCCACCAGGATGGGCAGCACCACCAGCACAGCGGCGAGCGCCATGAGCGCCTGCAAGCCCCGCTCGTTCTTCGGCACGGTCGGCCAACCGCCCTTGGGGATTGCCGATATGTGCCAGGAACCGAACGGCAGCTGCACGTCTGCCGTCACCGGATTGTTCTTGACGATGTCGGCGCTGCCGAAGAAGCGCTGGCCGCCACCGCCAAGCGCATCCTTTCCGATAAGCGCCACATCTATATCGAGATCAGGGTCGGTGAGGCCGCTTGCGGCGTAGAGCCGATCGATATCGATAGCCGCCGAGACAAGGCCCCAGAAGCGATCGCCGCCCCCCGCTGTCGGCACGAAGACAGGGATCCGGCCGATGAAGGCGCGCCCGCCCTGCCTGAGGTCGACGGGACCGGCAAGGACCGATATGCGCTGGTCGCGGGCCCTGAGCGCCGCCAAGCGTTGCGCCTCGTTCTTGCGGTAGTCGAGCCCGATCGCCTTCTCGTTGCCCTCCATCGGATACATCAGCGAAATGACGAGATCCGGCGCGCCGCCAACGTTGCGCAACTGCGATTTCTGCTTGAAGAGATTGGCAGCGAGGGAGGCAAATCTCTGCTGCCCCATATAGGGCTCGGTGACGATGGCCGAGACGAGGCCCTGAACCAGCTGGAGATTGCCGTTGATGTTTCCTTCCAGCTTGGCGCGGATGATATTGACCTTGTAGAGGACGTCCGCGCGCGTGAGTTGATCGGAAACCGTTTTGTTCTGCTGGTCGACGAAGATCGCGCAGATCAAGAGCACGACGAAAGCAATCGCCGCCGGCACGTTGGCGGAAGAGAAAACGGCCTGCCTGATGCGGCCGATATTGAAAATTTTCCCGGTCAATTCAACCCGAATAGCTTTCCTGGACGACGCTCCATCGATCGGAGGACGACGCCCCATCGATCGGAGTTAAAGGAAAGTGCTTAAATTAGAACTTCCATGCCAGCCTCAAATTGCGCCGTTCGCGGCCTGGAGGCTTGCCTTGAGCCAACAAACTCAAGCCATGATTAACGCCGGCCAACTGGGCCGTTCATCCCGCAAAAATCGCGATTTCCCGTTGCTCCCAAAAGAATCTTCCGCGTCCGGGAATAAAGCCCGGGCCTTCCGGGTCTTGGCTGTAGCGAGGCCGTCCTCCCAAGGCATGCATCAACCAATCCGGAAGGACTACGCGTATGAACAGAACCGTCTTCATCGCTCTCGCCATCCTCGTTGCCACCGGCAGCGCCTTTACCGGCAGCGACCGCTTCCCCTGGACGAATGGCGGCCAGCAGGCCGCGGCCGTCGACACCACCACCACCGCTTCATCGCGAAGCCGACATGGACCGCCACGACATGAAGCCGGCGGCCAGGATTGCTGCGGAAGAGCCCGGCCACTTGGGGTCGCTGAGCCGGCGGGACCGAAAGGTCCTCGCCCAGGAGGCGGGATCGAAGGTCCTGATGCCGGTGTGAGGAAGGCACGCCTCGCCCTGGGTCAACGACCAGACGTCCCGATCTCCCCGGAGCCGGCCGGTCTTCAGTCGGACCGGCCGGCTCCGGTTCCGCAGCCGGCGGAGGGTCGCACCGGGCCCTCCGCCAACCTCTCATACCGCCTGAAACCTGAAGCAAACGCCCAAGCCACAAGAGGAGATTTCCGATGTTCAACATGACACGCCGCATGGTGCTCGGTTCCGCCGCCGCCGCCGCCGCCTTCGGCATTGCCGGCAAGCTGGAATTCGCGCCCGCGGCTTACGCCGAAACCCCGGTCGAGCCGCTGGTCGGCTTCTACAAATACAAGGTGGGCTCGCTCGAGGTCACCGCCGTCTATGACGGCATCTGGCGCAAGCCGCACGACCCGGCCTTCATCAAGGATGTGTCGGTCGACGACACCAAGGCGGCACTCGCCAAGGCCGGACTGACCACCGAATTCATGCCGATCCCGCTCACCGTCGTGGTGCTCCAGATGAACGGCCGCACCATGATGATGGACGCCGGTTCAGGAGTCGGCCAGTGGCAGGCCAACGCCACGCATCTTCCGGCCAACATGAAGGCCGCCGGCATTGACTACAAGGCGATCGACACCATCACGATCTCGCATTTCCATCCCGACCATGTCTGGGGCCTGATGGAGAAAGGCACCAACAATCCGGTGTTCCCGAATGCCGAGCTGATCGTCAACGCCACCGAATACAATTGGTGGACGGATCCGAGCCGCCTCGCCAAGCTGCCCGAGGGCCGCAAGCCGGCGGGCAAGCGCATCGCCGAGAACTTTCCGAAATGGAAGAACTGGAAGCTGGTCGACGACGGCGCGGAAGTGGTGCCCGGCATCCGCCTCATGGCGGCGCCCGGCCACACGCCCGGCCATTCCGTCTACCATGTCGATGCCGGCTCCGAGCAGTTCCTCGTCTCGGCCGACACCATGTACGTGCCGGCGCTGCTTGCCCCGCATCCCGAATGGCAGGGCGCTTATGACCAGGATGGGCCGATGGCGATCACCACGCGCCACCGGATCATCGACCAGGTGATCGCCGACAATGTCCGCATCTGCGGTTCGCACTTCCCGTTCCCCGGCACAGGCAGCTTCGTCAAGGACGGCAACGCCTACGCCTTCACCCCAACCCAGATCTGATCTGAATCGGATCCTGAACAGAAAGCGACAACTCCAATGAAACACGCACTTTTCGCGGTGCTCGGCGCCATTGCGGTGCTGACCGCGGCCCCCATCGCCATCGCCGTCCCGGCCTATGCGGTGGACGATATCGAAGGCGCCGGCGCGCCGGACCTGACGGCCGTCAAGGCCAAGA
The DNA here is from genome assembly GCF_006439495.1 of Mesorhizobium sp. B3-1-8. Lineage (NCBI taxonomy): Bacteria > Pseudomonadati > Pseudomonadota > Alphaproteobacteria > Hyphomicrobiales > Phyllobacteriaceae > Mesorhizobium > Mesorhizobium sp. B3-1-8. The sequence goes on from NZ_VFTK01000005.1 coordinate 54,613, forward strand.
TCGAGGCCAAGGACTACAAGGGCGCGCTGACCGACCTGCGCGACCTTGCGCAGGACACCCAGCAGGCCGACGTCTACAACCTGCTCGGCTTCACGCTGCGCAAGACCGGCGACTACCAGACCTCGCTCACCTACTACACCAAGGCGCTGGAACTTCAGCCCGATCACAAGGCCGCGCATGAATATCTGGGCGAGCTCTATGTCGAGACCGGCGACATGGCCAAAGCGAACGAGCAGCTCGCCTCGCTGCAAAAACTCTGCCCGGCCGGCTGCGAGGAGCTTTCGGACCTCAAGCAGGCCATCGACACCAAGGTGACGAAGTAGGCGGCCCATAAGGGCTCGTCAGCCTTTTGGGCGCCACGGCGGTAGCGCCCGAAAACCGGAGCCGGCGTTCCTCTCCCTCGCGCCGGCTCCGACCTTTCAACGCGCGCGTCGATATGGACGCGCGGCGCCCCCCGTTTTCCAAAGTTTGGAGCCGACCATGACACCGATCGAACTTGCCGGAAAACTTCACGCCAGGGACGCGGTCCTGCTGGCCGGCCGCCTGCTTCTGTCGCTGATCTTCGTGCATGAGGGACTGCAACTGGCGACCCATTTCGAAGGCGCTCAGAAGGCGACGGCCGCGCTTGGCGTCGGCACGCCGCTGCTTTTGGCCGCCATCGCGCTGCAGCTCGGCGCCGGCCTCTCCGTGGCGCTCGGCATCCTGGCGCGGCTCGGCGCGATCGGCCTCGGCCTGTTCTGCCTGATGACGGCAACTCTCTTCCACACCAATTTCGCCAGCCAGAACGAATTGCTGCATTTCGAGAAGGATCTCGCCATCGCCGGCGGCATGTTCATCCTGGCGCTTTCCGGTTCCGGCAGGCTGTCGGTGGACAGGGTGCTGGCCGGGCTCGCGAAGGACACCAAGATCGATCCGCCTATTGAGCAGCATCTGTCGGTGGGGGAGACGAGCCTGCCGGTTTGAGGCGGCACGGAAACCTCTTTGGATTGCTGGCGCCGGATGCTATTTGCTCGGGTCCCAAACTGAAGACGTCGCCTTGAATACGACAAGCCTACTGCGCCATATCAACGCCAGGCGTTGCCTGAGACTGCTGCAAAACGGCCGGCAGCTCTCGCGCGCCGACATGGCCCGCCAGCTCGGCCTGACAAGGGCCACGATCGGCAACGCCATGCGCGTCCTGCTCGATGCCGGCCTTGTCGTCGAGAGCGCCGAAATGTCCCCCGAAACGCGCAAGGGCCGGCCGGGCGTGGGCGTGTCGCTCAATCCTTCGGGGGCGTATTTTGTCGGCGCCGATGTCGGCACGCGTTCCTTGACCGGAGTGCTGCTCGACCTGCAGATGAATGTCGTCAGCCGCATCGTCGAGCCGACCGGTCCGCGCTACCGCGACGCCGGGCATATATCGGCAAGGCTGCTCTCCCTGATCGAGAGGCTGCTGAACGAAAATCCCGCTCTGCAGGACAAGGTGGAGGGCATCGGCATTTCGGTGCCGGGCCTCGTCGGCCGCGACGGCAGCGTGGTGCATGCGCCGTTCCTGGAATGGCGCAACTATCCCCTGCAGGCGGAACTGACGGCCAAGTCGCCGGCCGACTGGTCGGTCATGGTCTGCAACGACGCTTTCGCCTTCGCCAATGCCGAGCTTGCCGCCTCCGCCACGGCCAAGGCCGGCAGCATGCTGGTCGTTCTCCTGGCCGAGGGCATCGGCGGCGCCATCATCGATGACGGCCGTGTCGTGATGGGCGGGCACGGCTACTCCGGCGAAATCGGCCACACCATCGTTTCCGCCGGCGGCCGCGTCGATACGTTCGAGATGCTGGCTGGCGCCAAACTTTTCACGCGGCTGTTCGAAGAGGGGCAGCCAATGGCCGACGGCGTCCAGATGCTGCTTGCAAGCGTCGGCAGCAAGGACGTGGACGCCGTGCTCGACGCCTGGGTCAGCGGCCTTTCCGCCGGCCTCGTCAACGCCATCCATCTGCTCGACCCCGGGCGCATCGTGCTTGGCGGCCCGTTGGCCGGCCTCTATCCCAAGCTCGGCCGGCGCATCCAGGCCGATATCAAGAGGCGGCTTCTGGCGGGCTTCGCGATGCCCGAGATCAGGGTGGCGCAGTTCGGCGCTGATGGCGCCGCGATCGGCGCGGCGGCGACCATCCGCGACACGCTTTTCGCTCTCCCGGACCTCGAGGCCAGCACGCTGTAGTTCCCCGGCACCGAAGTCCGCTATGTCTGCGTGGTAGGTGGCATGCCTTGGAGATTGGCCGGAACGCCCACCGATTCGTCACCCTCGGGTCTGCGCGCGTCGCTTCGCTCCTTGCTCCGCCCGTGGATGACGACGTTGGGGAGGCTTCCGCCAATCTCCGGCGTTTGCGCTGATTTCACGGAAATAGACGGTGAAAATCCAGTCCCTGTGCTGAGGAACTGGCTGTCATTTCCAAGGTTTTTCTTGCACGCACTGGCGAACAGCGGGGCGCCGCGACAGTCCATTTGGGGAGCCAACTCAAAGCATTAGCGCCAACCGCGACCATGCGAAGTCGATCCATCGTCGCATCCCGCAAAACAGCAATCGCAGAAATCCTAATCAAGCGCCTTGACGCGGGGCGGTTTGTGATATTTGTTTTTGTATAAGACAAAAACAAATATTAGGGAGCGAGCCTGTGCCCGTCAAGAAAGACGCCCGGTGTCTGCGCATCGGTATCCTCGGCTGCGGCCCGATCTCGCAATTCGCGCATCTGGAATCGGCGCAGAAGGGCAGGAACGTCGTCCTGCAGGCCGTCTGTGATGCCGATGCCGATCTGGCGCGGCGGTTCGGCTCCTTCTACGACGCGACAAGCATCTACAACGACTATGACCGCATGCTCGCCGATCCGGAGGTCGAGGCGATCGTCATCGGCATTTCAGATGCCTTCCACGTTCCGGCGGCGATCAAGGCTCTCTCGGCCGGCAAGCACGTTCTTTGCGAAAAGCCGATCGCCATGTCGGTCGAGGAGGCGGAGGAGCTGAGAGGCCATGTCGAGCGCACCGGCCTGGTGCTGCAGATCGGCCATATGCTGCGTTTCGATCCAGGCATCCAGGCAGCGCACGAATTCGCCACCAAGGAGATGGGCTCGCTGCTGGCGCTGAAGGCCTGGTACTGCGATTCCACCCATCGCTACACCATGACCGATGCGGTGCAGCCGGTGCCAAGGAGCGGCGCCAAGGCGCTGAAGCCGGCCGGCGACCAGAAGGCCGATCGCCAGCGCTATTTCATGCTGGCGCATGGCAGCCATCTCGTCGATCTCGCGCGCTATCTGGCGGGGCCGATCAAGTCTGTGCAGGCCCGCCTGCTCGAACGCTTCGGCGCCCATTGCTGGTTCGTGGACACGGAATTCGAAAATGGCGCGCTCGGCCATCTCGATCTGACGCTGCCGGTCCGGATGGATTGGCACGAAGGCTTCCAGCTCTATGGCGAGAACGGCAGCGCCATCGGCAAGCTCTTCAATCCCTGGTATTACAAGTCGAGCGAGGTCGACATCTTCCGCGAGAGCAGCGCTTCCTCCGAGCGCGTACTGGGCGCCGACGGGCATTTCTATCGCCGCCAGCTCGAAGGCTTCGCCGACGTCGTGCTCACCGGCGTGCCGATGAACGGCGCTTCGATCGAGGACGGCGTCGCTTCCATCCGCGCCATGGTGGCGATCGGCCAGTCGGTCCGCAGCGGCAAGCCCGTCGATCTGGCGGACGCCTCGGGGCCGGTCTGATGTATCCCGCAATCTTTGCCCGGACCTATCCGCTCGGCCCCGTCGACCAGCTGCTCTGGGCGATCGGGCAAGACGGCTATGAGGGCATGCAGTTCAACCTGTCATGCCTGGGATTGGCCAGCCTTCCGGACACCGTTCCGGCCGCCGAGCTTTCGGCCTTCGCCGAAGCCGCCCGCGCGCAGGACCTGGCGATTGCCGGCCTCTCCGGCACATACAACATGGCTCATCCCGATGCGGCGGTGCGCCGTGCCGCCCGCGCCCGCTTCGCCAATGTCGTCGCCGCCGCGCCGCTGCTTGGCGCGCCGATCGTGACGCTGTGCACCGGCTCGCGCAACGCCGGCGACATGTGGGCAGCCCACCCCGACAATGCCTCGCCGGCCGCCTGGGCTGATCTGCGCGCCGAGCTCGATGCGGCGCTCGAGCTTGCCGAGAAGCACGATGTGCGGCTCGGCATCGAGCCCGAGCCCGGCAATGTCGTCGCCGACGCCATTCTCGCGCGGCGGATCCTCGACGAGGTCAGGAGCCCGCGCCTCGGCATCATCCTCGACGCCGCCAATCTCGTCGGCGACAGACTGAGCGATCAGGCCCGCGTCATGGAAGAGGCGGTGGACTTGCTCGGCGAGCACATCATCCTGGCGCATGCCAAGGACATCGACCGGGCCGGCACGGTTGTCGCCACCGGCGCCGGCGCCGTCGACCTCCACCGGTTCCTGCGGCTGCTGCGCTCCTGCGGCTACGGCCAGGCGGTCGTCGCGCATGGCTTCGGGCATAAGGATGCGGCCGCGTCGGGCGCGGCTCTGCGCACGCTTCTTGAGGACGTGTCATGACCGCCGGCACCTTCACCACTGCTGACGGCTGTGCGCTTGCCTTCGATGTCGCGGGCAAAGGATACCCGGTGCTCTGGCAGCACGGGCTCGGCGCGCCTCTCGACCAGCCGGTCGAGGTGTTTCCCGAAGACACCGGTCTGCAACGCGTCACGCTGATGTGCCGGGGCCACGGCGCCTCCGCGCTTGGCGATCCGTCGCGCCTGTCGATCGCGCAGTTCGCCGACGATGCCTTGGCGCTGCTCGACCATCTCGGCATCGAGCAGGCTGCGGTCGGCGGCATCTCGCTGGGCGCGGCGATTGCGCTGCGGCTGGCAGACTTTCCTGCTCCGCGCGTGGCGAAGCTGGTGCTGGCGCGGCCGGCCTGGGTGGACGCGCCTTCCATCGAGCGCCAGCACGGCTATCACGTCGCGGCGCGGTACCTCGAAAAATACGGCGCCGAAGAAGGCGCGGAGCGTTTTGGCGTATCGTCGGAGTTCCTTGAGGTCCTTGCGGCCTCGCCGGACAATGCGGCCTCGCTCATCGGCTTCTTCAAGCGGCCGCGGCCCGATACCACGATCGCGCTTCTGTCGCGCATTCCGCTCGACTGGCCGGGCGTGAGCCGCGCCCGGATCGAGGCCATCCGGCGGCCGGTTCTGATCATCGGCAACGACCAGGATTACGTCCACCCTCTGGCCTATGCGCGCGAGCTGGCCGGTCTCATTCCGGGCGCCCGGCTGGCCGAGATCACGTCGAAGACGGTCGATCGCGCGGCCTATGTCGCCGAGTTCCGGAACGCCTTGGCAGACTTCCTTCCTGACAGGGGAGGCGACCGATGACACGCGCCTCGATCCGCTCGATCCTGGTCGTCGATGTCGGCGGCACCTCGGTCAAATGCGGCATGGTCGTCGACCGTGTCCCGCAGGCCGGCGAGCGCCTCTTCCCGTCCGCCTTGATGCGCAACGCCGATCCCGTCGGCAGCTTCGCCAGGCTCGTCAGGGAGTTCTGCGCCGAGGCGGGCCTCACCCCCGACCTGATGGTCTCGACCGTTCCCGGCTTCATCGATACCGACGGCGACCGCGTCCTGTTCGCCGGCAATGTCCCCGAGCTCAACGGCCACCACCTGGCGAGCGAGCTTGGCGCGCTGCTTGGCTTCCCCGTCATCATCGAACGCGACTCTGTCCTTGTGCTGGCGGGTGAGGTGATCGCGGGCGCTGCGAAAGGCGCCGACAGCGTGCTTGGCCTGTTCTTCGGCACCGGTGTCGGCGGCGCTTTCCTGCAGGGCGGCGAAGCCTTTCGCGGCGGCGGCTGGGCGCTGGAGATCGGCCATATGCCTTTCGGCAATGAGGGCAGGACCCTGGAAGGACTGCGCACGGACTGCCTGGAAACCTACGTCTCCGGCCGCGCTCTGGAAGTGATCGCCGCCAGGCACGGCGTTCCCGTCATCGAGGTTTTTGTCCAGTCCCGGCGCATCCCCGGGCTTGGTGCGGACATCGACCGGTTCGTGCGCGATCAGGCGCTCGCCATCGGCACGGCGGTGGCGCTGTTTTCCCCGGCCACGGTCGTGCTCGGAGGAGGGGTCTGCGCGATCGAGGAATTTCCGCGCCGGCAATTGGAGGAACTGGTGGCGCTCCGGGCGCCCTTCGCCGAGACGGGCCGCCCGATGGACCTACGCTGGGCCGGGCTCGGCTGGCGCGCCGTCCTCTATGGCGGCCTCAAGGCCGCCGACGACTGTGCCGCGGCTCGATCGATGCCTGCATCCGAAGCGGAGCAAGAACGGGAGTCCCTGCCATGAGCCTATTGGAGCTGAAGAGCATCTCGCGCCAGTTCGGCGCTATCCACGCCGTCGAGGACGTGTCGTTCAAGATCGAGCCCGGCGAGATCGTCGGCCTGATGGGCGACAACGGCGCCGGCAAGTCGACGCTGGTCAAGATGATCGCCGGCAACTTTCCGGCCTCGTCCGGCAAGATGGTGTTCGACGGCAAGGAGGTGCAATTCAACCAGCCGTCCGACGCCCGCCGCGCCGGCATCGAGATCGTCTACCAGGACCTGGCGCTTTGCGACAATCTGAGCGCCGCCGCCAACGTCTTCCTCGGCCGCGAGATCATGCGCTCGGTCGGCCCGTTCAAATTCCTCGACCATCGCAAGATGCGCGAGCGCGCCGCCGAGCTGTTCCGCGAGCTGCAGTCGGAGACGCGGCCGCGCGACGTGGTCAAGCGCATGTCGGGCGGCCAGCGCCAGGCGGTCGCGATCGCCCGCACCCGCCTGGCCGACGCCAAGCTGGTGCTGATGGACGAGCCGACCGCCGCGATCTCGGTGCGCCAGGTCGCCGAGGTGCTGGCGCTGATCAAGCGCCTCAAGGAGCGCGGCGTCGCCGTCATCCTGATCTCGCACCGCATGCCCGACGTGTTCGGCGTGTGCGAGCGCATCATGGTGCTGCGGCGCGGCCATCTGGTCGCCAACAAGCTCGCTTCGACCAGCTCGCCCGAGGAAATCACCGCCTTGATCGTCGGCGCCAAGGCCGCGGCCTAAGGGCAACAGGGGAGGATGGAATGAACAAGTCTCCGGACGCCAGCAACCTGGATTCGGTCTTCAACCTGTCGGAACGCAGCAAGCTCGGCGAGATGCTGCGCAGCCAAGAATTCTGGATCGTCATCGCGGTGCTGATCATCGGCGCCGTGGTGGGCATGATCGCGCCGCGCTTCCTCACCGGCGCCAACATGGCCAACATACTGCAGAATTTCTGCTTCACCGCGCTTATGGCGATCGGCATGACGCCGGTGATCATGACCGGCGGCATCGACATCTCCGTCGGCTCCACGCTGGGCCTGACCGGCGTGCTGCTCGGCCTGTTCTGCGCCAGCGGCTACCCTTTCGCCGTCGTCGTGTTGTTCGTGCTTCTCGTCGGCGCCTTCGTAGGCATCGTCAATGGGGCGCTGGTTTCGTACCTGAAGCTGCCGCCCTTCATCGTCACGCTCGGCATGATGAGCCTCGTGCGTTCGCAGACGCTGGTCGTCACCAACAACCAGGTCGTCTACGATTTCGGCCGCGCCGGCGACACGCTGCTGGCGCTTGGCAGCGGCTCCTTCCTCGGCGTGCCGAACGTGCTGTGGGCGGTGATCGTTTCGGCCGTCGTCATGCAGTGGCTGCTGTCGATGACCAGATGGGGCCGCTACGTGCGCGCCATCGGCGGCAATGAAAATGCCGCGCGTCTTTCCGGCATCCCGGTCGATCGCGTCAAGGTTTCGACCTACGCGCTGCTCGGCGCCATGACCGGCATGACGGCGATCTTCCTCGTCGGCTGGATGGGCGCCGCCACCAACGCGCTCGGCCAGGGCCAGGAGCTGCAGGTCATCGCCGCGACCGTCATCGGCGGCGCCAACCTGCTCGGCGGCTTCGGCACGTCCTTCGGCGCCGTCATCGGCTCGGTGCTGATCGAAGTGATCCGCAACGCCCTGTTGCTCGCCGGCGTGAACCCGTTCTGGCAGGGCACCTTCGTCGGCCTCTTCATCCTGTTCGCGGTACTGCTTGAACGGTTCCGCTCCAGCCGCGCCTAGAACCTGTCCGGACAGGTGGCCTGTTCAAGGTTCGCGCACTTTCGTGCACATAACATCAGAGAGGAGAAAACCATGAGAAGTATCGACAGACTGACCGCCCGAATGGGCGCGACCGTGATCGCGGCGGCATTCGCCGCGGGCATCAACGCGGCGCCGGCTTCGGCCGAGACCTATGCGGTGATCGTCAAGACGGTGAACGACGTCTTCAGCGCCCCGGTCAAGGACGGCTGCGAGAAGGCCGCCAAGGACCTCGGCGTCGAATGCTACTATATCGGCCCGTCGGAGGTGAACGAGGCTCAGCAGCTTCAGGTCATCAACGACGTGCTGACCAAGGGCGTCGACGGCATCGCGGTGTCCGCCACCAATCCGAAATCCGTGGCCAGGCTGCTGGAAAAGGCAAAGGCGGCCGGCATCCCGATCGTGACCTTCGACGGCGATCTGCTGCAGGAAGACGCCGGCCTGCGCTCGACCTTCATCGGCACCGACAATTACAATTTCGGCGTCGAGCTGGCCAAGAAGGTCGTCGAATACAAGCCGAAGGGCGGCACGGTCTGCATCCAGACCGGCACGGCCGGCTCGCTCAATCTCGACCTGCGCGTCCAGGGCATTCGCGACACGCTGGCCAACGTTTCCAAGGACAAGCCGGTGAAGCGCCTTGCCGGCGAGAACGGCTGGACCGAGGTCGACGGCTGCCCGATCTACAACAATGACAACATCAGCCTCGCCGCCCAGCAGATGAACGACGTGCTGGTCGCCAATCCCAAGCTCGACGCTTTCGTCGCCGTCGGCGGCTGGGCGCAATATGCGCCGTCGGCCTACCGGCAGGCGGTCGGGCGGGTGAAGGACCGCGTCGATTCCAAGGACCTCGTCATCTCCTTCGGCGACGCCTTCGCGCCCCAACTGCCGCTGCTCAAGGATGGGCTTGCCCACTACCTTGTCGGCCAGAGCCCGTACAATATGGGCTACAAGTCGATCGAGGCCCTGCATGACCTGAAGCAGGGCAAGACGGTGCCGCCCTATATCGACACCGGCTTCGTAAAGTGCACGCCCGACATGGCCGATACCTGCGGCAAGAACTGATCTTTAGACGGGCCGGCGGGAATCCCGCCGGCCCTTTACAGGATGGCGCGGTGAAGAAGCTCAGGCTTGCCGTCCTCGGCACCGGAATGATCGTGCGGCGTGCCCATCTGCCCGCATTGCTCGGCGATGCCAGGGTCGACGTGGCGGCGATCTATGGCCGCAACAAAAAGACAGCCGGCGAGCTCGCCGCCGAATTCGGGATTCCGGCGATTGCCGAGACCATCGAGGACGCGGTGAACATCGACGCCTCGATGCCGTGGCCGTCGCCTTGCCGAATTTCCTGCATCGCCATGCGGCGGAAGCGGCGATCAAAGCACGCTCGTGATCCCGCCATCCACCAGCAGCGTCTGTCCAGTGACAAAACTCGCGGCGTCCGACGCCAGGAACACCGCGGCGCCCGCCAGTTCCTCGACATCGCCCCAGCGCCGCATCGGCGTGCGGCCGGTGAGCCAGGTGGAGAATTTCTCGTCGGCGACCAGTGCGGCATTCAGCTCGGTCTTGAAATAGCCCGGCGCGATGGCGTTGACGCGCACGCCGTGCTCGCCCCATTCGCCGGCCATCGACTTGGTCAGCATGGTGATCGCCCCCTTGCTGGCCGCGTAAGGCGCGATCGAGGGCCGGGCGAGCGCGCTCTGCACCGACGACACGTTGATGATCACGCCCTTGCGGCGTTGGATCATACCTTTCACCGCGGCGCGGCTCACCTTGAAGACGCCGTCGAGATTGGTCGCCATCAGCGCGTCCCAGTCGGCATCGGAAAAAGTCTCGAGCGGCGCGCGGCGCTGGATGCCGGCATTGTTGACCAGGATGTCGATCGGCCCGGTGCCGGCTTCGCTCGCCGCAATCGCCGCATCGACCGACTGCGTGTCGGTGACGTCGATCAATGACTCCGCGACCGTGTAGCCGTTGCCGCGTAGCCTGTCGCCGGCAGCTTTGAGCTCGTCGGCCTTGCGGCCGCCTATGGTGACGCGCGCGCCGGCGGCGGCCAGCGCCTCCGCGAAGGCGAGGCCCAGCCCGCGGCTGGCGCCGGTGATGAAGGCATGCCTGCCTTCGAGGCCGAAGAGACGGCCGAGATAATCAGTCGAACGCAATTTGCACCTTCATCGATGTGTCGACGGGCATTGTCACCCTGCCCAACAGCTCAAGCAAGCGCAAGGCGTCGGCCAGCATGGTCACGCCTTTGCGGCCTGCCTCAAGCGGCGAGCCACACGTCGGTGAAGTCCAATTCGTATGTCGGATGTGCGTGGCGGTTCATCACCTGCTTGGCCGAGTGGCAATAAAGCTTCATCCAATAGGGCTGGATGATCACGCCGGACCGCTGCAGGATCGTCTCGACGTCCTTCATCACCGCCTTGCGCTTCTCGACATCGGCGGTCTTCAGCGCCTCGTCGAGCTTGGCGTCGAATTCCTTCGAGGCGAAGCCGCTCTCGTTCCACGCCTCGCCCGTGCGGTAGGCGAGAGCCAGCACCTGCACGCCCAGCGGGCGCATCGCCCAGTTGGTGGTCGAATAGGCGAATTTCGCCCAGCCGTTCCAGTAGGTCGAGGCCGGCAGCACCGTGCGCTTCACCTTGAAGCCGGCTTCGCGCAACTGCGAAGCGATCGCGTCGGCGGTGTTCTTGCGGTAGTCGTCGTCGATCGAGAACAGCTCGTGCTCGTAGCCCATCTGGCCGGCCTCGGTCATCAGGCGCTTGGCCTCGTCGAGATCGCGCTTGATCGGCGGCAGCTCCGCATATTCGGGATGGATGCGGCAGACATGGTGGTTCTCGCCCACTTCGCCGGCGCCGGCCAAGCCGAGTTTCAGCACCACCGAATTGTCGACGGCAAGCTGCAATGCGCGCCGCACGCGCTCGTCCGTATAGGGCGCGGTCGTCGCATTGGCGCGGGCGACCACCGTCGAGGCCGACAGGATCTCGCTCTTGGTCAGGCCCATGCCGTCGAACACCGCGATGAAGTCGCCATTGCTGTCGAGATTGGTATGCACCTCGCCGGCCTCGAAGGCGCTGACCAGCGCGTTGGGATCGACGCCGTAATCGATCATCTCGATGCCGTCGAGCAGCGCTTCGCCGCCCCACCATTTGCCGTTGGCGCGGCGCTTGAACACCGCGCGCTGGCCGACATCGAGCGATACCAATTCGAAGGCGCCGGTGCCGATCGGATGCTTGGCGAGATCGCCGCCGCTGGCGTCGAAATCGCGATGCACGAGCAGCGCCGGATAATCGGCGAGATTGGGGATCACCGTCACGTCCGGCGCCGAGAGGTTGAGCACGACCGTGTGGTCGTCGACCTTCTCGATGGCGTCGGCGCGCAGCTTGCCGCTGTCGCCCTCGGTGAGGCCGGCAAAGCGCCGCGCCATCGAATTGCCGGCGGCCGCGGTATCGCACCAGCGGTTGAAGTTGAAGATCACGTCGTCGGCGCTGAAGGCATCGCCATTGTTCCAGGTCGCGTCCTTGCGCAGATAGAGCGTGTAGCGGGTGGCGTCGTCGTTCACCTCCCAGCGCTCGGCAAGCATCGGCTTGAAGGTGAAGGTTTCCGTGTAGCGCACCAGCGGCTCGAGGAACTGCCGGCCGATATTGCCGAGATCGGAGGAATCGAACGTGCGCGGATCCTTCAGCCCCGGCACCAGCATCGCAACTTTCAGCACGCCGCCGCGCTTCGGCTCGTCGGCTCGTGCCTCGGTCGGTGCGGCAAGGCCCGCCATCGCATAGGCCGCTGCGGTGGAGGCGCCGAGCGCGCTGGCCACCGCCAGGAACTCGCGACGATCGACCCTGCCTTGTCTCACCGCGGCCTCCCATCCGCCGAGGATGGATGGCAATTTGCGCGTTTCGGTGCTCATTGTTTGGTCCCCTGTTGGTTGGTGCGCTCAGGCGGCCGCCGCCCGCCTTGGCTTCCGCAAAGTCTTGACGCCGGCCATTTCGACGAAGTTGGTCGCCGACTCCCACAGATAGTCGCCGTAGAGGAACGGCGCGAAATCGCTGGCGCCCTTGATCGGCAGCGGCGCGATCTCGGCGTCGACGCGCGGCTCGTAGAAGAAGGGGATGGAGTAGCGCGCCGTCTTCGGCGCGATCACCCGGTGGCGCGTCGCCTGCACCACACCGCCTGTCCAGCGCTCCAGCAACTGCCCGAAATTCACCGCCAGCGTGCCGTCTGCGGGCGGCACGTCGATCCACTCGCCGGCATGGTTCCTGGCCTGCAGGCCTTCGACGCCGTCCTGCGCCAGCAGCGTGACGAAGCCGGAATCGGCATGCTCGCGGCCGATGACCAGCCGCCGTTCGCCCTTGTGCATGACCGAATATTCAGGCTTCGACAGGTCGACCGCGCCATCCTCGGTGCGCAGCGGATAACAGATCAGCCTGAGCGTCGAGATGCCGCCCTGGAAATGGCCGTCGAAAATGTCGTCCTCGAGCCCGAGGCTGCGCGCGATCGAGGCCATCAGCGCCGCGCCGACCTTTTCCATCGAGCGGTAGTAATGCGCTGCCGCCGCCTTCCATCCTGGAACATCGTTCTCGGCCGGCAGCGGCGTGCGTTCGAGCAGCGGATCGTCGGCCGTGAATTCGGCGTCGGCATGCGCGATGTCCGGCCCCATGTCGATGCCTTCCTTGTAGGACACTGCGGTCGGCTGCAGCGGGAACCAGCCGCGATAATAGTTCGATTTCGACGGATCGAAATTCCAGCGCAGCAGCTTCTGCTTTTCCGCGTCCGGCAAGTCGAAGATCTTCAGCAACTCGCCGCGCCGCTCGCGCGTCAAAAGCTCCGCGCCCGGAAAGCCGCGCGCGGTCATGAAGCCGATGCCGGAGGCAGCAGTGAAGATCTGGCGGTCTGCTTCGTCGCGGGCAGGCGACGGCGGGCCGAACAGCGGCGCGATGTTGATGGCGGGGATGCCCCCGGTGGTGTCGTCGCTCATCTCATGATCCTTGCGATGCTTGGGACTGGGCGTGCCGCAGTCGAATCCGCCGACAGGCGCGAGCACGCCATGAGGCGCGGCCCTTGCTCATTGTCTGGAAGGATTTCTGGATTGCCTGGCATCGCGATCCGTTTCGTTCCGACGCCTTGCCGGTCGGAGAAAAGCGGCTCGAACCCGGTGCCATGGTGGGAAGAAACGTCCAACAGGCAGGCAGCTTTGTCAAGCGTGGGCTGGCGGTTGACAGACCGTCCGGCCTGAACGACAGTCGCGCCACCCCATGGCACAGGGCTTTCAAGGGAACGAGCCGCAATTCGACAGGTCGCAGCGCGACCCAGCGGAGAAGCGAGATGCTCGACGAAAGCCGTATCGATCCAACCAACTGTGATTTTCGCGGACGCCCATTGGCACGTGTTCGTTTCGCTGCGAACCAACGTTAGGCGAGGGCGCTCATGTCCATCTCAGGTAAGAACGACATCGACTGGAAGGCCTTTGCCCGAGCGCTAGGCGGCATCGAGACGTTCGACACGCCCTCGATCGTGAAGAAGCGCTCGCGCGATTTCTTCTGGTATAGCCCGATCCTCAGCCGTGAATTGTCGTCCTGTTTCGGCGATCTCGTCGCCGCGCCGGTTACGCTGGACGAACTGGCGCGCTGCCTGGCGGTGGCCGCCGAATGGCGGGTACCTGTCGTCGTCCGGGGCGGAGGCACCGGCAATTACGGCCAGGCGGTGCCGGTGGATGGCGGGCTGATCGTCGACATGACCGGCATCTCGCGCTTGCTGGAAATCGGTTCCGACACGGTGCGCGCCGAGGCCGGCGCCCGCATCGGCGATATCAACGCCGCACTCGGGCGCCACGGTCGCGAGCTGCCGATCGTGCCCTCGACCGAAGCCATTGCCACCATTGGCGGCTTCATCGCCGGCGGCTCCGGCGGCATCGGTTCGATCCGCCACGGCATGCTGCGCGATGGCAAGAACATCCAGGCGATCACGGTGCTGTCGATGGAGAAGCTACCGCGGCGCCACGTCTTCACCGGCCCCGAAATCCTCGCTATCCATCATGCCTGGGGGCTGAACGGCGTCATCACCGAGGTGACGCTCGGCACCATCGCGTCGCCGCGCTGGCGCAACATCATCGCCTCGTTCGACACCTATCGGCAGGCCTTCGAGGCCGGCATCGCGCTCGGCAACGCGCGCTCGCTGAACCTCAAGCTGCTGACAACGATAGACGGCCGCATCGCGGCTTCGATAACCAAGCTCGGGGAACTCGCAAGGCGCCGGCGCAATCTCGCCATCGTCATCGTCGCCGAGCCGGATGCGGCGGCGGTTCGCGATGTGCTGCGCGACCATGGCGGCACGGTCGAGATCGACCTCGACGCGGATGGCATTGCTGCCTCCGGCCTGCCGGCGCTCTCCGAATTTTCCTACAACCACACCACGCTGCAGGTGCTGAAGCAGGACCGCACTGTCACCAACCTGCAGGTGACTTGTCCTGCGCCGCTCGATAGCGGCCTGATAGAGCCGCTGCAGGAAATCTTCGGCGACGAGGTGCTGATGCATCACGAATTCGCGCTGCTCGACGACCGGCTGGTCGCCTTCGACCTGCCGATCCTGCGCTACACCGACGACGCGCGCCTGACGGAAATCACAGCCATCTATGAAGCGCATGGACTGGGCACTTCAAACCCGCATGTTCCCTATGTCGAAGGCGGCAGCATGAAGCCGGATTTCAAACATCTGGCGTGGAAGAAGCGGCTCGACCCGGGCGGCCTGCTCAACTCGGCGAAATCGCGTTTCTGGAACGAGGTGAAGCATTTGTCGGCCGAAGAGATCGAGGCCTTGCCTCGCCGGCGGATGAAGGATCGCAGATAAACTGGTTTTGGCGCCTGCGCGACTTGTGCCGCGCAGGCAGGTTACGCTGCTAGTGCAAGTAACCGAGCAGCCAAAGAATAAGGATGACGGGCAAAGGTATCCCGATAAGCCAAAGCAATCCGCCTCGCAGCATGACGATCTCCAAAATGTTGCTATGTGAGGCAACGCTAATGCGCGATCTTGGTTCCTCGCCCGCGTTTCGTACGCTCGCGGCTGGCAGATATTCACACCTTCGCGAGAATCGTCTCGGCGGATCCGCAGTTGGTCATGAAGCCGCTACGCCGCAGCAGCGCGCCGCCGTCAGCTGTTTGTGCTGACCTCCTAAGACCTTGTGGCCATTTGTCTAAAGGCGATGAGAAGCCTCCAATTTCGTCCTTGAAAATTGCCGCTTTTTCTCGCGGAGACGAAGCTGATTTATGGCTCTAACCCATTCAATTTCTTACAGGAATTTAATGTCTGCCGGAATTGCACGATAAAATCCGCGCGCCTATGCTTCGAATAGGATCGCGCCATTGTACCTGCCTTGGGCATGTCTGACGGCGCGATCGGCGACGGTTCGACGAGCGGCTCTGCGCGGCGGACCTTACTGGATGCGGCTCGAAGGACAGGTGAGAGAAGTGGACGACGAAGTCGTCAGCAGGCGCAAGCGCCGCAATGTGCCCGCGCCCCCGAGCGAGCCGCTGGCCGAGGTCCGGCCGCCGGTCGCGCGCCGCTCGCGGCGCGGCTGGATCGTCGCGCTGCTCTTGGTCGTTGCGGCGGCCGGGGTCGCGTTCTGGCTGCATCCTGTTCAGGTTCAGCAGCAAGGCGGCCACCGTGGCGGCCGTTTCCGCGGCGGCGATCTTGCGCAGCCGGTTGCCGTTGCGCCCGTGGCGCAGGCCGATATTCCGATCGTGCTCGAGGCGCTGGGCACCGTCACCCCGCTCTCGACCGTGACGGTTCGCGCGCAGGTCAGCGGCCAGATCACCCAGATCGGCTTCACCGAGGGCCAGAACGTGAAGAGGGGCGATTTCCTCGCTCAGATCGACGACCGCACGCTGAACGCCTCGCTGCATCAATGGCAGGGCCAGCTGGAGCATGACCAGGCGCTGCTTGCCGATGCCAAGCTCGACCTCGACCGCGACCTGAAGCTCACCTCCAGCGCCATAACCCAGCAGGCGGTCGACCTGCAGCGCGCGACGGTGCAGTCCGACGAGGGCACGGTGATGTCCGACCAGGCGCAGATCGAGGCCGTGCAGGTCAACATCGCCAACAGCCATATCACCGCGCCCGCCGACGGCCGCATCGGACTGCGCCTCATCGACCAGGGCAATTACGTCACGCCGGGCGACGCCACTGGCATCGCGGTGATCGCTCAGATGCAGCCGATCTCGGTTCTGTTCTCGCTGCCAGAGGACAGCCTGGCGCAAGTGCTGGAACAGACGCATGGCAATGCCGGGCTCAAAGCCACCTTGTTCGACCGCAACGGCACCAAAGAGATCGCCGAAGGCGCGCTGCAGACGATCGACAACCAGATCGATCCGACCACCGGCACGGTGAAGCTGCGCGCCGTCTTCCCCAACACCGATGGCGTGCTCTATCCCAACCAGTTCGTCAACGTGCATCTGCTTGTGCGCACCCTGACCGGCGTCAGCGTGCTGCCCAACGCGGCCATCCAGCACGGCGCGCCAGGCACTTTCGTCTACCAGCTCAACGACGACAGCACCGTCTCGGTGAAGACCGTTATGCTCGGCCCGGGCAACGCCACCGTCACGCAGCTGCTCTCCGGCCTGGCGCCAGGCGCCAAGGTCGTGGTCGACGGCGTCGACCGGCTGAAGGACGGGGCCAAGGTCACCGTGCCCGACAATGCCGTGCCAGCCTCGGGAACAGCGCCGGCCGCCGGCGCCGCGCCCGCGCAGCCGCAAGCAACTGGGGCGAGCAGCCCGGCTGCCGGCACGCCGCCGGCCAGCTCCGGCAACACGCCCGCCAATTCCGGCAACGCCGCCGCGGCCACCAATGGCCAGGGCGGCCGGGCAGGCGAGGGCGCGGACGCATCGGGCGATGCTTCCGGCCGTAAGCATCACCGCCACCATCGCCGCGACGGCGGCGCCAATGCCGGCAGCGGCGACAATGGCGGCGACAGCGGCCAGGGCCAATGAGCACGCCGAGCGGCCTCGTCTCCGGCTGGTTGAACCCGTCGCGGCCGTTCATCCTGCGGCCGGTGGCCACCACGCTTATCATGGCGACCATCCTGATCGTCGGCATGATCGCATACATGTTCCTGCCGCTCTCGGCTTTGCCCGAGGTCGACTATCCGACGATCCAGGTTCAGACCTTCTATCCCGGCGCCAGCCCCGAGGTGATGACGACCTCGGTCACGGCACCGCTGGAGCGCCAGTTCGGCCAGATGCCTGGGCTGGAGCAGATGTCGTCGGGCTCTTCCGCCGGCGCCTCGGTCATCACGCTGCGCTTCAGCCTCGACCTCAGCCTCGACATCGCCGAGCAGGAGGTGCAGGCGGCGATCAACGCGTCGGGCAATCTTCTGCCCGCCGACCTGCCGGCGCCGCCGATCTACGCCAAGGTCAACCCGGCCGACGCGCCGATCCTGACGCTGGCGATCACCTCGAAGACGCTGCCGCTGACGCAAGTCGAGAACTATGCCGAGACCCGGCTGGCGCAGAAGATATCGCAGCTTCCCGGCGTCGGCCTGGTCAGCATCTCCGGCGGCGAGCGGCCGGCCGTGCGCGTGCAGGTGAAGCTCAAGGCGCTGGCCGCCATGGGCCTCAATATCGACGATCTGCGCACCACCATCGGCACGCTCAACGTCAACACGCCGAAGGGCAGCTTCGACGGGCCGGCGCGCTCCTACACCATCAACGCCAACGACCAGGTCGCCGATCCCAAGACCTATGCCGACATGGTGATCGCCTATCGCAACGGCGCGCCGGTGCGGCTGGGCGAGGTGGCCGACATCATCGAAGGCCCCGAGAATTCCAGGCTGGGCGCCTGGGAAAACCGCACGCCGGCAATCATCCTCAACATCCAGCGCCAGCCGGGCGCCAATGTCATCCGCGTCGTCGACGGCGTGAAGGCGCTGCTGCCGCAATTGCGCGCCGGCCTGCCGGCGGCGCTCAGCGTCGAGCCGCTGACCGACCGCACCACCACCATCCGCGCCTCGGTCGACGACGTCCAGTTCGAGCTGGCGATGGCGGCGCTGCTGGTCGTCCTCGTCACCTTCCTGTTCCTGCGCAACATCCCGGCGACGATCATCCCCAGCCTGTCGGTGCCGCTCTCCTTGGTCGGCACTTTCGCGGTGATGTATCTGTGGGGCTTCAGTCTCGACAATCTGTCCTTGATGGCGCTCACCATCGCGTCCGGATTCGTCATCGACGACGCCATCGTCATGATCGAGAACATCTCGCGCTTCATCGAGCATGGCGACGATCCGGTGACCGCCGCGCTCGAAGGCTCGGCCCAGATCGGCTTCACCATCATCTCGCTCACCGTCTCGCTGATCGCGGTGCTGATCCCGCTTCTGTTCATGGGCGACGTCGTCGGCCGCCTGTTCCACGAATTCGCCATCACTCTAGCCATCGCCATCGTCATTTCGGCCATCGTCTCGCTGACCTTGGTGCCGATGCTCTGCGCCAGGCTGTTGAAGCCGCCGGCCGAGCGCAGGCCGGGCGCGCTGTCGCGCTGGAGCGAGGGCGCCTTCCACGCGGTCGCCAATGGCTATGGCGCTGCGCTGCGCTGGGTGCTCGACCGCCAGGCGCTGACGCTGCTGGTCGCGGTCGCAACGCTGGCGCTCACCGTCTATCTCTACATCGCCATCCCGAAGGGCTTCTTCCCGGTGCAGGATACCGGCGCCATCTCGGCCATCACCGAAGCGGCGGGCTCGGCTTCCTATGCCGACATGGCGGCGCACCAGCAGGCGCTGGCCGACGCCATCCTGAAGGATCCCGATGTCGCCAGCCTGTCGTCCTTCATCGGCGTCGACGGCCAGAACATGACCGCCAACAGCGGCCACATGCTGATCAATCTGAAACCGCGCGACGAGCGCACTGACGACGCCGGCGCCATCATCCGCCGGCTGACGCAGGAGACGGCCCAAGTCACCGGGATAGCGCTGCACATGCAGCCGGTGCAGGACCTGACGGTCGATTCCACGATCAGCGCTTCGCAATACCAGTATGTGCTGCAGGATTCCGATCCGGTCGAGCTGGCGGCATGGACGACCAAGCTAACCGACAGGCTCACGGCGCTTCCCGAACTCGCCGATGTCGCCAGCGACAGCCAGCAGAGCGGGCTTGCCGTCGACGTCACCATCGACCGCGCCACGGCGGCGCGCTTCGGCATCACGCCGGCAACGGTCGACAATGCGCTTTACGACGCCTTCGGCCAGCGCATCATCTCCACCATCTTCACCCAGTCGAACGAATACCGCGTCATCCTCGAAGCCGATCCATCGGTCGGCCAGACGCCGGCCTCGCTGGGCTCGATCTATTTGCCGTCCTCGGGCGCCGGCCAGGTGCCGCTGTCGGCGATCGCCAGCATCAATGTCCGGCAGGCGCCGCTGCTGGTGAACCACCTGGCGCAATTCCCGGCCGCGACCATTTCGTTCAACCTTGCCCCCGGCGTTTCGCTCGGTGATGCCACCGCGGCGATCACCGCCGCCGAGAAGGACATGCGGCCGCCCGCAGGCCTGACGACCGGCTTCCAGGGCGCGGCCCTTGCGCTGCAGAGCTCGCTGTCCAACGAATTGCTTCTGGTGCTGGCGGCGGTCTCGACGGTCTATGTCGTGCTCGGCGTGCTCTACGAAAGCTTCATCCATCCGCTGACCATTCTGTCCACGCTGCCCTCGGCAACCGTCGGCGCGCTGGTCGCGCTGATGCTCGCCGGCCATGACCTCGATGTCATCGGCATCATCGGCATCGTGCTGCTCGTCGGCATCGTCAAGAAGAACGCCATCATGATGATCGACTTCGCGCTGCAGGCAGAGCGGCTGCAGGGGCTCGATCCGCGCGAGGCGATCTACGAGGCGTGCCTGCTCAGGCTACGCCCGATCCTGATGACGACGTTCGCCGCGCTCTTCGGCGCGCTGCCGCTTCTGGTCGGCGGCCTGGCCGGCTCGGAATTGCACCAGCCGCTCGGCATCACCATCGTCGGCGGCCTTATCGTCAGCCAGGTGCTGACGCTGTTCACCACGCCGGTCATCTATCTTGCCTTCGACCGGCTGACGCGGCGCGGCGCCGGCGTCGTCGAAGCCTCCGCCGGCGGGTCCGCGCCGTGAACCTCTCGGCCCCGTTCATCGCGCGGCCGGTCGCCACGACGCTGCTCGCGATCGGCCTCGCCGCCGCCGGGCTGATCGCCTATTTCAATTTGCCCGTGGCACCTTTGCCCAAGGTCGATTTCCCCACCATCTCGGTGCAGGCCTCGATGGCGGGCGCGAGCCCCGACACGATGGCGACCGATGTCGCGGCGCCGCTGGAGCGCCATCTCGGCCAGATCGCCGGCGTCTCCGAGATGACCTCGCGCTCCGGCACCGGCTCGACCAATGTCGTGCTGCAATTCGACCTCGACCGCGACATCAACGGCGCGGCGCGCGACGTCCAGGCCGCCATCAACGCCGCGCGCGCCGACCTGCCGTCCGACCTGCGCAGCAACCCGACCTACCGCAAATACAATCCCGCCGACTCGCCCGTAATGATCCTGGCGCTGACCTCGCGCACGCTGACGCCCGGCCAGCTCTACGATGCCGCCGCGACCGTGCTGCAGCAGCGCCTGTCGCAGGTCGAGGGCATCGGCAATGTCGACCTCGGCGGCTCGTCGCTGCCGGCGGTGCGCGTCGAGCTCAATCCCGGCGCGCTGTTCCACTACGGCATCGGCCTGGAGGATGTGCGCGCCGCCCTTGCCTCGGCCAACGCGCGCAGCCCGAAAGGTTTCGAGGAAGACGGCGCGCTGCGCTACCAGCTCTACACCAACGACCAGGCGAGCCATGCCGCCGATTTTCGCGATCTGGTGATTGCCTGGCGCAACAATGCGGCGGTCAGGCTGCGCGACATCGCCGATGTCGAGGATTCCGTCGAGGACGTGCGCAATCTCGGTCTGGCCAATGGCGAGCCGGCGGTGCTTCTGGTGCTCTACCGCGAGCCCAACGCCAACATCATCGAGACCGTCGACCGCGTCCGCGCCCTGATCCCGACGCTGCAGGCCTCCGTGCCGGCCGACGCGCGGCTCGGCATCGCCACCGACGGCTCGACCACCATTCGCGGTTCGCTGCACGACACCGAGCTGACGCTGGTGCTGGCGGTGCTGTTGGTTATCCTCGTGGTGTTCTGCTTCCTGCGCGACTGGCGCGCGGCGCTGATCCCGAGCGTCGCGCTGGTCGTCTCGATCCTCGGCACTTTCGGCGCCATGTACCTGCTCGGCTTCACGCTCGACAATCTGTCGCTGATGGCGCTCACAATCGCCACCGGCTTTGTCGTCGACGATGCCATCGTGGTGCTGGAAAACATCACGCGCCACATCGAGGACGGCATGCCGCGCGGCAGGGCGGCGCTGGTCGGCGCCAGGGAAGTCGGCTTCACGGTGCTGTCGATGAGCGCCTCGCTGGTCGCCGTCTTCCTGCCGATCCTGTTGATGGGCGGCATACTCGGCCGCCTGTTCCAGGAATTCGCCCTGACGCTGTCGCTCTCGATCGCGATTTCGCTCGTCCTGTCGCTGACGGTGACGCCGATGATGTGCGCGCATTTCCTGCGTCCGGGCGCGAGCCCGTCGACCGGACGCTCGATCCTTGCCCGCTTCGGCGAAGGCGTCTTCGAACGCGTCCGCGCCTTCTATGGCCGCTCGCTGGCCTGGTCGCTCGACAATTCGGAAATCATGCTGGTGGTGCTTCTCGCGGCCATCGTCTTCAACGTCTATCTCTATACGGTGGTGCCGAAGGGCTTCTTCCCGCAGCAGGACACCGGCGAGCTGATGGGCGGCCTGCGCGCCGACCAGGCTATCTCCTTCCAGCTGATGCGCCAGAAATTCGAGCGGCTGGAATCGATCCTCAAGAGCGACCCGGCGGTCGAGAACGTGGTCGGCTATATCGGCGGCCGGCAGACCAATTCCGGCTTCGTCCAGGTCGCGCTGAAGCCGAAGGGCGAGCGGGCGCCGCTGCAAATGGTGCTGACCCGGCTGCGCGCGCAACTCGGGCAGTTGCCCGGCGCGCAGCTCTTCCTCAATCCGCGCCAGGAGATCAGGGTCGGCGGCCGCCAGAGCCTTGCGACCTACCAGTACACGCTGCAGGCCGACACCACCGCTGATCTCGACGAATGGACGCCGAAGCTGGTCAATCTCCTCAAGCAGTCGCCGGAGCTCACCGACGTCAACTCCGACCGCGACGAGGCCGGGCTCGAAACCAACATCACGGTCGATCGCGAGAGCGCTGCGCGTCTCGGCCTGACCCCGGCCAGTATCGACGCCACGCTCTACGATGCCTTCGGCCAGCGCCAGGTGTCGACCATCTTCAACGCCCGCAACCAGTATCATGTCGTCATGGAGGTGGCGCCGCGCTATCTGCAGGATCCGAGCGCGCTGAACGGCATCTATGTCAGCACCTCGGGCGCCGCGGCCAGCGGCACGCAGCAGACCAACGCGCTGGCCGGCAGCCTGACGGGCTCGCTGCGGAACCAGGCGACCAACGCCATTGCCGTCACCGGCCATGGCAGCGCCTCGAGCGGCGCGGCGGTCAGCACCTCGGCCGAAAAAATGGTGCCATTGGCCGCCTTCAGCACCTATGGACCGGCGACCATGCCTTTATCGGTCAACCACCAGGGCCATTTCGTCGCCACGACCATTTCGTTCAATCTCGCCGACGGCGCGACGCTCGGCGACGCCTCGGCCGCGATCGACCGCGCCATGGCCGAGCTGAAGATGCCGGTCACGATCCATGGCTCCTTGGCCGGCACAGCGCTCGCCTTCCGCGCCAACCTGCTCAACGAATTGCTTTTGATCGCAGCCGCGCTTGCCACGATCTATGTCGTGCTCGGCGTGCTCTATGAAAGCTACGTCCACCCGATCACCATCCTGTCGACGCTGCCTTCGGCCGGCATCGGCGCGCTCTTGGCGCTCATCGTCACCGGCATGGAGTTCGACGTGATCTCGCTGATCGGCATCATCCTGTTGATCGGCATCGTCAAGAAGAACGCCATCATGATGATCGACATGGCCTTGCAAGCAGAGCGGCTGGAAGGGCTCTCGTCCCGCGAGGCCATCCACAAGGCGAGCGTGCAGCGCTTCCGGCCGATCATGATGACGACCTTCGCGGCGCTGCTCGGCGCCTTGCCGCTGGCGATCGAGACCGGCACGGGCGCGGAACTGCGCCAGCCGCTCGGCGCGGCGATCGTCGGCGGCCTCATTGTCTCGCAGTTGCTGACGCTCTACACGACGCCGGTCGTCTATCTCTATCTCGACCGTCTCAGCGCGAGGAAGCCATCGCTGCGACACGCGCCGGCGGAGTGACCCCGATCACTCGCCGGTGATGCGCCGGTGCACGCGACCGAGGCTCTCCGCGAAGGCCTCGAACGTGCCCCGCTCGGTCAGTTCGCGCAGCACCTGCTCGTTGATGCCGCCGCGCGTCGCATAGTCCTGCGCAAGATGCATGAAATCTTCGTCCGGCGCCGTATCCGGCGCGTTGGCCAGCGCCTTGTAGATGCTGGTAATGTAGTCGCGGGCCTTGTCGCCCGGCACACTCTGGCCGCGCACCCAGGTGTGGATCGTGTCGAGATATTTAAAATAGCTGGCATAGGTCGCGGTGACGACGCTCAGCGCATCGAATTCGCTTTGGTCCTCGACTTCGATCACGCCGCCCAGTCGGCCGAAGAACGCCGCCACGACCGGGTCCGGCGGGCAAACAAGCGTGGCGCCTTGCAGGCGGGCGATCATCGGCATCGGCAGCGCCTTGCCGACATGCGCAGCCGGCGCCACCAGCGCGGCGATCTCATCGCGTGATATCGTGGCGATCAGGCTGACGACATGATGGTCCGGCCGGAACCGCAGTTCCTTCAGCACTTCGCGCGCGATCTGCGGCCGCACCGCCAGCATGACGGTGTCGCACTGGTCGAGCACGGCCTGGTTGTCGGCGGCGATGCGTACATCCGGGAAGCGCTGGGCAAGCTCCGCGGCGATCGCCTCGTTGCGCGGCGAGACCATCACCGGCGTCGTCTCCCCCGGCAGCGATTTCAGCCCGGTGACGATGGCCGAGCTCAACGCGCCCGTGCCGACAAAGCCAAGTCTCATGGAAGTTTTCGTCCTGTTTCGGATTGCCGCCGACAATAGCGACGGTCCCGTTGCCGGCAAGGGGAGGCGACGTTCCGGCCATGCCCGCGGCCGGACCGCGCCTTGAAGATGGGCCTGGGCTGTTACCCGCGATTAAGGCCGGACTGATACATTCCGCCGCGTTCGATCGGGGAATGTGACCGTGAGCCAGCGCGCGTTCATCACTCTGCTCATCCTGATGGCGGTGCTCGTGGCACTGTCGGCGACATCGTTCCCGGGCGCCCTGATCGGCTTCCTGTTCGGCATCGCCATTGCCTTCTTCGTCGCCGGGCCGGTCATGCTGATCGGCAAGGTGCTCGATAATAACGGCATTGCGATATCCGGTCAGGCAGCCCTGTGGGTGCTCGCCGGCTTTTATGCGCTGCTCGTTCTCGCCGCGGCATTCCAGATCTGGCGCCGACTTCAGCGTCAGGAACCCGATCAGGCGCGATCCGCGGGGCTGCGGCTGGGGCTGCTCGTCGCACTCCCCGCGATGGCATGGCTGTCGGTGAACGCGATGAAGGACGCCTGGCCTTGAGGCTGCCGCAACTGCGGCAACCTCATTGACGGGCTCGGCTCACCGCTTCGGTCCAAAGCCCGGATAGGGGTTGAGCGGCACAACGGCGGCGATGTCCATCATGCCAGCCTCGATCAGTGGCAGCGTGGCAAGGTGGCCGCGCACTTCGGCGTCGTCGATCGCCTCGAACATGATGCCGGTGCCGGGAATGTCGCCGCGGTTCCAGATCTGGCGCACGGCGCCTTGCGCGTAGAGCGTCTTGCGTTGCTCGGATTCGGGCGGCAGCAGCGGAGCGAAATCGGCGTCGCTGAACTTTTCGGTGTTGCGGGTGAGCAGGGCAAAGAACTGCATGGCGGTCTCCTTTGTGGCAAGTTGATGCCGGCAGGTATCGCGCTGGCTGGCCAGACTGTCCAAGACTGATTAGGCTATAGTTGAGACTGAAAAGGTCTTGACCGTTGAAGGCGAAAAATGCTCGACCTGCGCCAGATCAGATACTTCGTCGCCGTCGCCGAGGCTGGCAATGTCGGCCGCGCCGCCGCACAATTGCACATTTCGCAATCGCCCTTGAGCCGGCAGATCATCCAGCTCGAGGAGCAACTCGGCGTCACCCTGTTCGAGCGGGCGAAGCAGCGCGTCCATCTCAACGCCGAGGGCAGGGCCTTCCTTGCCGAGGCCCGCGCCTTGCTTGCCAATGCGGCGCGGCTGGAAGAGCTCGGCCGCAACCTCGCCAGCGGCGCGACCGGCAGCCTCGCCATCGGCTATGTCGAGGGCGCGGTGCATTCCGGGCTGGTCGCCGCGATGCTGCGGGATTTTCGCAGAGAGCGGCCGGATTTCCATCTGCAATTGCGCAGCCGGCGGACAGCGGCGCAGTTCGAGGATCTGCGCCAGCGCGCGCTCGACCTCGGCTTCGTCTATTCGCCAGCGCCGGAAGGCGACCCCGATCTTGAAAGCATGCTGGTGCGGCGCGAGCCGCTGGTGCTGGCAATGCCGGAGGGTGATCCGCTCGCCGATGTCGCCGACATCCAACCTAGCCAGCTCGACGGCCGCGTCTGGATCACTGTCGTGCGCCAGCCTGGCGACACCAACCGCGCGCAGTTCCTGGCGGCCTGCGCCGAATCCGGCTTCATGCCCGATATCGCCTATGAGACGGCCGATCCCTTGACCTCGCTCGGCCTGGTCAGCGCCGGCCTCGGCCTCGCCACGGTCCAGCAAAGCCTGCGAAGCACGACACCCCCGGGCGTCGTCTTCCGCGACCTGCCGTGGTTCAAACGCAGCGTTTCGATCCACCTCGCCTGGCGGCGGAATGACCGGCGGGCGGTGATTGGGGATTTGAGGAGAGCAGTAGGCAGTAGGCAGTAGGCATGCTTTCCTATTGCCTATTGCCTATTGCCTATTGCCTATTCCCTACTGCCTACATCTTGTCTATCAACGACCGCACGCCTTCCGTCGGCGCGTCGACCGACGATCCGGCCACCATGATGGCGGCGACGATCGCATCCGGGTCGTCGACAACCAGCGGTTTTACCCGCTGCGCGGTGTGGATGAAGCCTTCGGCCGCCATGTGCTCGATCAGCGCCAGCATAGGGTCCCAGAAACCCTTGACGTTGGCAAAGACGATCGGCTTGCGGTGATGGCCGAGTTGCGCCCAGGTCATGATCTCGACGATCTCCTCCACCGTGCCGATGCCGCCCGGCAGCGCCACAAAGGCGTCGGATTTTTCGAACATGCTGTGCTTGCGCTCGTGCATGTTGTCGGTGATCAAGAGTTCGTCGAGCTTGTCGAGCGCGGTCTCGGTCGCCTCCTTGTTGATCAGGAAGCGCGGGATGATGCCGGTGACCTTGCCGCCGGCCTTGAGCGCGCCGTCGGCGACAGCGCCCATGATGCCCTTGGTGCCGCCGCCATAGATGAGGCGCAACCCGGATTTGGCAAGCGAGCGGCCAAGCGTGTGGCCGGCCTTGATATAGGCCTCGTCGCGGCCCGGAGACGAGCCGCAATAGACGCAGACGGATCGAATCGTGTTCATGGCGATGATTGGTGATGGGGACGGTTGGCCGGGTCAAGCCCGCGGACGGGCTTTTTCTTGTCGGACTCGGGAAAACAGGCTAGACCGGGCGTTAGGTGGCTAAGGGGGCAATACGGAATTATGGCTATCAATCCTTCTAAGGCGTTTTTGTTCGCGGCGGGCGGCGTTGTCGCCGTCGCGGCGGTCGCCTACGGCTCGGGCGCGCTCGACCCTTATATCAACAACCAGAAGCCGGCGCAGGTCGCGACGCTGCCGCAGACCGCTGCGAAACCGGCTGAATCCTCGAGCACGAGCACAGAGGCGCGTGTGCCCCAGGCTCCTTCAAACACAATGGCTCCGGCGAACACGATGGCGCCCGCCAATAAGATGGCGCCGGCCAACAACGCCATGGCGTCGGCCGCCCAGGCGCCCGCCGCCGCCGGTCCGACGCTGCCGACCTTCGATGTCGTGCGCGTCGAGGGCAATGGCTCGATCGTCGTCGCCGGCAGCGCAGCGCCCAAAGCCAAGGTCGAGATTTTGAATGAGGGCACGGTGCTCGGCTCGACCGATTCCGGTCCCGACGGCGCCTTCGCCATCGTGCTCGACGATCCGCTGAAGCCGGGCGACTATACGATCACCCTGCGCCAGACGGTTGGCGGCACGACCGTCGCCTCGGCCCAGACCGCCGTTGTCTCAGTGCCGCAGAGCCCGACCGGCCAGGTGCTGGCCATGGTCGAGGAGCCGGGCAAGGCCTCGCAGTTGATCACCGTTCCTGAGGCCGAGACCAAGCCGGCGGCGCCGGCCGCTAGCGATCAGGCGGCGGCGCCCACGGAGCAGGCTCCGGCACCGACCGCGTCCAGCACGGCGCCGACCGCGCCCGCCGCCACCGACCAGGCTCCGGCGACCGCGCCGGCTGTGGCCGCCGCGGCAGAGCCCAAGATCGCCGTCGAAGCGGTCGAGATCGACGGCAGCAAGATCTTCGTCGCCGGCACGGCCGATCCCGGCCGCAAGGTGCGCGCCTATGCCGACGCCATCCTGCTCGGCGACGCCAAGACTTCGGCCGACGGGCATTTCCTGATCGAAGCGACGCGCGACATTCCGGTCGGCAGCTACACCATCCATGTCGATGGCTTGGACAATGATGGCGTCAAGGTCGTCGCCCGCGCTGCCGTCCCCTTCGAGCGCGAGCCCGGCGAGTCGGTCGCCGCCGTCGCCCCAAGCGAGACAAAGCCGGCGCAGGCCAAGCCGGCCGAGACCAAGACCGCCGAAACCACGACCGAGACAGCAACGGCCGAAGCGGCCAAGCCCGCCCCGGCCGCCGGGGCTGCTGCCAAGGTTGCCGAGGCGACGCCCTCGACCGACGTGCCCGAAACGGTCGCGCCGAAGCTCGAACATGCCGACGGCTCCGTCATCATCCGCCGCAACGACACGCTCTGGCGCATCTCGCGCCGCGTCTACGGCCATGGCACTCGCTTCTCGACGATCTATCTGGCCAACAAGGACCAGATCCGCGATCCCGATCGCATCTGGCCGGGCCAGGTGTTCAAGGTGCCTTCGACTTCGAAGGAAGGCGAGGCCGCCGACATGAAGGCCATGGGCGAGCAGATGACTACCCAGACGAAGACGGAGTAGGCGATTAGCTGATCTCCCCCTTGCGGGGGGATGCCCGGCAGGGCAGAGGGGGGTGCTGTCCCGCCAGCACCTCAAATCTACCCATCCGTCCAGCTTGCCCCATTCCCCTTCATCGTCTATCGCCGATGGACGATGGCCGAATCCTCCGAAATCCGCTGCAGCGACAGCCACGCCATGGCGCTCCGCCTGGCAGCGCTCTCGCATCCGGCGCGCATCGAGATCCTGAAGCGCCTTTCGGCCAGCCGCTGCTGCTCGTGCCGTGAGGTGGTCGACCATTTCGACCTCGCCCAGTCGACCGTTTCGCAACATCTGAAGGTGCTGGTCGAGGCGGGGCTGGTCCGCTTCGAGGCCGACCGCCAGCGCTCGCGCTATGCCGTCGACCACGCCGCGCTTGAGGGCGTCTCGGCCTCGCTCACCCGACTCGTCAACTTCTGCTGCCCCAGCGGTTTACCCAAAAGGCAAGACTAGTGGCCGAAAAGACCGTATCCGCCGAAGCCGGCACCCTCACCACGCTGCGTAATCTGTGGCCCTATATGTGGCCGGCCGAGCGCGCCGATCTCAGAGCCCGCGTCACCTGGGCGACGCTGCTTCTGGTCGTCGCCAAGCTGACGCTGGTCGCCGGCCCCTATTTCTTCAAATGGGCGACCGACGCGCTGGCCCACGCCTCGAAGACGCCGCCGCCGCTGCCGTCCTTTTTGCTGGCGCCGGTGGCGCTGGTCATTGCGTACAACGTCCTGCGCCTGATCCAGCTCGGCTTCAACCAGCTGCGCGACGCGCTCTTTGCCCGGGTCGGCCAGTATGCGGTGCGCCAGCTCGCCTTCCGCACCTTCGTCCACATGCACCAGCTGTCGCTGCGCTTCCATCTCGAGCGCCGCACCGGCGGCCTGTCGCGCATCATCGAGCGCGGCACCAAGGGCATCGAGACGATCGTGCGCTTCATCATGCTGAACACGGCGCCGACGATCCTCGAATTCGCGCTGACCGCCGGCATCTTCGCCTTCACCTACGGCTGGAAATATGTGGCCGTGGTGGCGCTCACCGTCAGCTTCTATGTCTGGTTCACCGTCAAGGCCAGCGACTGGCGCATCTCGATCCGCCGCGACATGAACGACAGCGACACCGACGCCAACACCAAGGCGATCGACTCGCTTCTTAACTTCGAGACGGTCAAATATTTCACCAATGAACGCATGGAGGCCGAGCGTTTCGACCGCTCGATGGCGCGCTACGAGATCGCCGCGACGAAAACCTGGACCTCGCTCGGCTGGCTGAACTTCGGCCAGGGCGTCATCTTCGGTCTGGGCACCGTCATCGTCATGTGCATGTCGGCGCTGGAGGTGCAGGCCGGCAGGCAGACGGTCGGCGATTTCGTCTTCATCAACGCCATGCTGATCCAGCTTTCGGTGCCGCTCAACTTCATCGGCTTCATCTACCGCGAGATCCGGCAAGGGTTGACCGACATCGAGCACATGTTCGACCTGCTCGACGTGCCGCAGGAAATCGTCGACAAGCCGGATGCGAAGCCTTTGAAGGTCGGCCCCGGCAAGGTCGAGTTCCGCGACGTGCATTTCTCCTATGATCCCAACCGCAAGATCCTGAAGGGCGTCTCCTTCGACGTGCCGGCCGGCAAGACGGTGGCGATCGTCGGCCCGTCCGGGGCCGGCAAGTCGACCATTTCCAGGCTTTTGTTCCGCTTCTACGACGTGCAGGGCGGCCAGGTGCTGATCGACGGCCAGGACATCCGCGACGTCACGCAGGAGAGCCTGCGCGCCGTGCTCGGCATGGTGCCGCAGGACACTGTGCTCTTCAACGACACCATCGCCTACAACATCCGCTACGGTCGCGTCGGCGCCAGCGAGGAGGAAGTGCGCAAGGCGGCCGAGCTCGCCCAGATCGGGCCGTTCATCGACAAGCTGCCCGAAGGCTATCGCGCGATGGTCGGCGAGCGTGGGCTTAAACTGTCGGGCGGCGAGAAGCAGCGCGTCGCGATCGCCCGCACCATCCTCAAGGCGCCGCTGATCCTGATGCTGGACGAGGCGACCTCGGCGCTGGACAGTCACACCGAGCAGGAAATCCAGGCAGCGTTGGACCAGGTCAGCAAGGGCCGCACCACCATCGTCATTGCCCACCGGCTGTCGACGGTGGTCTCGGCCGACGAGATCATCGTGCTCAAGGACGGCCAGATCGCCGAGCGCGGCACCCATGCGGCGCTGCTGGCCAAGCACGGCCTCTACGCCTCGATGTGGGACCGCCAGCGCGAAGCGACCGAAGCCGAGGAGCGCCTGCGCATCGCCCGCGAGAGCGACGAGCTTGGGGTGATTGTGCGCAGGAGGACTTCGGAGGTTGGCTGAAGCCTCTTCCTTCTCCCGCAAGGGAGAAGGAAGGGCCAAATTCCCCTTGACCTCAACTTACCTTGAGCTTGCAAACCGTCTCCGAGCCTCCTGCCAAGCAACCCTTCCAAACGGAGATGGATCGAAATGAGCACCAGAAATCACCGCACCGACAGCGTGTTCCGGGTCGACAAATTCGTCGTGCCGGCGGAGGCACGCGAGGAAATCCTCGGCAAGGTCTTC
Source organism: Mesorhizobium sp. B3-1-8 (assembly GCF_006439495.1). Lineage (NCBI taxonomy): Bacteria > Pseudomonadati > Pseudomonadota > Alphaproteobacteria > Hyphomicrobiales > Phyllobacteriaceae > Mesorhizobium > Mesorhizobium sp. B3-1-8. The sequence continues at coordinate 85,550 of NZ_VFTK01000005.1, forward strand.
ATGACGCACGAACTGCTGCGCCAGCAGGATGGCTTCGTGCAGGATTTCCTGCTCGAACAGTTCTCCGGCCCCGGCGAGTTCAACATCGTCACCATGGTTGAGTGGGAAAGCCAGGATGCCGTCGACAAGGTGGTGCCGATCGTCAAGGCCGCGCATGAGCGCATCGCCTTCAGCGCGCAGGAAACCATCGCGCGCCTCGGCATAAAGGCCGACATCGCCAACTACCAGCGCGTACCGGAGCTGTAAGGCCATCCGGCTCCGGACACGGAGACAGCGGCGCTAAGCACCTGGCCGGTGCGGGCGTCGCTGACCATATGCTCGAAGCCCCGCCATTCGGCGGCGAGGATGAACAACGTCCTGCCGTCGGTCCCGCCCAGCATGCAGGCAAAGCAGCCGCGATCGGTCGCGATCCCGTCGAGCTTCACGCCGCCCTCGCGCACACGCACGCAGTGCCGGTTGGGCACATCAGCGTACCAGACACAGCCTTCCGCATCGATGCAAATGCCGTCGGGATAATCGTTCCCGAGGCGCGCCCAGACGCGGCGGTTGAAAAGGCCGCCATCGGTGGCGATGTCGAAGGCGGTCAATCGGTTAGCGTGGGATTCGGCGACGATCAGTGTCTTGTTGTCCGGCGTCACCGCCATGCCGTTGGCGAAGGCGATGTCCTCGGCGACCTGCCGCACGCTGCCGTCCGCTGCGACCAGCACGATCGTGCCCGGCCCGAAATGCTCACCCGGCGCCGGCGCCGGACCGCCACCATTGACGTAGATGTTGCGGCGCCCGTCGACGACGATTTCATTCCAGGGGTTCTTCGACAGGTGTCTGAGATCGGCATGGGTGACGAGCGTCCCGTCTGCTTCCCGCCTGAGCAGCAGGCCTTCCCGGCCCGAGACGATAAGCAGCCGGCCATCCGGCAACCAGTCGATCGAATAGGGCAGGATGGCCGGCACGGTGAGCATGACTTCGCTCTGGCTATCCTCGTCGACAGCGACGATCTCGCCGGTGCCCCAGTTGCAGAGCCAGAGCCGGCCATCATGCCAGCGCGGCGACTCGCCGAAGGCGAGGCCTGTTGTGACGACCTTGGCACTCATTGCAGACGATTTCGGCGAAGGCATTGGCGGGATCCTTGGGTGTCCTCTCGCCAAGGACGCGTGACGGAGCCGAGTTCCGACAACAGGAGCAAAAGTCAGGCTTGCGCGCCGGCGCTGCCGTCCAGGCTTGTCCTCCCCCCATTGTTGCGTTGCGGGGAGGGGGGCTTTCCGCTATTGAGGCGCAACCTGAAACAGGGACCGCCCCAAGCCCTATGACGCTTCTCGACTCGGTCAAGAATACGTTCGTTCCCATCCATCGCGAAGGCTATCCCTTCATCGCCGCCTTCGCCGCGGCGACGCTGTTTCTCGGCTATTTCTCCTCGATCCTGTTCTGGATCGGGCTGATCCTCACCGCTTGGTGCGTCTATTTCTACCGCGATCCCGAGCGCGTCACGCCGGTCGACGACCGGCTGGTGGTGAGCCCGGCCGATGGCGTGATCTCGGCGGTAGGGCCCGCCGTGCCGCCGAGCGAGCTTGGCCTCGGCTCCGGCGAAATGACCCGCATTTCGGTGTTCATGAACGTGTTTTCCTGCCACATCAACCGCGCTCCGGTGCGCGGCCGGATCACGCGCATCGAGCACAAGCCCGGAAAATTCCTCAATGCCGAGCTCGACAAGGCAAGCGCCGAGAACGAGCGCAACGGCCTGGTCATCGACAGCCCGAACGGCACCATCGCCGCCGTCCAGATCGCCGGCCTTGTGGCGCGGCGCATCGTCTGCTGGGCCGAGACCGGCGGTACGATCGCGATCGGCGAGCGTTTCGGCCTGATCCGCTTCGGCTCGCGCGTCGACGTCTTCCTGCCGTCGAGCGCCGTGCCGCGCGTCGCGGTCGGCCAGACGGCTGTCGGCGGCGAGACCGTGCTTGCCGAATTCGGCGGCACCGCGGTCACGCCCTTGGTCAGGATTTCCTGAGCGTGGGCGCGCCGTTCAAGAAATTCGAGGCGCATGCCAGCGGCGGTCCGCGCATCCGCGAGATCCCGATGCGCATGGTGCTGCCCAACCTGGTCACGGTGCTCGCCATCTGCGCCGGCCTTTCCGGCATCCGCTTCGCCTTCGAGAACCGCTTCGAGATCGCGGTGGTCATGGTGCTGCTTGCCGCCTTCCTCGACGGTATCGACGGGCGGCTGGCGCGCATGCTGAAGGCGACCTCGAAATTCGGCGCGCAGATGGATTCGCTGGCCGACATCGTCAATTTCGGCGTGGCGCCGGCGCTGGTGCTCTACGCCTTCCTGCTCGATCGCGCCGGCTCGCCCGGGTGGATCGCGGCACTTCTCTTCACCATCGCCTGCGGCATGCGGCTTGCCCGCTTCAACGTGCTGGCCGACGACACCGACCAGCCGGCCTGGCAGACCGAATATTTCGTCGGTGTGCCGGCCCCGGCGGGTGCTGTGCTGGTCATGCTGCCGCTCTATCTCTATTTCCTGCGGCTCGGGCTGGAGCCCACCCGGCCGGCGGCCTTCGTCGCCTCGGGCTTTACCGTATTGGTGGCGTTCCTGCTGGTCAGCCGCCTGCCGGTCTATTCGGGCAAGAGCGTCAAGATACCCGGCGATCGGGTGCTGCCGGTGATCCTCGGCGTCGTGCTCTACATCCTCTTGTTGATGGCCTATCCTTGGTACACGCTGACGGCTTCCGTCGCCGGCTATCTGCTGTTCCTGCCACTCTCGGTGCGCGCCTATTCGAAGCGGGCCATGCGCGAAGGCGAGAAGGTGCCGCCGTCGGATATCGGGTAGCTGGTAGTCTTCCCCCTTGAGGGGGAGATCAGGCAGCCGCGCTGAGCCCCAGCCGGTCGATCGCCAGCTTGCGCGCCGAGATGTAATCCGTCTTGCCCGAGCCCAGCACCGGGATCTCTTCCACCTTGATGATGTCGTTGGGCACCATCAGCTCGGCCGCGCCGGCCTTCTTACCGAACTGGCGCAGCTCCTCGGCATTGGCTGCGTCAGCGGTGGTGACCAGCACGATGCGCTCGCCGCGCCTCTTGTCGGGCACCGCCACCGCCGCGTGGCGCTCTTCCGGCCATAGCGACTGCACCAGCATCTCGACCGCGCCCAGCGACACCATCTCGCCGGCGATCTTGGCGAAGCGCTTGGCCCGCCCGCGTATGGTGATGAAGCCCTCGCGGTCGACCGAGACGATATCGCCGGTGTCGTGCCAGCCTTCCAGCCGCTGCAATTCGCCGGGACGGTCGGCGGTCATATAGCCCATCATCATGTTCGGCCCGTCGAGCCACAGCCGGCCGCCCTCGGCGATGCCTTCGACCGGCTCCAGCTTCATGCGGATCGCCGGCAGCGGCCGCCCGACTGTGCCGTCGCGGCCGTGGATGGCGGTGTTCACCGCCACCACGGGCGCGGCCTCGGTCAGCCCGAAGCCTTCGACGATCGAAGCCTGGAAACGGTCGTGATAGGTGCGCCGCGTTTCCGGCTTCACCGCTTCGGCGCCGGCCACGACGAAGCGCAGGCTGGAGAAGTCGCCGTCCTTGGCGGTTCGGGCATAGTTGGCGAGGAAAGTGTCGGTGCCGAACATCACGGTCGGCTTCACCTTGCGGGCGATCTCGGGGATGATCTTGTAGTGCAGCGGCGAGGGGTAGAGGAACAGCTTTATCCCCAGCACCAGCGGCAGGATGGTGCCGCCGGTCAACCCGAAGGAATGGAACACCGGCAGCACGTTGAGCAGGATGTCGGCCGGCGAGACGGAGACGCGTGCCTCGGCCTGCATGACATTGGCAAGCAGGCTGCGGTTCGACAGCACCACTGCCTTCGGCGTGCCTTCCGAGCCGGAGGTGAACAGGATCACAGCTGGTTTGCCCGCCTGCTGCCGCTGCAAAGGCAGGCGCCACAAAAGCGCGGCCGCGACCTTGTCCAGGGCCGTCACGCCGGCGCGCACATCCTCCAGCCACAGCATCTTGGCGCCGCCCGCTTCGACCGCGGCGACGATGTCGTCGATGGCGGCCTTTTCGATGAAGGCGCGGGATGAGACCACGGTGCGGATCACCGCGGTGCGGACCGCCGCGGTCACGCTCGCCGGGCCGGCGGTGTAGTTGATCATCGCCGCGACGCGGCCCGCCGAGATCAGGCCGACGAAGGTGAGCACCACGCCATTGGCGTTGGGTAGGAGCACGCCGACCGCTTCGCCGGGCGCTGTCACCACCTCGAAATGGCGGCCGAGGACGCGCGCGCCGATGAACAGCTTGCGATAGCTGAGCGAGCCGGAAATCACGTCCTCGATGATCGGATGCGAGGGGCCGACGCGATCGGCGGCATCGCGCATGGCAAGGAACAACCCGCGGTCGAGATTGGTGCCGTAGAGCCGCGCTTCGGCGAAACGGTCGAACAGCGCGTTGGTGTTGGAGGCCATGTCCGGGTTGCGTGCCACCAGCTCGGCGATGGTCATCGGCTCCAGCACGCTCACCGAAAGCCGCGGGAACCAGTGGCGCGGCGCTTTCTCCTTCGGCGTCAGCGACACCGGCAGGTCGCGCGTGCCGGCGACGAAGATCGGCACGATGCGTGCGTCGGCCTGCATGGCGATGCGGGTGATGGCGCGAAACAGCCGGAAGGATTTGACGTCCGGCTCGACATCGTCGGGCAGGTAGACGGCGAGCCGCCCTTTGCCCTTCAGCACGCGCACCAGCCGCCGGCTGACGAAGAGATGCTCGGCGTTGAAGGCGATGGTGCGGGCAAGCTCGCGCCAAGGCTCCAGCCAGGGCGAGCGCGCCGAGGCCTCGTCCAAGATATGCAGCGTGTCGTCGGGAAGCAGCGACAGCATCAGCGCCGGCTCGATGCGCGACTGGTGCGAGACCACATAGATCACCGGCGTCTTGGCGCTGCGGGCAATGCGGATGCGGTTGTCGGCGACGCGATAGGCGAGCTTGAACGGCACATAGAGCAGCGCCTGGGTGAAGCGCAGGTCGAGCCGGAACCGTTCGATCACCGCGATCAGCAGCCAGGCAAGGACAAGGCCCGCCAGCAGCGCCAGGGTCAGGATCATGCCGCTCTCTCCCAGTCTCCTCGGGGCGGCTCTTGAGCGGCCGCTTCGGTGGCAGAGGGTAGCGGAAGTGGGGGCAAGGTCAATGTGGGCTGAAGCAGTGCCTCGATCTCCACTTGAAAGGCTCTGACACATGTCGTAAATAAAATGACACGTGACGGAGAGGTAAAGATGGCCAGTTTCCCGACGGGGTTTGCCGAAGCACCACACATGGAGCCGGAGTTCGAACGGCTGATCGACCTGTTCGGCGGGCCGAAGGTTCTTGGATCCTCGGTATCCAGCCCGCTCGAGGCGCATGAAATGATCCTGCATGGAATTCCAAGCCAGGCTCTGGAAAGCCTCGTCAGGCAACTGACCGTCATCGAAGCAGATGCCTTCGAGGCGGCATTCGGCATGAGCGAGCGGACATTTCAGCGGCACAAATCGGATCACTCCCGGACGCTCAATCGGGAGCAAGGTTCAAGGACCTGGAATTTCGCCAGGGTTCTCACCAAGGCGACGTCTGTTTTCGGAAACCAGGAAGCGGCCGAGAAATGGATGATTGAGCCCGTCATGGGGTTGGACAACAGGCGACCGATCGATCTCTTGGCCACGGCGGCGGGTACCATACTTGTGCAGGAATTTCTCGAACGGCTCGACTACGGTGTCTACGCGTGACGCCTTTGCCAGGTTCTCTCGGAACGGGCGATGTCCTCGGCTGGAGACTTGATCACAAACGCTTCCAGGCAAGCTGGTACAGCGGCGAGGGAGCCTTCAAACTCGGGGGAAGGTGGAACAGCAAAGGCGTCAGGGCCGTATATGCGTCCGTTGACCCTTCGACCGCCATTCTCGAGGTGGCGGTCCACAAGGGATTTCGCACGCTCGATAAAGTCCGCCACGTGCTGACGGCATTCGAGATCGCCGATCCTTCGAAAATTCATGTGGTGGAAATCGGCGATATTCCAAGCGCAAACTGGCTTCGGCCAGGCATTCCAAGCGCAGGGCAGCAACAGTTTGGCGACGGTCTCTTAGCGGAGCACCCCTTATTTCTGATTCCGAGCGCCGTGTCCCAGCATAGCTGGAACCTGGTGTTCGATCCCGGCCGCGCGAGCGGCCTCTACAAGCCGCGCCTGCAGGAGGATTTCGCGCTGGATACCAGGCTTCATCCTCCCGCGAGATAGCGTACCGTGCAGACAGGCGGCGGAGCGAAACACCCTATACTGCCTTCAGCCTCCCGCTGATGAAACGGAACTCCTGGCTCTTGCCGCCATAGCCATAGGCCGCCGCCGGCACCTCATGCACGAAGGCATAGCTTTCCTCATGCACACCGCCAAGGAGCCGGCCGAAAGCCTCGAAGATCGCCTTCAGATAGGCTTCGAGCTCGAGCTTGGTGTTGGTGCCGTCGACGACCTTGATGTCCAGCCAGAACGTGTTGGCGCCGTGCTCGGCCAGCGACTTGCCGCCGGCGAACCAGTGCTGCGGGTCGATGTAGTTGACCGCGACCGCGGTGATCGTCGGATCCTTGCCCAGCTCCCTGGCGGTGATGTCGGTGGCCTCCTTGGCGATTGCCGCGGACAGCTTGGGGTCGGGCTTGCCGGTGACGCTGATGTTGATGATCGGCATTTCTTCTCTCCTTCGGTTTCGCGCGTCGCGCCTTTGATGGGAGAGATATGGGCGCATCCATTCGTCAATAAAATCGAATTGTTTTTGATAATTACTTCGATATTATCGAAGTATGGTAACGCTCGATCCCGATCTTCTGAAAACCTTCCTCGCTTTCGTCGACGGCGGCTCGTTGGCCAGGGCCGCGTCCACTGTCGGGCGCACGCCGTCGGCGGTGACCGCGCAGATGCAGCGGCTCGAAGAGATCGTCGGCGAGCCGCTGCTCACCCCGCAGGGCAGGGGACGCGGGCTGACCCCGGCCGGCGAGGACCTCGTCGGCCATGCGCGGCGCATCCTTGCCGTACATACCGAGGCCTGGCTGGCGCTGAAAGGCGCGCGCGCCGGCGGCCGCATCGCCATCGGCACGACGCAGGATTTCGCCGATCAAGGGCTGCCGGACCTGCTCCGGTCCTTCGCCGTCAGCCATCCGCGCGTCAGGATCGAGCTGCGCGTCGGCCGCTCGCTGGAACTCGGATCGGCGCTGCAGGCGGGCCAGTTGGACCTCGCGATCACGATGCGCCATGCCCCGTCGCCGGATGAAACGGCCGTGATCAGCGAGCCGATGCTGTGGCTCTGCTCGGAAAAAGGCCTAGCAGCGCGGCCCGAAGCGGTGCCGCTGGCGCTGCTCGATCCCTATTGCGGCTTTCGCGAAGCCGCGCTCAATGCGCTCGACGCGGCCGGCCGCCGTTATCGCATCGCCGCCGGCAGCGCCAGCCTTGCCGGCCTGCGCAGCGCGGTCAATGCCGGCATCGCGCTGACGCCGCGCACCCGGCGTTTCGCCCATTCCGGCATCGTCGAGGCATCCGCCGATCTCGACCTCCCGCCGCTGCCGATGGCCGATTTCGCCATCCGGCTCGGCCGCGAGGCTCCTCGCCCGGCGCGGGATTTGGCGCAGCTTCTCGGCGACGGCCTGGCCTTGTCCTGAATGGAAACCGTGCCGCCATGTCCCGGGAGTTCCCGAAGCAATTCCCAAAGAAAAAGCCGACCTTTTTGCGGGTCGGCTTCTAGTCGGACGGGTCGAGGGGTTTGGGGGGACTTGGGGGGTGACCCGTCGAACCAACAATGCCTGACTCGGATGATGGTTCCATGACTGCGAAAATAATTTACGAGCGCGCCGATTTCGCCTTCAACCAGTCGCGGCCGGCATGCGCGAAGACCGCGCAAAGCACGATAGCGCCGCCGATGATGCTGGCCATCGGCGGGATTTCGCCGAGGAACAGCAGGGCAAAAAAGATGGCGAACGGCACCTCGGCCGAGCCCAGCAGCCCGGCTTCCGCCGACGGGATGAGCCGCGACCCTTCCGTCCACAGGATCGAAGCCAGCGCGAAAGAGCAGCCGAAAGTGGCGAGCAGCGCCATGTCGCGGGTGGACACGGCCAGCGGATCGGTGACGAACCAGCCGAACACGAAAAGCAGGAAGGCCGAGACAGCGCCCGCCCAGACGACCGGCGAATCGCGAAAAGCGCGCACCATGATCATGTAAAGCGCGCTGCCGGCGGTCATCAAAAGCGCCAGCCCATCGCCGAACAGGTGCCCGTTGCCGAGGCCGGCGCCCACCATGATGGCGACGCCGCAAAGCGACACCGCCGCCGCAACCATCGTCTGCAGCCGGAATTTTTCCCGCACCAACAGGAAGGCGAGCAGCGCCGCGATGAAGGGCGAGGTCGCGTAGATGACCGCGACATTGGCGACATAGGTGAATTTGAAGGCCGAGATGAAGGCGATGCTGGCCGCTGCCCCTTCGACCGCCAGCAGCCAGCCGCGCCAGCCGAGTTTCAGGCTTTCGCGCCTGCCCGAGCGGCGCCGGCGCCACAGCACGTAGAAGCTGATCAGGATCGAGCCGAAAAAACCGCGCCAGCAGGTGATGGTGAGCGGATCGGCATGGATTGACTTGGTCAGCACGCCGGTCAGCGCGAAGGCGATTGCCGAGGCCGACACCAGGATGATGCCGAGCGTGCGCTCGGCGGCCACGTCGGCGGCAGGCGCAAGCTTTTCCGGCATGTCGAGCGTGTCTGTCATGGCGCCAGCTTACCCAGTTGCTCCTGACAGCCTTCTGTCATCAGGCCTGCTCCCGTTTGCGGAAACGCTCGTTGCCGACGATGAGCAGGCCGGCGCCGATGATCAGCGCCGCGCCCATGAACACTTCCGTGCGCGGCAGGTCGCCCCAGATGGCGTAGCCCAGCGCGAAGGCCCAGACCAGCGACGTGTACTCGAACGGCGCCACGATCGACACCGGCGCGCGCTTCATGCCCTCGAACAGCATGTATTGCGCAACGCCGCCGAGCGCGCCGACGCTGATGAGCAAAAGGAACTGCGTTCCGTCCGGCATATGCCACCAGATCAGCGCCGGCACGGCCGAAAAGAGCAGGAAATAGAAATTGTTGAGCACGAGCTGGATCATGGTGCGCTCCTGCATGGCGGTCTTGCGCAGCAGCACGACGGCGATCCCCCAAAGGACGGCCGCCGCCAGCACCAGGAGCACCGGCAGCGAGAGGCCGAGCCGGGTTGGATCGCAGGCGATGAAGACGCCGACGAAACCGATGAACACCGCCAGCCAGCGCAGCAGTGGCACCGTCTCGCCCAGGATCAGCACCGACAGCACGGTGACGATGATGGGTGCTGCGTAATAGATGGTGGTGAGCTCGGCGAGCTGCAGCGAGCGCGCGGCGTTGTAATAGCAAAGCCAGGCGGCCAGCGTGAAGGCGCTTCGCACCAGCATCGGCTTCACGATCGGCGAGTCGATCGTTTCGGCGAACAGCCGCCTGCCGCCGATCGCGCCGCAGGCGACGAGCACCGTGATCGAGCGGACGAACATGATCTGCCAGACCGTCATGCCGACGACCAGGAGCTTGATCGAGGCATCCTGCGCCGAAAACAGGAAATAGGCGGCGGCCGTGAACAGGATGCCGGCCAGCACCCTTTCGCGGCTTTCGAGGACGACGATATTGGCCATGCGGTTTTCAGCGTGGTTGCGTGGAAAGCGGTTCCGCCCCAGTCGGGACCGCTGCTCCAGCTATACGGGCGAAAGCTTGCACGGCGCTGCTCCACCGCAGCACTTGCGTTGGCGCAGGTCGTTTCGCCGAAGGTCGGTCGGGGACTACTGCGTCGCTTGATAGAGCTCCGATGCCGCGTCCTTCAGCGCGCGTCGCCCATCCGGCCGCAGATACATCATGTGGCCGCCCTCGACGACGTCGAGGCGGATCGGCTTGGCGTCGGCGAGCGAGGGAACCTGGTTCACCAGGTAGCGCGAGGCGAGATAGGGTGTGACGAGGTCGGTGTAGCCGTTGACGATGACGACGCCGAGGGCAGGGTTGAGCGAGCGCGCCCGCTGCAGGTCGTTCATCACGCCGGCATAACCCTGGCCCGATGTGCCGTAATCCCAACTGCGGCTGATCTCGCCGTTGAGCAGCCGGTAGCTGACATCGGTGCGGTAGTTGAGCTCGTCGCGGGCATAGGCGATGAAGGCGGATGTCAGCGCTGGAATGCTGCGGTCGAGCACCGGGTCGGGGCCGGCGTCACGCGCGCTTTGCGGCGCGATGTCGGCGGTGCCGATGGTGGCGTCGTAAGGGCTGAGCACCTTGCCCGTGGCGCGCTGGAATTCCTTGGCGAAAAGCCCGATGGGGATGCGGGCGAAATTGCGTTGGACGAGCTCGAGCGGCAGGCCGGTGATCTCCGAAACGCGACCGCTGGCGAGCTTGCCGCCTTGCTCCAGCCCGCTGTTCAGCGCCGTCAGGTAATCGCCGAGCGCGTAGTGCTCGACCTCGGCCAGCCTGCCGCGCAACGCATCACCGCTGACGCCGTCGCCCTTCAGGCGTGTCGCCGCCAGCGAAGGCAATTCCAGCGCCCAATGCAACTGGTCGAACTGGTCGGGGCGCACCAGCATGAATTCCAGCGCCGGCGAGATCAGCACGACGCCGCTGGGGCTCAACCCGACATCCTCCTGCAGTGTGCGGGCGAGCAGCGCGGCGCGAAAACCGCCATAGCTCTCGCCGGCGAGGAACAGCGGCGATCCGGTGCGGCCGTTCTGCGCCAGATAGAGGCGGATGAAGGCGCCGACCGAGCTGGCGTCGGCGTCGACGCTCCAGAATTCCTTCGGCTCATGCCCCGGCGCCTCGCGGCTGTAGCCGGTGCCGACCGGATCGACGAAGACGAGATCGCTCATGTCGAGCCAGCTGTCGGGATTGTCGACGAGCTTTTGCGGCGGCCGCAGGAATTCGCCGTCGGCGGCGGTCTCGACGATGCGCGGTCCGATCGCGCCGAGATGCAGGTAGGCCGATGCCGCGCCCGGTCCGCCGTTGAAGACGAAGGTGATCGGCCGGTCCTTCGCCGGCGCAGGCGACTGCTGCGTGTAGGCGACATAAAAGATCTCGGCGGTGACCTCGCCCTTGCCGGACAAGAGCGACAGCGTGCCGGCCTTGGCCTGGTAATCCAGCTTGCGCCCGCCAAGCGTGATCGAATGCTCGGTCACCTGGGGCGGCGGCAGGAGAGAAAGCACACCACCCTCGGGCGCCGGGCGCTCGGGTGCTTCGGCGGCGAAGCCCGGCTGTGAGAAGGCGGCGAACGCCAGCAGGATGAAGGGGACGAGTCTCAGCTTGGACCTCATGATGCCTCCGCAAAGGGGTTTCGCAATAGGTATGGCCTGGGTCTGTGAAGTCAAAGCAACTACTCGCTCTCGCAATCCGTCACTGTGCCTGAGGCAGCCATACCGGTCCGCCTTGCCGCCATTCGCCAGGTTGAACTTGCGGCGGCATGCGCTAGGCTAGGCGCGAATGCTCGCGAATTTTTCCCTGGACCGATTTGCAAGCTGGAGCGGCGGCGTCGCCGCCGCGGCCGGCGCTGCAACGCCCGAGGAATTGTCGGCTCGCTTCACCGCGGCGGCGGGCGTGCTGCTCGGCTCCGATCGCGTCTATGTCGGCTTCTATCGCCGTGACATTACCTCCCTGACGATCGATGACGCCGGCCCCGATCGCTGGAACCGCGACTACGACGCCCGCGTCTACCGGCTGGACCCCTTCTTCCAGCGGTTCGCCAGCAGCCGGCAGGATTTCCTGTTGCCGTTATCGGCTCTCCGCAGCGGCGATTTTCAGCGCTCGCCCTATTACCGCGAATTCTATGGCCCCTCCGACAGCTTCGACGAGATAACCGGCGTGTTCAATCTCGACAGGCTGACCGCTGGTTATGTCACCTTTCTGCGGCGCAACGGCGCGCCGCCCTTTGGCGAGCAGGACCTGGCGCTCGCCTGTGCCGCGGGCGGCGCAACGAAGCTGGTTCTGGAAAGATTGTTTCACTTGTGCCGCCTCCGGGACAAGGGCGGGGCAGTCGAGGCCGCGCGGTCCCTGCTCAGCGCGCGCGAGAGCGAGATCGCGCGGCACCTGATCGACGGCGGCAACGCCAAGACCATCGCGCGGAGCCTTTCCATTTCGCCGGGCACGGCCCGCAACCACATCAAGCAGGTCTACCGCAAGCTCGGTGTGCACTCTCAGGTGGAACTGCTGGCAGCCGTTCGCGAGGCCGCGCGCAACTGATGTTGCGCGCCGGCCCTACTGCCCCGTCACCACACGCGTCCACATACGATTTTGAGACCGCAGCAGCTTCGCGTCGCTGTTGTCGACCACGAACAGCTTGGCCTTCACGTCGTCGGGAGGAAAGACACCGGGGTCGCTGGCGATCGCCTTGTCCATCAGCGGCAGGGAATCCGGTATCGCGTTGGCATAGGAGACATAGCTGGAGTTGGCAGCGGCGATATCGGGCCGCAGGTTGAAGTTGATCCAGGCCATGGCGTTGTCGGGGTGCGGCGCATCCTTCGGTACCGCCATCGTATCGAAGTTGATGAGCGTGCCTTCCTTCGGAATGGAATAGGCGATCTCCAGCTTCTTGGTGGATTCGGCGGCACGCGTCCTTGCCTGAAGTATGTCGCCCGACCAGCCAAGCACGACGCAGATGTCGCCGTTCGCCAGGTCGTTTATGTATTTCGAGGAGTGGAAATAGCGGATGTAGGGCCGCACCTTGGCCATCAGTTCCTCGACCTTGGCGAGGTCGTCGGGACTGGTCGACCGGGGGTCGATATGAAGATAATTCAGCGCCATCGGAATGACTTCAGCCGGCGCGTCGATCATCGCCACGCCGCAATCGGAGAGCTTCTTGACGACGTCGACGTCGAAGACCATGGCGAAGGAATTTGTCGGCGCGTCCGGCAGCCGCTGCTTCACCGCGGCGACGTTGTAGCCGATGCCGTCGGTGACGGCCATATAGGGCACGGCATGCTTGTTTTGCGGGTCCGCGCCGGCGATCAGCGAAAGAGCCTGCGGATCGATCTTCGCGTGGTTTGCGAGCTTGGACCTGTCGAGCTCCAGGAAGGCTCCCGCCTTCACCTGGTTCTTCAGGAACGGATAGGCCGAAGGATAGACCACGTCATATCCGGAGCCGCCGGTGAGCAGCTTTGTCTCGAGCACCTCGTTGCCGTCATAGACATCGTAGCGAACCTTGATGCCCGTCTCCTTCTCGAACTTCTCGGCGGTGTCCGGCGCGATGTAGTCCGACCAGTTGTAGACGTTGACGACTTTTTCCTCGTCCGCCGAAGCCGTGCTGGCGATGCCGCAGGCGAGCCCGGCAAGCAGCGTTGACAGGATCAGGATGCGCATGAATCTCCTCCTTTTCGCCTGGGCTGGCACCGATGGATCGCTCAGCCCTCAGTTCCGTTTCGCGGCCGGTTAGCCGGCGTTCGCCTTCGCTCAACGTCGTTGTGGGGCATAGACCGGCAAGGTGATGCAGGCGACATTGCCGCCACCCAGCAAAATCTCGCGGGAGTTCTCGATGCCGACTATTCTGTGGTCGGGGAACAGCTCGGCCAGCTTTGCCTTTGCCTTCACATCGAGGCCGGAGCCGAACTCTGGCACGACCACGACGCTGTTGCCCGGATAGTAGTTGATGTAGCTCGCCGCGATCCGGTTGCCAGCCGGTCGCGCCCAGGTCGAATCGAGCCGATCCAGGCTCTCGCTTTCTTCCGGCGTCATCTCGATCGGCATGGGATGAGGCAGACGATGCACCTCGAGGGCATGGCCACGCGCGTCGCGGGCCGAGCGCAGCACTTCCTCGGCTTCCCGCACGATCTCATATTGCGGATCGTCGCGATTGTCGGTCCAGCTCAACGCGACCACGCCGGGGCGCACGAAGCAGCAGACATCGTCCACATGGCCGTCCGTCTCGTCGAAGGCAAAGCCGCGGGGCAGCCAGATGATGGTGTCGACGCCGAGATAGTCGCCCAGTTGCCGTTCCACCTCGGCCTTGCCGAGATGGGCGTTGCGATTTCGATTGAGCAGGCATTGCTCCGTCGTGATGAGCGTGCCCTGTCCGTCGCATTGCAGGCCTCCGCCCTCGGCGATCAGCGGCGCGCGATAACGATCCATTCTCTCGATTTCGAGCACCTTTTGCGCCGCCAGGTCGTCCAGGTCCCATGGCGCGTAGAGCCCGCCGTCGAAACCGCCATAGGCGTTGAAGGTCCAATCGACGCCGCGCACGGAGCCTTGATCGTTGACGACAAAATTCGGGCCGCTGTCGCGCAGCCAGGAATCGTTGGTGGACATCTCCACCACGCGCACATGCTCCGGCAACCGGGTCCTGGCGTTCTGCCACTGCCGGCTGGATGCCGCCACCGTCACCGGCTCGCTTTGCGCGATCGCCGCTGCTACATTGGCAAACAGCTTCTGCGCCGGCTTGGCGCCGAGGCGCCAGGTGTCCGGCCGCTCCGGCCAGATCAGCCAACACCCCGATTTGGGCTCGAACTCGCCGGGCGCGCGAAATCCGTCCTGTTTCGGCTTCGTCGAAAGGGTACGTGGCATGTGGGGGCACCGGAAAATGGCGGACGACACTCGCCCGGATCAGACTTTTTCGGGGCGTCGTCCGTCAATGTCCCATTTGGGATACCCGGATGCCGGCTGGAACAAGTCCAGCAGAGGGGGTGTTTTCGCGGATTGCCACGGACCAAGCAAGCAAGGCCGCCCGCCGTTTCCTGCAATGGCGAAGACCCCGGGCCGGAACGGCGGCGGGATAAATGCATTGCCTTGCCGATCGATCGGGGCAAATCTCGATCGGACGGCGAATGCCGATGCAGCAACAAGTCGACGAAAAGGACAGGCAATGGACGCGACCGCACTCAAGGCCATGCAGGCTCCGCTGAAGGAAGCCTATCGCGACGACGCCGCCAAGGCGCTGATCACGCTCAAGGCGCGCGGAACGCTCGACGACCAGTCGATCGCCTGCAAGGTGGAGACGGGCAGGGCGCTCGCTGTCGCCGGGCTTCATCCGGCCACCGGCGGCTCGGGCCTCGAGCTATGCTCGGGCGACATGCTTCTGGAAGCGCTGGTCGCGTGCGCCGGCGTGACGCTGAAAGCTGTGGCGACAGCGCTGGAGTTCAAGCTCGGCAACGCCACAGTCGAGGCCGAGGGCGACCTCGATTTCCGCGGCACGCTCGGCGTCGCCCGCGACGCGCCGGTCGGTTTTCGCGAGATAAGACTGAAATTCGATCTCGACACCGACGAGCCGCAGGAGCGCATCGATTCGCTCATGAAGCTCACCGAGCGCTATTGCGTGGTGTTCCAGACGATCAACAACAAGCCGGTGTTGAGTGTGAGCGCAGGGCGTTGACACAGCTGATCTCGCCCAAGGGAGGAGATCAGCAGCGCCGACGCCTCGCGCTACTGAGCCGACGGCGTCTCCGCATCCCCTTCATCGGTGAAAGGCGAGGCGCTCGGCACGCATTGCACGGCCCAGCCCTGAGGCGTCGGCTGCTTCTGATATTCGGTGACGGCGTTGGTGCACTGTTCGCGGGTGTCGAAGGTGCTGGGCAGCACCACCATGCCGCCTTGCGGGCCGGCAATCACCAGATACCAGACCAACGCTACGCTGGGAGTAGCAGCCATGGGAATTCCTCGCTTTGCTGAAATGTCGGAGTCGGACCGATCCTAGCAACTCCCTTGGGGCGGCGAAAGCGGGGCGGCGGCACACGCTTTCGCCGCCCCGGTCACAGACCCGTGAATAGAGGGTCGCGACCCGGCTCACTCGACCGCGAAGCCGTAGAACAGCCCGTCGCCACCGGTGCCCTTGAGCGCCTCCTGGCTGCAGCCGCCGCGCGAGGCGCGCGAGGAATTCCACGACTTCGCCGCCGCCGAATCGTCGAGCCCGGTGCGATCGTGATGGCCCATCATGGCGGCGCCCTGGCGCTCATCGTCCAGTTGCCGCAGGTCTGGTCGGCGATCCTGGCGCCGTCTGGCTTGGAGCCGGTCAACATGTCGTGGCGGTTCGGCGTGTCGCCGCAGCCGTTGATCGTCTCGCCCTATTCAGTCAGCGCCGTCTGCTTGGTGATGCCGGCGGTGGCGGCAACGAGAAGAAGTCCGCGCATGTCGGCCCTCCGGCTTCGAATGTCCTACATTCGAAGAACGTAGCCGCGGCGCTATTTCATCCGCCTAACACTCAAGGTTATTCCGGCTGACGGTAGGCGACGAAGCGGTTGTGCTTGGCCTGGAAGATCAGCCCGGTTTCCTTCAGTTCCGGGCTTGCCAGCGGCACGATGCGCCTGGCGATCTCGGACGGATGCGGCAGCGTCTCCGGGTCTTCGCCGGGCATGGCCTGCGCGCGCATCGCGGTCCGGGTCGCGCCCGGATCGGCGGCGTTCACCCGCAGCGCCAGGGTCTCGGTCTCGTGCGCCCAGGAACGCATCATCGTCTCGACCGCCGCCTTGGAAGCCGCATAGGGCGCCCAGAAGGCGCGCGCCGAATGCGCCGTGTTGGAGGAGAGAATGATGGCGCGGCCGGCATCGGAGAGCCTGAGCAGCGGATCGACCGAACGGATCAGCCGCCAGGTCGAGGTGACGTTGATGGTCATCACCTTCTCGAAGGTCTTGGCTTCGACATGGCCGATCGGCGAGATCACGCCAAGCACGCCGGCATTGGCAACCAGGATGTCCAGCATGCCCCAGCGCTCGTGGATGGCGCCGCCCAGACGGTCGATGCCGGCCATGTCGGCAAGATCGAGCGGCACCAGCGTCGCCTGGCCGCGGCCATCGGCCTTGATCTGGTCGTCCAGCTCTTCCAGCCCGCCGACCGTGCGCGCCACCGCGATCACATGCGCGCCGGCTGCCGCCAGTTCCCTGGCGATGAAATAGCCGATGCCGCGCGAGGCGCCGGTTACGACCGCGACGCGGCCGGAAAGGTCGAGGGTCATGCAGGCAATTCCGTAAGGTGATGCGGCCTACGCCCCGCTATTCGCCAGCAGCGACAGCGTGCGCACATTGTCGTGGCCTTCGAAGTCGAGCAGGCGGGTGGGGTATTGTCCGGTGAAGCAGGCGTCGCAGAATTGCGGTTGCTCATTGTCGCGGCCGGCCTCGCCGACGGCGCGGTAGAGCCCGTCGATCGAGAGGAAGCCGAGCGAATCGACGCGGATGAACTCGGCCATCTCCTCGACCGACATGCGCGATGCCAAGAGCTTCGACTTCTCCGGCGTGTCGACGCCATAAAAGCAGGACGCGCTGGTCGGCGGCGAGGCGATGCGCATATGCACTTCCCTGGCGCCGGCATCGCGCACCATCTGCACGATCTTCTGGCTGGTGGTGCCGCGCACGATGGAATCGTCGACGAGCACCACCCGCTTGCCCTCGATCATGCGGCGGTTGGCGTTGTGCTTCAGCTTCACGCCCATGTGGCGGATGGAATCGCCCGGCTGGATGAAAGTGCGCCCGACATAATGGTTGCGGATGATGCCGAGCTCGAAGGGAATGCCCGCGGCCTGGGAAAAGCCGATCGCGGCCGGCGTGCCGGAATCCGGCACCGGCACGACGATGTCGGCCTCGACCGGGTTTTCCTGCGCCAGTTCCGCCCCGATGCGCTTGCGCACTTCGTAGACATTGCGGCCTTCGACCGAGGAGTCCGGCCGCGCGAAATAGACATATTCGAAGATGCAGAAGCGGGTCTTCTGCGGCTCGAACGGGAACAGGCTCTCGATGCCCTTGGCGGTGATGACCACCATTTCGCCCGGCTTGATGTCGCGCACGAAGCGGGCGCCGATGATGTCGAGCGCGCAGGTTTCGGAGGCGAGGATCCAGGCGCCGTCGAGGTCGCCCAGCACCAGCGGCCGGATACCGAGCGGATCGCGGCAGCCGATCATCTTCTTGGCGGTCATCGCCACCAGCGAGAAGGCGCCTTCGACCTGCCGCACCGCATCGATGAAGCGCGAGTTGAGGTCGCGCTCCTTGCTGGTGGCGACCAGATGCAGCAGCGTCTCGGTGTCGGAGGTCGAGGAGAAGATAGCGCCTTGCTTCTGCAGCGCGCGCTGCACGGTCATGGCGTTGGTCAGATTGCCGTTATGGGCGACGGCAAAGCCGCCATCGGCAAGCTCGGCGAAGAAGGGCTGGATGTTGCGCAGGCCGGCGCCGCCCGTGGTGGCGTAGCGCGTGTGGCCGATGGCGCGGTTGCCTTGCAGGCTGTCGATGACGCGCTGTTTGGTGAAGGTATCGCCGATCAGGCCGACATGGCGTTCGACATGGAACTGCGTGCCGTCATAGGAGACGATGCCGGCGGCTTCCTGGCCGCGGTGCTGCAGGGCGTGCAGCCCGAGTGTGACGATGGCTGCCGCGTCCTGCCGGCCGAAGATGCCGAACACGCCGCATTCGTCGTGGAAATGGTCGTCGGCCTCGGCGGAAAGGACTTTGCCTCTATCTGCCGTTGAGTCTGCCATCTGGTGCTCAAGCTCCGCTAAAGCCGCCATATAAGGCGATCGCTCGCCGAACGCAACGCACGCTTTCTCGCATTCACAACCGGCACAGGCCGGCTCGCGATCAGTTTGCCGGCGCCGGAGCCGGGGCAGGGGCTGGCGCGGGGCTGGCCGGCTCGTTGTCGGCCGGGGCATCCCCTTCGCTGTCGTCGGGCGCCGGCGCGTTGTCGTCACCGGCCGCCGGCGGTTCTGCGGCGGGCTGGTCGCCAGTGGCCGGCGCGCCGGCCTGCGGCGTGCCCTTATGCGTGTATTTGTTGACCAGTTCCTCGGTGTTTTCCGGCAGCACGCTTTCGAGCTTGGCGCCGATCGTCTCGAGCAGCGGCCGCGACTTGGCGTTGGCGATCCAGGCGGGCGCCTTGGCGCCGGCCAGCCAGTTGAAGAACAGCAGCGCCACCGCGACCACCAGGATGCCGCGCGCCGCGCCGTAGAGGAAGCCGAGGGTGCGGTCGAGCGCGCCGATGCGCGAATCGATGATCCAGTCGGCGAGCTTCATCGTGATGACGGAGACGACGATCAGCGCGATGAGGAAGACGACGCCCGCCGAAGCCGCCATCGCGATCTTGTCGTTGTCGACATAGGGCTGAACATAGGGCAGGACAGGCTTGTAAAAGAAGAACGCCGCGGCCGCCGCCGCCGCCCAGGAAACCACGGAGAGCACTTCGCGGGAGAAGCCGCGCACCATGGCGAGCATCGCTGAGACCAGGGTGAAGCCGACGAGGATTCCGTCAAGCAGCGTAATCGGCATGGTTCTCGCCCCACTTCCTGTCTTACGGCCCGACGAGCCGCATCACTCCGCGTCGTCGGCACGGCCGCGCCGTGAGCCGGCTATGCGCGCCACAAGGTCGGCAAGCTCGGTGGGCTGAAACGCGCCGGCCCCGATCCCCCCGGCAAGTTCCTCGCTGCCGAGTGGCAGCACCGCGCTTCCAAAGCCCAGCTTTTCGGCTTCCTTGAGGCGCTGCTGCGCATGCGCAACCGGCCTCACCGCGCCCGATAGGCTGATTTCGCCGAAATAGACGCAATCGGCGGGAAGGGCAAGACCGGTGAGCGATGAAACCAGTGCGGCGGCGACCGCGAGATCGGCCGCCGGTTCCGAGATCCGGTAGCCGCCGGCGACGTTGAGGTAGACGTCGTGCTGGCCGAAGCGGACGCCGCAATGCGCCTCGAGCACCGCGAGCACCATTGACAGCCGCGCGCCGTCCCAGCCGACAACGGCGCGGCGCGGCGTGCCGAGCGACGAGGGCGCGACCAGCGCCTGGATCTCGACCAGCACCGGCCTGGTGCCCTCCATGCCGGCGAAAACCGCGGCGCCCGGCGATTTCGAGTGGCGTTCGCCTAGAAACAGCTCGGATGGATTGGAGACCTCGCGCAGGCCCTTGTCCGACATTTCGAACACGCCGATCTCGTCGGTCGGCCCGAAACGGTTCTTCACCGTGCGCAGGATGCGGAAGTGATGATTGCCCTCGCCCTCGAAATAGAGCACGCCGTCGACCATGTGCTCGACGACGCGAGGGCCGGCGATCTGGCCTTCCTTGGTGACATGGCCGACGAGCACGATCGCCGCGCCTGTGGATTTCGCGTAGCGGATCATCGCCTGGGCGGCGGCGCGCACCTGGGTGACGGTGCCCGGCGCCGAATCGGCAAGGTCCGTCCACAGCGTCTGGATCGAATCGAGGATGACGAGGTCCGGCCGCTTGCCGTCGGCGATGGTGGCGAGGATGTCCTCGACATTGGTTTCGGCGGCAAGCTCGACCGGCGTCGAGGCGACGCCGAGGCGTTGCGCTCGCAGCCTGATCTGCGCGACCGCTTCCTCGCCCGAGACATAGACGATGCGATGGCCCTTCGAGGCAAGTGCCGCGGCCGCCTGCGTCAAGAGCGTCGACTTGCCGATGCCGGGATCGCCGCCGACCAGAAGCGCCGAGCCGCGCACGAAGCCGCCGCCGGTCGCGCGGTCGAGCTCGCCGATGCCGGAAACGATGCGCGGCGCGTCCTCGATGTCGCCCGACAGGCTGGTCAGCACCACCGCGCGGCCCTTGCGGGCGTTGCGCGTGTTGGCCGGCCCCGAGCCGATGCCGCCGGACGTGCCTTCCTCGACCAACGTGTTCCACTCGCCGCAGGCATCGCATTTTCCGGCCCAGCGCTGATGCACCGAGCCGCAATTCTGGCAGATGAACTGGACGCGGGACTTGGCCATTAGGGGCGCCAACCGCCGAAGGTCGGCGTTCCTTCACACCCCCCTCTGGCCTGCCGGCCATCTCCCCCGCAGGGGGGGAGATCAGCAGCTTGGCCGCCGGCATTCTTCTTGCAACGTCGGCGATTGGCGAAAGTCGTGGCGACGGTCAATCTCCCCCCTTGCGGGGGAGATGTCCGGCAGGACAGAGGGGGGTGTGACAGAGCGCGACGGTGAGTCAAAAACCTACTCAAACCTCTCCGGCAGATGATGCTCCTCGGCCAGATCCGAGAACCGCGTGAACTCGCCGTGGAAGGCGAGGCTGACGGTGCCGGTCGGTCCGTGGCGCTGCTTGGCAACGATGCACTCGGCCTTGCCGCGCGCCTCGTTCATCTCGTTTTCCCACTTGACGTATTCCTCGGTGCCGATCTTCGGTTCGCGGTTCTTGAGGTAATATTCCTCGCGATAGACGAACAGCACCACGTCGGCGTCCTGCTCGATGGAGCCGGATTCGCGCAGGTCCGACAGCTGCGGGCGCTTGTCGTCGCGGCTTTCCACCTGACGCGACAGCTGCGACAGCGCGATGATCGGCACGCCGAGCTCTTTGGCCAAAGCCTTCAGGCCCGTGGTGATCTCGGTGATTTCCTGCACGCGGTTCTGCGAGGCGCGGGCGGAGGAACCCTGCATCAGCTGGATATAATCGATGACGATGAGGTCGAGGCCGCGCTGGCGCTTCAGGCGCCGTGCGCGGGCGGAAAGCTGCGCGATCGAGATACCGCCGGTCTGGTCGATGAACAGCGGGATCTTCTGCATCGTCTGCGAGCAGGCGACGAGCTTCTCGAAATCCATCTCGGTGATCTCGCCGCGGCGGATTTTTGACGACGAGATCTCGGTCTGCTCGGAGATGATGCGGGTGGCGAGCTGCTCCGACGACATTTCGAGCGAGAAGAAGCCGACGACGCCGCCATTGGCGGCCTTGAAGCTGCCATCGGCCTGCTGCGCCGGAACGTAAGCCTCGGCGATGTTGAAGGCGATGTTGGTGGCCAGGGAGGTCTTGCCCATGCCCGGACGTCCGGCGAGCACGATCAGGTCGGAGGGCTGCAGGCCGCCCATGCGGCGATCGAGGTCGCGCAGGCCGGTGGCGATGCCCGACAGATGGCCGTCGCGCATATAGGCGGCGTTGGCCATGTCGACGGCGGTCTTGACCGCGTCGTTGAAGCTTTCGAAGCCGCCGTCATAGCGGCCGGTCTCGGCGAGTTCGAACAGCCGTCGCTCGGCGTCCTCGATCTGGTCGGAGGGCGACATGTCGACCGGCGCGTCATAGGCGATGTTGACCATGTCCTCGCCGACGGTGATCAGCGCGCGGCGCGTCGCGAGGTCGTAGATGGCGCGGCCATAGTCGGTGGCGTTGACGACGGTGACGGCCTCGACAGCAAGCCGCACGACATATTGCGCCACCGTCATGTCGCCGACCTTCTCGTCGGCCGGCAGGAAGGTCTTCAACGTGATCGGCGTCGCGATCTTGCCCATGCGGATGAGCTCGGCCGCAACCTCGAAGATGCGGCGGTGCAGCGGCTCATGGAAATGCGCCGGCTTCAGGAAATCCGAGACGCGGTAGAACGCGTCGTTGTTGACCAGGATGGCGCCGAGCAGCGCCTGCTCGGCCTCGATGTTGTTCGGTGCCTCGCGATAAAGCGGCGTTTCCGCCGCGCCGAATTTCAGTGCCGCCTCTGCCATGATATCCCCGATTTCGATCCCGCTTTCCTCGATACCAGAACGGGAAGATTCGGTGCTGACCTTTCTGCAACACTCCTCGGTCCAACCAGCTTGATGCCCAATGTTCACAGGATCAGCAAACCATCCACAGGACAGTATTCCGGCGGCCCGATTCCATTTGACTCGGCAAGCCGTGATTCCTATCGGCGGTTGCCGAACAAAGCAAGAACAATTTGATCGAGCAAGATCGCATGGGGGCGCGCCTGCCAGGCGTTCAGTGGTTCGACGACGCGGTGCCGTCGGCCTACGCAGCTCAGTCCAGCGTGTCGCCCCAGTCAGCCCGCCGCGCCGCCTTGAAGGCATCGCCGTCGCGCTTGCTGAACAGGCGCTCGCCGGCGCTGCCGTCAGGCCGGCACAGTTTCAGCACCACCTTGCCGGAGCCGCCTTTAGGCGGCGCGATCAGCCGTGCGGCGCGCGCCGGCGCCGGCTGCCGGGAAGCGGCGAGGTAAATGAACTTCTCGTCTTCCCAAGGCACCTCGGCTTCCTTGACGAGACGATGCAGGCGCGAACGCGCGACGCGGCGTGCGAAATGGCACCAGTCGGGCGGCGTGAGCGGGCAGGGCACCGCATGCGGGCAGGGCGCCAGCAGGTGCGCTCCCGCCTCGATCAGCTGTTGCCGTGCCGCAAGGATGCGCCGCCAGCCGGCGGGCGTGCCGGGCTCGACGAGGATGAGCGTGTCGGCCGTGAGCCGCCAGAGGCGGTCGATGAGCTTCGGCAGCGATAAAGGCACGATCTCGTCCAGCACATAGGCGGCGCTGACGAGATCGGCGGGCATGATGCCGTCAAGATCGATGGTGGCGTCGCCGGCGACCCATTCGGTGCGGGCGGTAATTGCGCCTTCCGCGAGCGACTGGCCGACCTTGCGCACGGCAGCGCTTGCCTCGACCAGCACCGCCCGTTCCAGTTCAGGCCAGGCGTCAGTCGTGGCCCAAAGCATGGTGCCAGGTCCGGCGCCAATGTCGAGCAGGCTCGCCGGCCGAAAGTCGGGGCGGGCCTCGCTCAACGCCTCGAGGCTGGCGCGCACGGCGGCATAGGTGGCGGGCAGCCGAGTCGCCAGATAGGCCTTGACCGCCATCTCCTCGCCCATATGCAGGCGGCCGTCGCGCAACTCGGCGCGGTAGCGATCCGACAGCGTCTTGGCGGCCTGCTTCAGCGCCGGCAGCGGCACCTTCTCGAGCAAGCCGTCGACGCCTTGGCGGAGCGGGGCGGGCAGTTCCATCTCAGGTTCCCCGCGGCGCGAGCAGGATGACCGAGGCCCCGGCGATGCAGAGCGCAGCGCCGGCCAGATCCCAGCGGTCGGGACGCACGCCTTCGACCAGCCACAGCCAGCCGAGCGAAGCGGCAATGTAGATGCCGCCATAGGCGGCGTAGGCGCGGCCCGCCGCGTCCGTGTCGGCCAGCGACAGCAGCAAGGCGAACAGCGCCAGCGAGGCGAGGCCGGGGAGAAGCCAGAGCGCCGACTTTTCCAGCCGCCACCACGCCCAGAAGGAAAAGCAGCCGGCGATTTCGGCAAGCGCGGCTGCGATGTAGATGAGATAGGTCATGAAAAAGGTCTCGCGAACGAGACCTTTTTCATGGCGTCAGGCCGCAATGGCAAGCGGCAATGCGTGTCTATTCCACCTTCTTGCGGCGGGTCGGCTTGGAGGGCGCCGGCGCCGCCGGCTCCTTGTGCCCGATATCGCGCAGCTCCAGGGCTTTCTCGCATTTGGCCATGTAGTCGCGCGTCACCGGCAGCGTGTCGTTCACCTTGGCGAGCTGGAACTGGAAGATCACCAGGTCCTGCCAGCGGAAGGCGGCTTCGGAGGCGGCGAGATAGAACTCCCACATGCGGCAGAAGCGTTCGTCATAGATCGCCTTGGCCTTGTCGCGGTTGGCGGCGAAGCGCTCGCCCCAGTGCTTGAGCGTGTCGGCATAGTGCAGCCGCAGGATTTCGATGTCGGTGACGACGAGGCCCGACTTCTCGATCGCCGGCATCACCTCCGACATCGCCGGGATGTAGCCGCCTGGGAAGATGTATTTGCGGACGAAGGCGCTGGTCGCCCACGGCACGCCGGAACGGCCGATCGTGTGCAGCAGCATCACCCCGTCCGGCTTGAGCAGCGTTGAGGCCTTGTCGAAGAAGGTGCGGTAGTGGTTGACGCCGACATGCTCGAACATGCCGACCGAGACGATGCGGTCGAAGCGTTCGTTCAGCGCGCGGTAGTCTTTGAGCTCGAAATGCACCCGGTCCTGGAGACCCAGCGCGTGGGCGCGGTCGGTGGCGACACCATGCTGTTCGGTGGACAGCGTGACGCCCTGCACGTCGACGTCGAAAGCTTTGGCGAGATAGAGGCCGAGGCCGCCCCAGCCGGAGCCGATGTCGAGCACGGTCTGGCCTGCCTTGAGCCGGAGCTTGGCGGCGATATGGCGTTTCTTGGCGGCCTGCGCTTCGTCCAGCGTCATGTCCGGCTGCTCGAAATAGGCGCAGGAATATTGCATGTCCTCGTCGAGGAAGAGCTTGTAGAGCTCGCCGGAGAGATCGTAATGGCGCTGCACGTTGCGGCGCGAGCGTGTTGCCGTATTGATCTGCTGCAGCCGCCGGAAGGCGTGGCGCAGCCCCTCGATCGCCTTTGACCACGACACGTCGATGCCGCTCGAGCCCATATTCTGGAAAGCGATGCGCATCAGCCCGAGAACGCCGCCCTCGGGAACATCCAGCTCGCCGTCCATATAGGCTTCGGGCACCGCCAGCATCGGATCGAAGGTGATGGCGCGCTCGGCATGCATGGTCTTGATATGGATATGCACCGGCTCGCCGCTGCCGTCGCCGAATTTGTGCGTCGTGCCCTTTGGGCCGGTCACCTTGAGGTCGCCGACCCGAACCAGGCGTTCGAGAACGTGTTTCAACAGGATATTCATGACCAAATGTCCCCTCAGTCGGATCACCCGGTAATCGGACTGGAATGCCAGATCGAAATGCCTCAGCGCGTCGCCCGCGTCCAATCGACGCGCCACGCTGTAATGTGCACAAGATATAGGGTGTCGAAAAGTTCCTTTTGGCACAAAAAAGCCCGGGTCGGAGACCCGGGCGTTGGTCCAGAAATCCTGGACGCCTGCGAACCGAAGCGACGCTTCGGAGGATGTGCCGGTCAGAGCCCGAAAATCAGGCGTTCTCTTCGCCGCCTTCGAATTCGGCGTTCGGGTCGAAGAAATTCTCCGGCCGGGCGTTGTCGTTGATGTCGTCGCCATAGATGGCTTCGGCTGTGGTCAGCATCTCGCCCTTGGACTGGCGCTCCGCCTCGTCGGCCGAACGGGCGACGTTGAGGGTCACCGTGACCTCGACTTCCGGATGCAGCGCGATCGCCACATTGGAGAGGCCGATGGTCTTGATCGGCTGGTTGAGCTCGATCTGGTTGCGGTTGACGGTGAAGCCTTCGGCGATCAGCAGATCGGCGATGTCGCGCGTCGACACCGAGCCGTAGAGCTGGCCGGTCTCGCCGGCCGAGCGCACGACGATGAAGCTCTTGCCGTCGAGCTTCTCGGCGACCTGCGTGGCTTCCGACTTACGCTCCAGGTTGCGGGCTTCGAGCTGGGCGCGCTGGCCCTCGAACTTCTTCTTGTTGGCTTCGTTGGCGCGCAGCGCCTTGCCCTGCGGCAGCAGGAAATTGCGGGCGAACCCGTCCTTGACCTTGACGGTCTCGCCCATCTGGCCGAGGCGGGAAATGCGCTCGAGGAGAATGACTTCCATGGTTTCGTTCCTTCGGTTGGCGCCGGCCGAAAGACTGGCGCAATGATCTGGAACAGGTCAGGAAGCTTGGTGCGGCATAGCCGCTCTTGTCGCTGTCCTGCCTGTCTGGGCAGTTAGAGGCAATTGGCCCCAACTCGGGATTTGATGCTCAATCCGACACGCCCGTCGCGCCGGTGAAAAGAGCGGGCGGCTAACCGCCCGCTCGAAATATCAGCGAACCACGTAGGGCAGCAGGCCGAGGAAGCGGGCGCGCTTGATCGCCTTGGCGAGCTCGCGCTGCTTCTTCTGGCTGACGGCGGTGATGCGCGAGGGCACGATCTTGCCGCGCTCGGAAATGTAGCGCTGCAGGAGACGCACGTCCTTGTAGTCGATCTTCGGAGCGTTGGCGCCGGAGAACGGGCAGGTCTTGCGGCGGCGATGGAACGGACGCCGGGTCGGGATCTGGTTGATGTCGACCATTATTCTGCAGCTCCTTCAAAGCCTTCGCGCGGACGGCGCGGACCACGATCGCCACCGCCATCGCGGTCTCCGAACGAACGCGGACCACGGTCGCCGCGGTCGCGGTCGCCGAAGGAACGCGGGCCGCGATCGCCACGGTCGCGGTCGCCGAAGCCGCCGCGCTCGGAGCGCTCTTCGCGCTTCTGCATCATCGCCGAGACGCCTTCCTCATGCGCTTCCACCTTGATGGTGAGGAAGCGAAGGACGTCTTCCGACAGGCCCATCTGGCGCTCCATTTCGTTGAGCGCGGCCGGCGGGCAGGTGATGTCCATCAGCGTGTAGTAAGCCTTCCGGTTCTTCTTGACCCGGTAGGTGAGGGACTTCAGTCCCCAGTTCTCGATCCGGCCGACCGATCCGCCATTCGCCGTGATGACGCCCTTGTACTGTTCGACAAGCGCGTCAACCTGCTGCTGCGACAGGTCCTGCCGGGCAAGAAACACATGTTCGTAAAGAGCCATTATGTTTTAGTGCCTTTCTTCGTTTCTCTCACACCGGCCCTCGCGGCTAAGCCTCTGCAACTTGTCTGACCCGGTCGCGAAAGAGCGGGGAAGAAAGGAGCATCACGAGACGGTCGAGAGCGGAGACACGGGAGGCTGGAAGCCCTTCTGGCTTCGTGTCGCGACCTTCGAAGGCCACGGCCCTCCGTTCAGCCCCCAGCAAGGACCGGCAGATTGCGGGGGTCTATACAGCAATTTCCAGCGAAGGCAAGGCCACGTAGTGCCTCAACCTTAAGCGGGGGCCGTTGCCGAAGCCGGGAACGCGCGGTCCTGCAAAAGCGAGTTGCCGAGTGACGGCAGCCGATCGGACCTATGCGCCTATCGATGCGACCTCAGTACAAATATTAGCCATCCATAATATGCTATAGGCAAAATGTGAGGGTCTGAAATCCATGGGGCGGCTGCAACGGCGTATCGCCTTTATATGTCTTATCTTGGTGGGCGACGCCAACGCTCATAGCTGGTATTCGGGCAAGACTGATCCTGTTCTTAATCTCAAATGCTGCGACGATCATGATTGCCGTCCTATCGCATCAAGCGATGTCAGATCTGCCAGACAGGGCTATTACGTCAAGCAACCCGAGCCTTACTCTCGGAACGATCCGCCTACAGGCGAGTGGTTCATTCCATGGAACCGCGTGCAGGCAGCGCCTGATGACCAGTATCATATCTGCGAAAATCTCTACCCGACATTTCGCGTAGGCAGATATCGAATGAGATGGACGTGCTTCTTTGCACCGCGAGCGACGGGTTGAATTTCAGACTGAGGCACTGGCCAAAGTCGGGAGTTCCCTGCATGGCTGGAGAAGGTGCCGCAGTTTCGGAAGACGCCGGCCGTTGCCCGATTTTATCGATTTTCCAGTAATCGAACTTTAACCACCCCCATAAGGTTGTAACGGGTTGTAACCACCCGTTTATCATGAAAGGCGCATGAGAGGCACGCGGGCCGCAAGGCGGCGGAAAATCGAGCAATTCCAGGGGTAGGGAATGCTTCTCAGGCAGTTTTGGCGCTCAAGGCGCGGCAATTTCTCGTTGATGCTGGCGGTGGGCGTGCCGGCCATGCTGGGCGCGGTGGCGTTTGCCACCGATGTCTCCACCCTGATGCGGGCAAAAAGCAATCTGCAGAACGCGCTGGACGCCGCGAACCTCGCCTCTTCGCATCTCGGCGACGCCGAGACGACACGCAATGATGCCTTCAACAGCTATTTCCAGGCCAATGTCGCCAGCCACGGTGAACTCTCCAACGCCAAGGCCACGCTCACCGTCGACAGGGGCGTCAACTTCGTCAAGACCAGGGCCACGGCCTCGGCCGACGTCAATCTCAACTTCGCGTTCCTGTTTGGCGCCGAAAAGCATATCAGCGTCGACGCTTCGGCGGTCGAATCGAACAATCAGCTCGAAGTGGTGCTGGTGCTCGACAACACCGGCTCGATGGCCGGCGCGCGTATCGCCGCGCTCCGGACGGCGACCAAGTCGCTGCTCGATTATCTCGAGGCGGTCAAATCGCCGACCCGGTCCGTGCGGGCCTCGCTGGTGCCCTTCGTCACCGCCGTCGACGTCAACGGCCCCGAATTCGATCCGTCCTGGATCGATATGGACGGCAAGTCGCCCACCAACGGCGTCAACTTTCCGGTC
The DNA here is from genome assembly GCF_006439495.1 of Mesorhizobium sp. B3-1-8. NCBI lineage: Bacteria > Pseudomonadati > Pseudomonadota > Alphaproteobacteria > Hyphomicrobiales > Phyllobacteriaceae > Mesorhizobium > Mesorhizobium sp. B3-1-8. Next base: position 114,321 of record NZ_VFTK01000005.1, read on the forward strand.
ATCGGCGGCAAGCGACCGAACCATATGGCGCTGTTCAAGCAGCTCGGACAGACGGGCGGCTGGAACAATACGGGCTGGAAGGGCTGCGTCGAGGCGCGGCCCGGCGCCTTGAACATTTCCGATACGCCGCCGGACCCGTCGAAGCCCGATACGTTGTTCGTGCCCTATTTCGCGCCGGACGACCCGGACGTCGCCAGGAAGCCCTCGGCCTCATATGGCAATTCGTCGACCGGCTACAACAATTCCTATCTCAACGACACTATCGATAAGACCAAGCTGAACCAGAACATACTGGGCATAGATCTGAGCGGGCTGCTGACGGGCGTGCTCAACGCGCTGCTCAACGCGGATTTGACGACGATCGCCAAATACGTCGCCTCGACCGGCAAGGAAATCACCGAGGCCGGCAATCCGATCACCATCGGCCCGAACCGCGCCTGCCCGACGCCGATCATTCCGCTGACCGACGACTTCGACAAGCTTCGCCAGGCAGCGAGCCAGATGAGCGAATGGAACGGCTCCGGCACCAACGTGTCGGAGGGCTTGAGCTGGGGCCAGCGGGTGCTGTCGCCGCAGCCACCCTACACCGCCGCCGCCCCCTATAAGACGGCGGGCGTCACAAAGGTGGTGATGCTTCTGACCGATGGCGAGAACGTCGTCTACGGCGCATCGAACACGCCGCAGAAATCGGACTACACTTCCTATGGCTACCTCGCCAGCGGCCGTTTCGGTTCGAGCAACCAGACGGCGGCGGCGCGCAATGTCGACGGCTGGACCAAGGATGTCTGCACACAGCTGAAGAACCAGGGCGTGCAGATCTACACCATGGTGCTGCAGGCCGACACGGCGGCCAATCGTTCGCTCTACAGCGCCTGCGCTTCCGACCCGAGCGACTATTACGCCGTCGAGGACCCGGCCAAGCTGCCCAACGTCTTCCAGACCATCGCCAACAAGTTCTCCAGGCTGCAGCTCACCAACTGACGAGGGTTGGCGCCGCCGCACGGGAACGCTCGTATACCGATCGCTTCTGTGCGCCCGTCCGGCGAACAGAGCCAGACCTCCGCCGCACAGGTCAATGCTTTTGCCGGCGCCATCGGCACCGGAACGCCCTCCCGGCCGACAAGGCAAGTCGCGTCAGATCCTGCGGAGCGCTTCAGCGGGGAGAAGGCGCGTGGCGCGCCAGGCAGGGTAGAGCGCGCCGAGCGGCCCGGCGATGAAGACGAAGATCAGCGCCTGCGCGATCGACCAGCCTGAAAAATAAGGGACGATCAGGCCCGCCGCGAACTTTGTCTTCGCCGCCAATTCCATGGCAAGGGCGCCGAGAATAATGCCGATGACGCCGCCGGCTGCGCTCATGAAAACGCCTTCGATGAGAATGAGCCGAAGAATCCGCCCCGGTGACCAGCCCAGTGCTGCGAGAACCCCAATCTCGAACGTCCGTTCGTTCACGGCCATCAGAAGTGTGTTGGCAACGGCGACAGAGGCCATCGTCATGACAACCAGCGAAATTGTCCGGGCAATCGCCTGAAGCAGATCGAAGACGCGAATGCTGTTGGCAAACTGCTCGGTGTCGCCCACCTCGAACCCCGGTGCGGCTGCGATAAGCCGGGTGCGGGCAACAGCGATGTCGTTGTTGTCGAGCGGGCGCTTCAATCTCACCTCGAACAGAGTGAACACATCCTCCCGCGACAGGAGTTGCTGCAGCCCTTCGAGCGGAACGATGGCGCTGTTCTGGTTCAGCATGGACGAGAATGACGCGATGCCGACGATCTGATAGGGCTGGAACTGCAGCTCGACGGTTTCGCCGATCCGCTTGCCCAATGCGCTGGCAATGGATTGGCCAAGGACCACCGGCCACTGGTCCCCCGGCGCCGGGATTCGCCCCGCCACGAGGGGCACGCCTTTCCATAGGAAGCTGCCGCTCGGCCAGCCGGCCATCACGATATTCGCGTCCTCGTCGGCGGTGGTGATGTTGAGGAGAACGCCCGACACGGCCTCGACGTCAGGCACAGCGGAAAGCGCCGGGCCTAGCGACTTGGGCACGGTGCTGCTCACCAGGTTGAACGAGCTGCGCTGGCTTACCACCAGGTCCGCGCCGTTCTCATCGATTCCCGACGCAAACGATCGCTGGACGCCGGCGGTCAGGCCGGTAAGTGCGACAAACCCGGCGACCGCCAAAGCGATGCCGAGCACCGTGAGCAGGGTGCGAAGCGGACGCGCAATAAGACCGCGCAGGGGAAGTGTCAGCTCTGTCATGGCTTAGCGGATCCGCGAAGCCGGCGCAGGCGCCGACATCGCCGCCATTCGGCTGTCCGAACGGATGCGTCCATCCGAGATCTCGACGCGCCGGCCGCACAATGCGGCCACGTCCTCGTCATGGGTCACCACGATCACTGCGGTCCCGAATTCGCGATGCGCATCGCCGATGATGCCCATGACCGATTGGCCCGTCTGCACGTCGAGGCTTCCTGTCGGCTCGTCCGCAAGGAGAAGCTTCGGACGGTTGCCAAGCGCCCGCGCAATTGCAAGCCGCTGGCGTTCGCCGCCGGAAAGCTCGGCCGGCCGTAGCGTAGCGCGATCGGCAAGACCGAAATGCGCCAGCAGTTCCAGCGCGCGAACGCTGCGCTGCCGCGCTCCGCCGAGGTTTCCCAACAGCGCCACCTCGATGTTCTCGCGCGCCGACAAGGACTGGAGCAGGGAGAAATTCTGGAAAACGATACCGATCCTGCTGGCCCGGACGGCTGCCCAGGCAGCCCTTCCATTGATGGCCCGTCCTTCGAACCGGACTTCGCCGCGGGTCGGCCGGTCGAGCCCGCAGATAAGGTTCAGGATTGTGGACTTGCCGCTGCCACTGCGGCCGACAATTGCGACGGTCTCGTCGGTCCCGATCGCCAGCGACACATCCTCAACGGCGACAATGCGGCCGCCGTCGAAGTCGCGGCCGACATTGCTCAATTCGACGAGGGCGGACATGAGCACCGGCGAGGAGTCATACTCGGCCTTTCCTGAGATCGGCGACAAGCGCGGGGATCGAGCCGCCATTGCCGGCGAGCAGCTGGCCAATGCGATCCCGCTGCTGCACGGTCACCGAGCCGCCGTCGACAAAGACATCGCCGATGCACAATTGTCCGCGGCAGTGGCGCACACGCCAGTCCACGGAGGTCGGGCCGTGGAGCGGCCGGCGGAATTCGCTACGCACGAGGATGTCGCCGTTGGCCAGAGCCTTTGTGCCGAGCACGGTGAAACTCTTGTCCTGCGTCCGCTCGAGCTTGTCGGCCAGCCTGTGGGCGATGGCATAAAGCAGCGCATCGACCACGGCGGCGCGGTCGTCCGCACTGGCGCTGCGCCAATGCGCCCCGAGCACGGCTTGGGCGATCCCCTTTCCGTCGAAGGCAGCGGAGATCGAACGCAGCTGCGCCTTGGCGGGTCCACCGTGCCCAAGCACAATCGCCGCCTGGCGCACGGTCTCAACCAGCTTGGCCGCATCGCTCTGCTCATCGGCAGATGCCGAAAGCGGTGGGGCGCAGATGGCGAGCAACAAAGGGACAACCAGCAGCCGCGCCAAAGCTGCCCAGCTTGTCTGCGACCATAGGCCTGCTGTCATCATCCCATGTCACCCAATGCGCGGTTGACTGTCAATATTGAGCGTCTCGCGAGCCAGCGCAGGCGCATCCCCGAAGCTGGAAGCGAGCGCTTCGAGGCGGGCTACGCGCGCTTTCTGCCCTTCCGTCAGGTCGGGATGGCGGTTGCGCAGCTGTTTGCCAAATGCCGCGGCGACTTGCAGCATGCGCTCCTCGCAGCCGCGGGAAAATGGCAGGTCCAGTTCGCGGTAGATCCGTTTCATCTCGCCCATCGGGTCGGCAATGAGATCCTGTAGCCGCACCTCTGCGAAGTCGGCGGCTGGAATCCGGGCTCTATCTGCCAGATAGTGCATCTCCGTCGCGAGATAATCGCGCGTGATGATCTCCTCCTGCTCGTCCTCGGGCAGCGGCGACTGCAGGGCGAATGCACGCTGCAACTCGCGCGTCAGAACAAGGTTGGACCGGAACACCGCTTCCGGCGAACGGGAGATGTGGACAAACTTGGCACCCGGGAACAGTTCCAGCAGGGTGCGGACGCGGGCCGTATGGCTCGGCGACTTGAGCAGAAGTCGCCGCCCGCCTGCGACGAGAGTGAGCTTCTGGACGAATGCGAATTGATGTGAGCGCCAGCGGCTCAGCTCGTCCGCCGAAAGCGCGTCGAGATCGTGATATCGATTGAAGAAGGCTTGCCGGCGGGGAAGCACGGCGCGTCCAGCCAGGATCGACATCCCACCCAGATTGTTCAATGCGAAGTCGTCCTCCGCCGGCAGCCTGGCGCCCACCGGCACGACCGCGTCGAGGCGCGTCAACGGCAGCAAGGGCACGAAAAGGGTGCGCAGGAAAGCCCAGCCAAGGACGAATGTCTGAGGCGCCAGAACCTGCGGCCAGCTCGGCGATCTCAAACTTGGGTCTGCTGCCAGCAGGTTCTGCAAAAACGTCGTCCCGGATCGGAAGTAACCAAGGACGAACACGGGCGCGTTGTCCCGCTCCATCCGGGGAGGCCGCAGCCGCAGCCATGCTGCAAGGATCAGGCGCTCCGGCAGGGAGGCGATCGTGTTGATGCCGGAAAGCAGGAGCAGGAGCACCAGGCGTGGCCAATAAGCGGGAGGGAACTGGCCTTCCGCGCGCCATAAGACCCGCAATACGGCGTCAAGCGGCGCCACGCACATGAAGTGCGGATACGGCAAGTAGGGCACCAGCCAGCGGGCTGCGAAAGCACGGACGCGGTGCCGGACAGTGTTCGACTTCATCAGGCAGTCCGGAACATCATGGTCTCTGTCGTCAATCCGGGCCCGAACGCCATGCCGCAGCCGAGCAGGCCCGACGGCTCCTTCAGCATTTCGGCCATCACGAACATCACGGTTGCTGACGACATGTTGCCGTATCGCCGAAGCACTTCGCGCGATGCTGCTAGCGCGGTCGGCTCCAGTTTGAGCGCCCGCTCGACTGCGTCGAGCACCGAGCGGCCGCCAGGATGCACCGCCCACAAATCGATCTCCTTGGCGGGCCTGCCGCCGAGGATGGCCGGATGCTCGTTGCGCAGCGTCTCCCGGACGGCGCCGGGAACCTGGCCGGACAGCACCATGTCGAACCCGTCGTCGCGGATGTGCCAGCTCATCAGCTCCTTGCGCTCCGCCGCCACGATGGCGTGGAAGCTTTCGAGCAGGATGCCATGCGGTTCGGCCGTCACCAGCGAGGCCGCGCAACCGTCGCCCCATAGGCAGAACGAGATCAGTTTCTCGAGCTTCGTGGCTTCCTTGAAATGCAGCGTGCACAATTCGATGTTGACGACCAGCACGCGTGCGCTCGGATCCGAGCGCACGATGTGGCGTGAAAGCTTCAAGGCATTGATGGCGGCATGGCATCCCATGAAGCCGACGATGGTACGCTCGACCGACGTCGACAGGCCGCATCGCTGCACCAGCTCCAGGTCGATGCCAGGCGCTGAAAAGCCGGTGCAACTTGTCACGATCAAATGCGTGATCAGCGAGCGGTCGTCGTTGGCCAGAAGTTTGTCGACGGCCTTTTGCGCGAGCTCCGGCGCGGCGGCTTCGTACATCCGCATACGGATTGCGGTGCTGGCGAACGAGCCTTTGACCGAGGTGCCGTCGCGGTCTATTGCCCCGCCGTGCGGATCGTCGGCAGGCGCAAAGCAGGAATAGCGATGTTCGATCCCGGCCAGAGCGACCATCCGCTCGAAGAGCGCAAGGCCTTGTGGATCGTTTTCAAGCAGCGAGGCTCCATAGCCGAGGAAGAATTGATGCACGTCGTGTTCGGGGACACACGTGGCAATGCCATTCAGATACGCTTGTGGGGACAAGATAGCTCCGAGAATGAGCCCAATCGGGTCTCATAAGAGGTCTGCGTATTGGGGAAGCGTTCATAAGGTAAACGCCTGCATAGGGCATTTTATTGCGCGGCGCCGATATTTCTCATTAGCAAACTGTGATATCAGCCTCCGATCTTGCATAAGGGACCGACCTTCGCTTCGTCATCCGGGTTGAGTTCACATGCGAGTTCCGCGATGAACAGTGCGCGCGGCCATGAAGGTACGACCGAATTCTATTGCCGGATTGCCCCGCTGAGGCCCTAGATTTCCGATCCAGCGCATGACCGACATAAACATCCGGCATCTAGAGCCAGAACTCCTTGACGGCCTCCCGGCCGATGACCCCCGTGCGATTGCATCCCGTCGCGACCTCGTCCGCATCAATGCATTGATGTTCCAGGCCAGGATCATGGCATCGCTGATGCGAGCGAACGTGCAAAAGCCACCGCTGCGCATCCTCGAAATAGGCGCCGGCGACGGAAAGTTCATGCTGACGGTGGCGCGGCTGATGGCGCGCTATTGGCCCGACGTCGAGATCGTCATGGTCGACAGGATCGGCCTGATAGGCGAGGACTTGCGCAACTCTTTCGCTGAATTGGGTTGGCGGGCGCAACCCGTAACTGCAGATCTGTTCGATTGGACACAGGACAGGCCCTTCGACCTTGTTTGCGCCAACCTTGTCCTCCATCACTTCGATGACATGCGCCTGCTGGAGCTATTTTCTCGGATCATGACGATGGCCCCGATACTCGTCGCGACGGAGCCATTGAGAGCCAAGGGGCCACTTGTGGCGACACGGTTCCTGCGATTGATCGGCGCCTGCGCAGTAACGCTGAACGATGCGGCGCAAAGTGTCCGCGCCGGTTTTCGCGGCACGGAACTTTCACAATTGTGGCAACTGTCAGGTGGAACGCCTGTGATGGAGGGCCGCAGAGGCCTGTTCACGCAAGGTTTTGTCGGTGCCAGCATGCCCGACACGAAATGATGCACGACGCAATTGTCATCGGCGCCGGCCCTGCCGGCAGCTCCACCGCCATTGCGCTCGCCCAACGGGGTTGGTCGGTGGCAATGGTGGAGAAGGTGCTGTTTCCTCGCCGAAAGGTCTGCGGCGAGTTTATGTCAGGCACCAGCCTTGCCTTGCTCGATCAGTTGGGCGTTGGCGAGAGCTGGCGCGCGGAAGCCGGGCCCGAAATACGTCGGGTCGGGTTCTTTTCGGGCGATGTCTCTGCGCAGGCCCGAATGCCGACCGCCATGACGGGTCTTGGCCGCGCGCTCGGCCGCGATCGTTTGGACACCATCCTGCTACAGGCCGCCGAACGTGCGGGCGTCGAAATTCTCCAGCCTTGCAAGGCGGTCGCTGTTCGTCGGCGCGATGACTTGCAATTTGTGACTGTGGAGTCGGGCCGGCAACAGAAGGTCCTCAGCGCACCTGTCATCATTGCCGCGCACGGATCCTGGGAAAGCGGGAAACTACCGAGCCAGCTTGAAAGAACGAGCCAACCTTCCGACCTTTTCGGGTTCAAGGCGCATTTTACCGGCGCCGCGCTGGCGCCCGACTTGATGCCGCTGCTCGTATTCCCAGGCGGATATGGTGGGATGGTGACGGCGGACCATGGCCGGGTTTCAATCTCCTGTTGCATCCGCCGCGATGTTCTAGCCGGGCTTCGCCAGCGCTTTGGAAATCTTGCGGCGGCGGATGCAGTATCGCGCCATGTCCTGGCCTCGTGCCGAGGCGTAGCAACTGTGCTGGCTGGTGCCGAATTGGATGGCCCCTGGCTGGCTGCGGGACCGATTCATCCCGGTATCCGGGCTGGCTACGATCAGGGCATCTTCCGCGTCGGCAACATCGCAGGTGAGTCGCATCCCGTCATCGCCGAGGGGATTTCGATGGCGCTGCAATCGGGCTGGCTGCTTGCGCGAGAACTGATCGCATCGGGCAAAGGTCACGAGGGCCGCGACGCCGCCGGTCATCGCTACGAACGCGAATGGCGTCGGCAATTCTCGACGCGTCTGCGGGCCGCGGCCTTGATTGCCCGGATAGCGCTTGGGCCAGGTGGCGCGACGGCCATGCGCGCCGTGATCAAGAGTTTTCCGGCGGCTTTGACGATTGGCGCGCGACTGAGTGGAAAGACCCAGCCCGTTCCAGGCTTTTGACGTCCAGATTGCGGCGACGAAACCTTCCGAGGCTCCGGAATTGGAGCATCGCTTCCCGCCAATGGCCGGGATGGCTGTGATCAGCTTTGACCGCCTTCGCCTCAGCTCGTATGCGCGACGAGCTTGTCCACCGTTTCGGGGAAGAAGTCGGGCGCCGAGCGGCGCTTACCGAACATCATGTCGTATTGGATGAGCCGGAAATCGTTGATCTTCGGGTCGATCTGCTTCTGCCTCGCCCAGTCCGGGGTGGCTTCGCCCGAGGGCGACAGGAGCAGGTTGCGGTCGACCACCCGGTAGTGTTCGCGCAGCGCGCCGAGGAAACCGGTGTAATAGGGGTGGGTGATGCCTGCGGTGGTCAGGATATGGTAGGGCAGGAAGGCCGGGCTTACCGAGCCCAGGTTCTGCACCGGACCGGAGCGGTTCGACCAGATCACCAGCGGCGTGTCGTGATGCTCGATCGCGGCGCCGGCGTTAGGTTCCCTGCGCGGCGCGACATTGTCCTTGAGATAGCCCGTCTCGACATAGACCGGTCCCAGCGGCGGCAGATGGTCGCCGAAGAAGGCGATGATCGTCGGCCGCTGGCGCGCCTTCGCCCAGTCGATGAGGCGCTTAAGGCCATGGTCGGCGTCGGCCGAGCCTTCGGCATAGGAGAGCAGCGATTCTCGCGCCCAGGAGCTGATCGGCGCATCGACCGAATGCGTCGGGTTGCTGTAGCGGTAAGGCTCGTAAGGCCCATGGTTCTGCAGGCTGACCGCAAAAAAGAACACCGGGTCGTCGCTGGCATCGGCCTCGCGGATGATCTCGTCGGTCATTGCCGCGTCGGAGGCAAGCGGGCCGCGCTTTTCCATCGGCGGCAGCGTCTCTTCAGACTTGAAGTCCTTGAAGCCGAAATCAGCATAGACCGCGCCGCGGTTCCAAAACCAGTTGGTGCCAGGATGGATGGCACGCGCATAGTAACCTTCGCTCTTCAGGAAGGTCGCCAGCGACGGGGTCGGGGTGCGCACATATTGCTGATAGGGGATCGAGCCAGCCGGCAGGAAGGCGTTGGAAAAGCCGGTCAGCGCCTCGAACTCGATGTTGGCGGTCATGCCGCCGAACTCAGGCGAGAACATCGAGCCGGAGCGCAAGGCGCGCACTGTCGGGATCGGGTCGGGCTTGATGGTGACGCCGGGCAACTGCGTCGGATCCCAGAAGGATTCGCTCATCACCACCACGATATCCGGCTTCTCGTCCGGCACCGAAGCGGCGACGCCGGGGCGCTGGATCGCGGCCATCGCCTTTTCGGTGTAGCCGGGCGGCGCCGAGACATGCGCCATCGGCACGTTCATCGCGAAAGCCAGCGCAAAGCCGTTGGAGGCGTAGTTTTCCTTCTGGTCCCACATGATCGGGATGATCTGCAGCCGGTCGCGCGTCCACGAGAAGGTGGCATAGTCCATGATCGAGACGAAGAAGGCGAGCAGCGGCACGGCAAGCGCCAGCCGCGCCAGGCGGCCTTTGCGGCTGAGGATCGGCACCCGCCTGCGCCAGGTCCGCCAGCCGTAGACAAGCAGCGTTAGCCCGCCGACGATGCCGACCGCCAGCATGACGGCCGTCCACGGCCGCTCGCGCACCAGAAGCGGCATCAGCGCCACGATCTGGCGGGCGAACAGGAAATCCGTCGGATAGAGCGGATCGCCGAGATAGTGCGATTTCTGGTGGCCGACAAAGGCCAGCGCCAGCGTCAGCGGCGCCACGATCATCAGGCTCTGGTGACTGCGCCCGAGTATGGCGTCCAGCCCGACCAGCACCAGGGCGAAGACGATTATGGTTGTCCAGCCCGGCTTGAACGGCTGCAGGAAGAAATCGACCGTGCCGAAGAAATCGCCGCGCACGATCAACTCGATCGCGAATACGAGGAGGGCGGAGACGAGAAGCGTCGTCAGGCCGTAGCGTACAGTCGGCCAGGCCCGTCCCGGCAGGTAGCCGGTGGACGGATCGTCTTCCAAAAACTGCGGCACGGGCTTGGCCGCGCCTTTTCTGATCCTTGCCACTCTACTTCCCCCGGCCAACGCGACACGCCTTCCACGCCCGTCACGCTTCTGTCATCGAAATGTCACGCAAAGCTAGCGCCTGTGGCGGAAATAAGAAGAGCCAGCAAACTAAACGTGAGCGGTTTTCATCAGGTGTGATCGCCAAAAAGCCTTTCGGAACAGGGAGTCAGCTGGGTTTTCCGGCTGAAATGCTGGCTGAAGAGGCGCCGGCGGGCTTGACTTGGCTGTGCGCCTTGCGCCAGAGGCAGGGAAAAACCAGCCTCTGGAGAGACCCAAAATGGCCGTCGCATTCACCTTTCCGGGACAGGGCAGCCAGGCCGTCGGCATGGGCAGGGACCTCGCCGATCAATTCCCCGAAGCGCGCCGCGTCTTCGAGGAAGTGGACGCCGCGCTCGGCGAAAACCTGTCGAAACTCATCTGGGAAGGACCGGAAGAGACGCTGACGCTGACCGCCAACGCCCAGCCGGCGCTGATGGCGGTGTCGCTGGCGGCGATGCGGGCGCTTGAAGCGCGCGGCCTCTCGCTGAAGGACAAGGTGGCCTATGTGGCTGGTCATTCGCTGGGCGAATATTCCGCGCTTGCCGCAGCTGGCTTCGTTTCGGTCGGCGACGCGGCGCGGCTGCTTCGGACCCGCGGCAACGCCATGCAGGCGGCGGTGCCAGCCGGCGAGGGCGCCATGGCCGCCATCATCGGTCTCGAGCAGGCCGATGTCGAAGCGGCATGCGCGGAAGCGGCCAAAGGCTCCGTCTGCCAGGTCGCCAACGACAATGGCGGCGGCCAGCTGGTGATTTCGGGCGCCAGGGCGGCGGTCGAACTGGCGGCGAAGCTGTGCACCGAAAAGGGCGCCAAGCGGGCGCTGATGCTGCAGGTGTCCGCGCCCTTCCACTCGGCGCTGATGGCGCCGGCGGCAGATATCATGCGCGAGGCGCTGGCGGGTGTGGCGAAGCAGGTGCCGGTGGTTCCGGTCGTCTCCAACGTGACGGTGACGCCGACCAGCGACCCTGATGAGATCGCTCGCCGCCTGGTCGCGCAGGTGACCGGCCGCGTGCGCTGGCGCGAGACGGTGGAATGGTTCGGCGCCAACGGCGTCGCGACGCTTTACGAGGTCGGCGCCGGCAAGGTGCTGTCGGGCCTGGCACGCCGCATCAACCGCGACCTCGCCACCGGCGCCATCGGCACGGCGGCGGAAGTCGAGGCGGCACTGGCGGCGCTTGGCTAAGGATCGCTCGAACGTTACCGGAGGTGTCGAATGTCTCCTTCGAAGATTGGTCGAAGCAAAACCGAGCACATGGAGGAGGACTATCGCATTGCAGCTGAGGTTGTGGAACGCATTCGGCGCGGTGACGAGGATGTCCTGACGACCGAAGATTTCTGGCATGGCCTGGATGATTTGACGTATACGGAACCGGGATCGCCCGCGGCGCATTCGGAAAAATGAGGTTGAGAAAATGTTCGAACTGACCGGCCGCAAGGCGCTCGTCACCGGCGCAACAGGGGGCATCGGCGAAGCGATCGCCAGGGTGCTGCACAGCCAGGGCGCTATCGTCGGCCTGCACGGCACCCGTGTGGAGAAGCTGGAAGCCCTGGCGGGCGAATTGGGCGACCGCGTAAAACTGTTTCCAGCGGACCTGACCAACCGCGACGCTGTCAAGGCGCTCGGACAGAAGGCTGAAGCCGACCTCGAGGGCGTCGATATCCTGGTCAACAATGCCGGCATCACCAAGGACGGCCTGTTCGTGCGCATGTCGGACGCCGACTGGGATTCTGTGATCGAGGTCAACCTCACCGCCGTGTTCCGGCTCACCCGCGAACTCACCCATCCCATGATGCGCCGCCGCCATGGCCGCATCATCAACATCACTTCGGTGGTCGGCGTCACCGGCAATCCCGGGCAGACCAATTACTGCGCATCCAAGGCCGGCATGATCGGCTTTTCCAAGTCGCTTGCGCAGGAAATCGCCACCCGCAACATCACCGTCAACTGCGTCGCCCCGGGCTTCATCGAATCGGCCATGACCGACAAGCTCAACGACAAGCAGAAAGAGACGATCATGGCCGCGATCCCGACAAGACGCATGGGCACCAGCGTTGAAGTGGCGTCGGCCGTCGCCTATCTCGCCTCCAACGAGGCGGCCTACGTGACCGGCCAGACCATTCACGTCAACGGCGGCATGGCGATGATCTGAGGCATGGGCGGGCGCCTGTGAAAACAGCCATTTCGGCTTGGACGCCTGCCATTTTTCGTGTAATGCGGCCCGCAACCCGGCGGTTCGGGCAAAAACCGGTCCTGTGGCGTGCGTTGCCCGCAAGACCATCTTTCAGCTTGATTAGCGGCATTCCGCCCGCTAACGAAGATAGACAACTTAAGACGAGGATTGCCCCAAATGAGTGACACCGCAGAGCGCGTCAAGAAGATCGTCATCGAGCATCTCGGCGTCGACGCCGACAAGGTGACGGAGCAGGCGAGCTTCATCGACGACCTGGGCGCGGACAGCCTCGACACGGTCGAACTCGTCATGGCGTTCGAAGAAGAGTTCGGCGTCGAGATTCCGGACGATGCGGCCGAGACCATCCTGACCGTCGGCGATGCCGTGAAGTATATCGACAAGGCCTCGGCCTGAGTTCTTTCGCAGGCATTATCGGGGAGGACCTGCGATGAGGCGTGTCGTCGTCACGGGCCTTGGCCTGCTTTCGCCGTTTGGCATGGGCGTCGAGCACAGCTGGCGGGAATTGCTCTCCGGCCGCAGCGCTTGCCGCCGCGTCACCGAATTCGAGGTGGACGATCTTGCCTGCAAGATCGCCCACATCATCCCGCGCGGCGACGGCTCGAACGGCACCTTCAATCCGGAGGCCGTGCTCGAGCCGAAGGAACTGCGCAAGATCGGCGAGTTCATCCTCTATGGCATCGCCGCCGCCGACGAGGCGCTGGCCGATTCCGGCTGGAAGCCCCAGACGCATGAGGACCAGTGCGCCACCGGCGTGCTGATCGGCTCCGGCATCGGCGGTATCGACGGCATCGCCGAAAACGCGATGATCCTGAAGGAGCGCGGCCCGCGCCGCATCAGCCCCTTCTTCATCCCTGGACAGATCATCAATTTGGTCTCGGGCCAAGTCTCCATCCGCCACGGCCTGAAAGGCCCGAACCATGCGGTCGTCACCGCCTGCTCGACCGGCGCGCACGCCATTGGCGACGCCGCCCGGCTGATCATGTGGGGCGACGCCGATGTGATGCTGGCCGGCGGTGCCGAGGCGCCGATCACCCGGCTATCGATTGCCGGCTTCGCCGCCTGCCGGGCGCTCTCCACCGAGCGCAATGACAGCCCCGAAACAGCTTCGCGTCCCTATGATCGCGACCGCGACGGCTTCGTCATGGGCGAGGGCGCCGGCGTTGTCGTCTTGGAAGAGCTGGAGCATGCCAAGGCGCGCGGCGCCAAGATCTATGCGGAAGTCACCGGCTATGGCCTGACCGGCGACGCCCATCACATCACCGCGCCGGCCGAAGACGGCGATGGCGCCTTCCGCTGCATGACGGCGGCGCTTAACCGGGCGAAGCTCTCGCCGGCCGACATCGACTACATCAACGCGCACGGCACCTCGACCATGGCCGACACGATCGAGCTCGGCGCGGTCGAGCGCCTGGTCGGCAATGCCGCCTCGAAGATCTCGATGTCGTCGACCAAGTCGTCGATCGGCCATCTGCTGGGCGCCGCGGGTGCCGCGGAAGCGATCTTCTCGATCCTGGCCATCCGCGACAACATCGCGCCGGCGACCATCAATCTCGACAATCCGGAACGCGAGACGGCGATCGATCTTGTGCCGAACAAGCCACGCCAGCGCCAGATCGACGTCGCGCTGTCGAATTCCTTCGGCTTCGGCGGCACCAACGCCTCGCTCGTGTTCCAGCGTTACAATGGCTGAAGGGCCAGCCGGAGCAATCCTAGGAAAAGTGCGCAGCGGTTTTCTACCCGGGATTGCTCAGAGACAGACAACCAGCCGGCAGTTCCGCCACCTGCCGTCATTTTTGCCAAATTCTCCCCTAGCTTTTTGCCGGGGGATTCGTTGCAAGATCAGACGGTAGGGCGCGCCATGAGCACAAATCCGGGCAGCACAAATCCGGGCGGCGACGGGGAATTCGGACGGCAAGGCACAAAGGGGCCGATCACGCCGAAGACCGCGGCCGAGGCGTTGCGCCCGGAAGCCGGCACGCCGCCGCCGTCGAAGCGCTCGCGCGCCTCGCGCAGCCAAGTCGTCGTCTTCCTCAATTTCTTCCTCTCCATGGTCATCCTGGTCGTGCTCGCCTCGGGTGTCGCGCTCTATTTCGGCATGCAGGCTTTCGTCGAGCCCGGCCCATCCGCCAATGGCGACACCTTCCTGATCAAGCCGAGCACCGGCGTGCAGGAGATCGCCGACCAGTTGGAACGCCGCAACCTGATCAGCGATGCCCGCGTCTTCCGGCTGGGCGTGCGCGCCACGGGCAATGAATCGGCGCTGAAGGCTGGCGAGTACGCCATCAAGCCGCGCGCCTCGATGCGCGACATCATGGAGCTCTTCAAGAGCGGCAAGTCGGTCATGTACTCGCTCACCATTCCCGAGGGGCTGACGGTCGAGCAGGCGCTGCAGCGGGTCGCCGATCAGGAGGCGCTGACCGGCGATATGCCGCCGGCCTTGCCGCCGGAGGGCAGCATCGCCACCGACACGCTGCGCTTTACCCGCGGCGCCACAAGGCAGCAGATGGTCGATAAGCTGATCGCCGACCAGAAGAAGCTGGTCGACGACGTCTGGTCGCACCGCGCGCCCGACCTGCCGATCGCCAACATCGACGACTTCGTCACGCTCGCCTCGATCGTCGAAAAGGAGACGGGCAGGAGCGACGAGCGCTCGCGCGTCGCCGCGGTGTTCCTCAACCGCCTGGCCAAGGGCATGCGGCTGCAGTCCGACCCGACCATCATCTACGGCCTCTTCGGCGGCAAGGGAAAGCCGGCGGACCGGCCGATCTACCAGTCGGACCTCGACAAGCAGACGCCCTACAACACCTACATGATCAAGGGCCTGCCGCCGACGCCGATCGCCAATCCGGGTCGCGCGGCGCTCGAAGCGGTCGCCAATCCGTCGAAGACCGACGACCTCTATTTCGTCGCCGACGGCAATGGCGGCCATGTCTTCGCGGCGACGCTGGAAGAGCATAACCAGAACGTTGCCCGCTACCGGGCGCTGCAGAAGAAGCAGGCGGACGCCGCCGCCAAGGCTTCCGGCCAGACGACGGCGCCGGCCGCTCCCGATGGCAACGGCGACAGCGGCGATGCCGGTGCCAATGGCGGCAGCGGCGAGAACGGCGACGCCGGCGGCGGCGGCGCGCAATAGGCGCAATGCATGTCGCCCAAAAGTGCGCAGCGGTTTTGGGAAAACGACTTGCATCAAACGCACTGCATGTCGCCCAAAAGTGCGCAGCGGTTTTGGGAAAACGACATGCATCAAACGGAAGTACGCGTCCTTTGACGCGAGGCCGTATTCATGTTTTGAGGGGGCGCCGGCCTTTCGTCCGGCGATGTTTGGGGCGCGCAGCGCTGGGCCAAGCATGCCTTGGCTGCGACAGGGGGACGACAGGGCAATGAGCCTGCAAAGCATGACCGGTTTTGCGCGGTCCGCCGCCGAAAGTGATGGCACCTCGATCGCCTGGGAGGTGAAATCGGTGAACGGCAAGAGCGCCGAGGTGAGGCTGAGGTTGCCGCAGGGTTTCGACCGGCTGGAGACGGCGGTCCGGCAGACGATTCAGAAGGGCTTTGCGCGCGGCAACTTCCAGGCGACGTTGACCGTCGGCCGCGCCGCCGCCAGGCAAGTCCAGCCGGTGGTCAACGAGGCGTTCCTCAAGGATCTGGCGGGGCTGGCCAAGCGTTTGCAGGATCAGTTCGGCACCGAGCCCGCCACCGCGGATGGCCTGCTTTCCCTGCGCGGGGTGCTCGACATCCCAGAGGCCGTGGAGACCGAGGAGGAGCGGGCTACCCTCGATGCCACGATCCTGTCGGCGCTCGAGGCGGTGCTCGCCGGCCTTGAACAGGCGCGCCTCGGTGAGGGCGCGGCACTTGGCGCGCTTCTTTCCGGCCATGTCGACACCATCGAGACGCTGACGCTGAAGGCGGAGGCCGACCCCTCGCGCGAACCCGCGGCGATCCGCGCGCGCATCGCCGAGCAGATGCGTCTGTTGATGGATGCCTCGGCCAATCTCGATGCCGTCCGGCTGCACCAGGAAGCGGCCTTCCTCGCCACCAAGGCCGATATCCGCGAGGAGATCGACCGGCTGAAGACACATGTCGCTTCGGCGCGGGCGCTGCTCAAAAGCGGTGGCGCCGTTGGCCGCAAGCTCGATTTTCTCGCGCAGGAATTCAACCGCGAATCGAATACGTTGTGCTCGAAGTCCAACGCCGCCGCGGTCACCGCGATCGGGCTGGAGCTCAAAGCGGTGGTCGACCAGTTTCGCGAGCAGGTCCAGAATCTGGAGTGACGGGGATGGTTGCCAAGGAACCGACGGCCGCCAGGGATCTGGGG
The DNA here is from genome assembly GCF_006439495.1 of Mesorhizobium sp. B3-1-8. Taxonomy (NCBI): domain Bacteria; kingdom Pseudomonadati; phylum Pseudomonadota; class Alphaproteobacteria; order Hyphomicrobiales; family Phyllobacteriaceae; genus Mesorhizobium; species Mesorhizobium sp. B3-1-8. The sequence continues at coordinate 130,958 of NZ_VFTK01000005.1, forward strand.
TCCCGCATCCGCCGTCGTGGATTGATGCTGGTGCTGTCGTCGCCGTCGGGCGCCGGCAAGTCGACGATCGCGCGCAATCTTCTGGAAAGCGATGGAAGTCTCGAGCTTTCGGTCTCTGTCACGACAAGGCCGCGCCGCGGCTCGGAAATCGAGGGTGTCCACTATCACTTCCGCACCATGCGCGAGTTCGAGCGGTTGCGCGACTCCGACGCGTTGCTCGAATGGGCCGAGGTGCACGGCAATTGCTATGCGACGCCGCGTGAGCCCGCGGAAATCGCGCTGGCCGAAGGCCGCGACATGCTCTTCGACATCGACTGGCAGGGCGCCCAGCAACTCAAGGAGAAGATGCGAGCCGATATCGTTTCGATCTTCATCCTGCCGCCGTCGATGAAGGAATTGAAGGCGCGCCTAAAGCGTCGCGCCGAGGACCAGGAATCCGTCATCGAGACCAGGCTGAAGAACGCCCGCCTCGAGATCGAGCATTGGAAGGAATACGACTTCGTCATCGTCAACGACGATCTCGACCGCGCCTTCGCCGAGGTCCGCGCCATCGTGACGGCGGAGCGGCTTCGGCGCGACAGGCGCCCCGGCCTGTTCGATTTCATTTCGGGGTTGCTGGACGAGAAGACGACGTAGGCTGGCCGGACAAGCCGGATAAATAGCGTCAGCTGTCTGCAAGATCGTCCGGCCAGCGCTGTGCTCCATGAAGCACACGCAGGATTCGAATCCTGCTCTCAGCTATCTGATAGGCCGCGACATATGGCGTGCCGACGATGACAAGCTCTCGTGTTCCTGAAAGCCTGCCGGTACGGCCGCTCTCGGGAAAGTCACGGAGACGGCCTATCGCAGCGACAATCCGCTCATCGATCGCGGCCGCGGCGGCAGGGTTGTCAGCCTCGATATGCGTGAATATCCCATCGCGATCCGAAAGTGCGAATGCCGACCATACGATCTTCAAGATCTAGGCTCATTGACCTTGCGACGTGCTGCAGCGCGTCTTTCGGCAAAGTGCGACTCGACTTGTTCGTCAGGAATGTCGGCTCGGGTGTCGTCCAGAGCCTCGCGCACCTTGGCGCGAAACCACACATCGTAAGCCTCACTGTTTGCGAGCAGATCGATGGGCAACGCGCCCTCGTTGGCGGTTCGGGTAAGAAGTATCCGCACCGCATCCGAAACCGTGAGTCCCATGCTTTCGAGCACCGCGGAAGCCCGATCCCGGATATCGGCGTCGATACGCGTCTGGACAAGTGCGTTCGTTGGCATGGCCATCTCCTTTGCCATGAATGTAATGCGTTTGAATGACGGTTGCCAGCGCAACTTTCCCTTAGGAGCGCCATACTTTTGCAGGTTCGCGCCGCCCCTCATCTGCCTGCCGGCATCTTCTCCCCGTAAACGGGGCGAAGAGAACTACACCGCGTTCGTCAACCTGACGAACTCCTCGACGCTCAGCGTTTCCGCCCGACGCGTCGAGTCGATGCCGGCGCGGGTCAGCAGCGCCTCGCCACCCAGGCTCTTCACGCTTTGCCTGAGCATCTTGCGGCGCTGGCCGAAGGCGGCCTCCGTGACGCGGCCCAACTTTCTGGCGTCCACGGGCAGGGGAGATGGGCGAGGCACCAGATGCACCACCGATGAGGTGACCTTCGGCGGCGGCGTGAACGCCTGCGGCGGCACGTCGAAGGCGATCCTCGCCTCGGTGCGCCAGCCGGCAAGCACGCCGAGCCGGCCATAGGCGTCGCTGCCCGGGGCCGCGGTGATGCGCTCCGCCACCTCGCGCTGGAACATCAGCGTCATCGATTGGTAGAAGGGCGGCCAGTCGGCCACCGTCAGCCAGCGGATCAGAAGCTCCGTGCCGATATTGTAGGGAAGGTTGGCGACGATCTTCACAGGCGCGCCGTTCGCCGCGCCGGCGAGCGCGGCAAAATCCTTCTTCAGCGCATCGCCGGGAATGACCTCGAGCCGGCCGGGATAATGGTTGGAAACCTCGGCCAGCGCTTCGAGGCAGCGCTCGTCGCGCTCGATGGCGATCACGCGCCGCGCGCCGTTGAAGAGCAGTGCCCGCGTCAGTCCGCCTGGGCCCGGACCGACCTCGATCACCGTCGCCTCGCCGAGATCTCCGGCGGCGCGCGCGATCCTGCCTGTCAGGTTGAGGTCGAGCAGAAAATTCTGCCCGAGCGCCTTCTTGGCCTGCAGGCCATGCCGCTCGATCACCTCGCGCAGCGGCGGCAACCCGTCGATTGTGGTGCGTCCGCTCAATGCATCCTCACGCGGCGGCCTGCCGTCCGCTGTCGGCCAGCCGACGCGCCAGCCTCAACGCGGCGATCAGGCTGTCGGCGCGCGCGATGCCCTTGCCGGCGATGTCGAAAGCGGTGCCGTGGTCGGGCGAAGTGCGGATGAAGGGCAGGCCGAGCGTCACGTTGACCGCCTCGTCGAAGGCTAAAGTCTTGGCCGGGATCAGCGCCTGGTCGTGATACATGCAGAGCGCCGCGTCATAGGCGGCGCGCGCGCGCGGATGAAACATCGTGTCGGCCGGCAGCGGTCCGATCGCGTCGATGCCTTCCGCCTGCAACATCTCGACGGCGGGAGCGACGATCGCTGCATCCTCCAGCCCCATGGCGCCGCCTTCGCCGGCATGCGGGTTGAGCCCGGCGATCGCAAGCCTCGGCCGCGCGATGCCGAAGCGGCTCTTGAGATTGGCGGCGGTGATGCGCGCGGTTGCGACGATCAGCTCCGTCGTGAGCATTTTCGGCACGTCGGCCAAGGCGATGTGGATGGTCACCGGAACGGTGCGCAGGTCCGGTCCGGCCAGCATCATCACCGGCGTCACGTCCCTGCCGGTGTGGCGCGAGGCCAGATGCGCCAGATACTCTGTGTGGCCCGGAAAGCCAAATCCGGCATCATAGAGCGGCTTCTTGGCGATCGGGCAGGTGACTATCGCCGCGGCGCGGCCGGCGAGGCAGTCCGCGACGGCGCGGTCGATGGCTTCGATCGTGCCTGCGGCATTGGCCGGGTCCGGCTCTCCCGGGCTGTCGACATGGCGCGCATAAAGCGGCACGACGGGCAGCGCGCGGGAAAAATGATGCGCTGCCTGTCGTGGCAGCGTCTCGGCAATCGCAACATTTGCGCCGACCAGGCGGGCGCGGGCTTCGATCAAAGCGGGGTCGGCAAGCAGGTAGAAGGGCGGCACGCCGGCGCTGTCGCCGGCCTGCCAGGCGGCGATGGCGATCTCGGGCCCGATGCCCGAGGGATCGCCGACGCTGAGCGCCAGCGGCGCATCGGTCTTCTGCGCGCTCATGCGGTGGGCCGGCTGCGGTATCGCACGCTTGTCGCTCTAGCGTTCGACGATCTTGGCCTTCTGGCGCAGCTCGGCGACATATTTCTTGCTGAGTTCGTCGGCGTCCTTGTCGTTGCTGCCTTCTGCCTGGAACACCATCTGCGCGGCCTTGTCGTCGGAAACATCGCGCGAGGAGCAGACGCCGATGAATTCGACGCCGCGCTCGGTCTCGCGGGTCGGCGTCGCGGCGCCGACCTTGGTCGCCTTGATCTGCTCGGCCCAGTCGGACGGCAATTGTGGCGCCAGCACGCGGCCGAGGTCGCGCACGGTGACGTCGATCAGGCCCTTGGCGAAGTCGCGCGTGGTGTTGCAGCCGCTGAAGCGAGCGCGCATGGCGTCGGCCTCGCGCTTGCGTTTGGCGAGCGTGGCGGCGCGCTCCGACGCGGGCACCACGAAGATTACCTGCTGCAGCATGTATTCCGTCGCGGTCGGCTTGGCGCCGCCCTTGTCCAGCATGCGCCGCACGGCATCCTGCTCGGTCACCGAGCCGCCTTCGCCGGAGCGGTAGCGCGCGCTGAGGGCCTGGTTCCAGGCCATCTGGGCACGGATGAATTCCTTGAAGTGTTCCTTGGTGACGCCCGATTGCGCCATAATCGCGTCGAGTTTCGCCAGCGGCATCTTGTTGCCCGAAGCGAAGCGCTGGTAGGCGGCGTCGACCTGCTGGTCGCTGATGCGGATGCCGAGCCGCTTGGCTTCGGCCAGCCGCAGCGTCTGGTCGATCATCTCCTGCGCGGCATCGCCCTTCTTGTGCTGCAGCTTGAAGAAGGCTGCGCGGTGCGCGATATCGCCGGTGGTGATCGCTATGTTGTTGACGACATACTTGATCTCAGCGGCGAAAGCAGGCTGCACGACAGCCGTGACCGAAACCGAGGCCGCTGCCACCAGAAGCGCGAATCCCGCTGAAAACAGGTATTTCCTCATCTTACCTTCCCAATCTTCCCCACCATGACGGCGCCGCGCGTCCTCCGAACGCCTGCGCGATGCGGTCGACCCCATTGCCCGTCTTATGCGGCGAAACGATGTCGCCGGCTCATGACGCCTAGAATCGAGCCTATACTCAGGGGATCAGGCGCCAAATCAAGACCAAACCACCATCAGCGCCGAGCGACGCACGGCTCCGTACGCCCACCCTTGGTCACTGGATGGTATCGACCGCGCTTGTTGACGAACCGAAATCGCCGAGCGTGCGGAACGACAGGTTGAAACCGATGTTCTGCGACACTTCCTTGGTGACGGTGTCACGCGTCTGCGAATACGTCATGATGTAAGTGAAGCAGGAATCGTTGTAGGCGAAGCCGACACCGTCCTTGACCAGCACATTTGTCTGGATGTCGTAAGTGCCGGTGCCGAACAGCCGCCAGTTCTGCGCCACATGGGTCGAGGCGCCGAGCGTGAGCTCATGGCGGTCGGTGGTGAAGCCATAGAGCGGCTGCGCCTCGATGAAGGCATATTTGGCGCTGAGCGATATCGGCAGGCTGGAATAGGCGGCCTTCACTTCGGCGCGCCTGACCTCGAAGGTCTGCTCGTCGAAACGCCCGCTCAGCGAGCCGGAGAAACCGCTCGGGCTGTTGAAGCCGACAAGGCCGACATAATCCGAGGTCGGCTTGTCCAGACCGGACTCGGCCCCGACATTGACGAGATCGGGCGCGGCAAAAGAGTTTTCGCCCGCGAGCTGATAGGACTGGCCGAAGATGGCGTTCGTGCCCCAGCCATTGTCATAGGCGCCTGAATAGCGGAAGCCGACATTGGCGCGCGTGCCGCCTTCTATGCGGTCGTAGCCCGAGAATTTGTCGCGCTCGAACAGCGTGGTGGCGTCGAAGACGAAGCTCTGCGCGTCTTCGTTGGGGATCGCCAGTCCGCCGACATATTGCTCGTTCGGACGCACGAAGACCTGCGCGGTCGGTTCCAGGATGTGGCTGGAACTGGGCATCGAGAACAACAGCGGCCAGCGCGCCTCGAGCCCGAGCGTGGCCATGTAGCGGGCAAGCGACGAGCGCATGTCCACGTCCTGGCCGAGATTCGTCGCCATCTGGTTGACGGCATCGAGCGAAGCCGAATTGGCGTTGACATAGCCGGCGTCGCCGCGCAACGCGAGCAAGGGCGTCAGTTGCAGGCCGTTATCGGTGGTGAAGGTGCGCTTCCACTCAGCTTCCGCCGTCAGCCGGCTCGACTCGCCTTCGATGCCGCGCACGTTGTTGATCGAATTCGGATCGCTGCCATCGGCGAGCACGGCGTCCAGCCGGTTGCGGCTGATCACGCGCGCGTTGACGTTGAACGACAACTGGCCGCCGGCCACCGAGGTGTCGGGGATATAGGCGTAGTCGAGCGACGGCAGCACCCAGGGTTGCTTGGCAGCGCGCGCTGTCGGGTCGCTGGAGAGCGTGTCTTCCTGCACCTCGAAGCGCATGGCACGGACATCGAAATAATTGCGGTCGCTCAAGCCCGTCAGATAGATCGACGACTGGTGGACGAGGTCGCTGTAGCCGTCGATGTTGTAGGTGCGCGAGAATTCCTTGTCGGTCTGGAGCAGCACGTCCCAGCCGAAATTCCAGCGCTCGTTGATGGCGAACTGGCCCTTGGTGCCCATCATGCCGCGGAACTTGTTCGGATCGTTGGCAGGCCCGGAATTCACATTATGGCCGGCCGAATCTACAAACGCATCGGGATCCTGCTGGTTGATGCCGGCGATCTTCAGCGTGTACTGGCCGTTGTTGAAGCGCTGGCGCCACTCGGCCTCGCCGAGGAAACCCTGCTTGGTATAGCCGCTGCCGGTGACGGTCAGGTCATAGGTCGGAGACAGCGCGAAGTAATAGGGGACTTTGACGCCGACGCCGAGATGGTTGTTGTAGACGATACCGGGGATCAGGAAGCCGCTCTTGCGCTTCACCGTCGGGTCGGCGATCTCGAAGGCCGGCAGGTAGGCGAGCGGGAAGCCGAAGAACTCGAAATTCGAGTTCTCGAAGCGGACCGTCTTCTTCTCGCCGTTCCAGATGATCTTGCGCGCCTTGACGCGCCAGGTCGGCGCTTTGTCCGGCTTGTCCTCGCAAGGTTCGCAGGCGGTGTAGACGCCGTTGTGGAAGGTGGTGAGCACGCCGCCCATGCGCTCGGCGCTCTCGGCGGCGAAATAAGCCTTGTCGATCGTCTCGACACGCAGCGCGTTGAGAAAACCGTCGGCGAAATCGTCGGTGATGTCGATATGGTCGGAATTGACCTTGGTGCCGTCGCTGTTGATCAACTCGACGGCGCCGCTGGCGACGAGGCGCTTGGTGTCGCGATTGTAGACCACACGCTGGGCGACCAGCTTGTTGCCGCCATAGTCGATCTGCACGCCGCCGACGGCCGTCACCGTATGCTTGTCGTTGTCATAGACAAGCGTATCGGCGGCCAGCAGCATCTGCGTGCCGGAAGGGACGGACTTGGCAGCGATCGTCTGCGCCAGCGCGGGCACCGTCGGCACCGCACAGGCGAACAGACACGCCAAGGCGGTCGCCCCATAGAGGCGTGCCAGACCGGCCTGCCTATGGCTGCGCAAAACCGCCTCCCTCACTAGCCGTCTTCCTTGTATAGCAGAAACGTCACCCCAAAGAACATAGCCACGACAACCGGAACCCATGCAGCCACCACAGTAGGCACGAATCCGGCGACACCGAATGCCTTGACCAGTACCGAAACGACATAAAGCAGAAAGCCGGCCACGACGCCACCCAGAATCATCGTTGCCGACTGCCCCATTCGCGCAAATCTCATTGAAACCGTTGCAGCAATCAGCGTCATGGCCACGAGAAGGAACGGCAATGCCACAAGCGAATTAAATTGCATGGCGAAGGCGTTTGCCTTGAGTCCGAAGGAACGGGCGACCTCGATCTTGCGCGGCAGCTCGTAGAAGGGGATGGTTTCCGGACGCGCCAGCCGCTCCTGCACGAATTCCGGCTTCAGATTCGTCGGCACCTTGTCGGACGCCAGCGTCTGGATATTGCCGCCCTTGAAGACCTTGACGTCCTGCAATTCCCAATAGCCGTCGCGCAGGAAGGCCTTGGCGGCATCCTTGCGCTCGGTGATGTTGCCCTCATGGTCGAGGACGAAAAACACCGCATCCGCCATCTCCAGCCCCTGGTTGAGGATGGCGCGGGCGCCGATGATGGTGTCGCCCGATTCGGTCTTTTGCCGAAGCCACGGCGTGACATTGGTGGTGACTGCATTCGACTTGCCGGCCCGCAGGTCGTTCTCCATCTGCTCGGACCAGGAAAAGCCATGCGCGGCGATCGGGTTGATGATGGCGACCGACAGCACGCCGAACATCAGCGCGCCGACGCAGCAGGGGAACAGAAACTGCCAGGCCGAGACGCCGGCCGAGCGCGCAATCACCAGCTCGTAACGGCGGTTGAGCGACACCAGCGTCGCCATTGCCGAGAACAGCCCGACGAACGGCACCGTCTGCAGCATGATCATCGGCATCCTGAGCGCCGAAATGGCGAAGGCAATGCCGTAGGTGAAGCCGGGCAACCCGGTCGTGCGGCCGGAAAGCTCGGTAAAGTCGATCAGGAACACCAGCGCCAGCAGGCCCAGGAAGAACCAGAAGGTGATCGAGACGTAGCGGAAGAAGAAATAGCGGCCCAGCGTCCAGCCCATGGTCAGGCTCCCTGGCCGGAAGTGCGCCGGGCGAGCCAGAGCTTGAATGCCGTCCAATTGTCGCCAGTGCGCTTGGCAAGGTTCGTCAGCCAGTCGGCCCAACTGACCGGCAATTCCATGGTGCGCGAGGAAACGATGAACCAGATCGAAACCGCTGAGGCGATGATGGGTATGCCGTAGAGCAGGTAGACGTAATACCAGACCTTGTCGGCCTTGCCGGCGGCGAAGAAGCCCAGCCATCGCACGAAAAGCGCGATTGCGATCGCCGTGATCAGCGGATTGATGCGCGACTCGCGATGCGAGCGCGCATCGCCCGCGACCGCAAGCGCGATCAGCGCGAACACAAGCGAATAGGACCATTCGGCGAAGCGCTGGTTGAGTTCCGCCCGGTAGCTGCCGGGTTCGCGCTGGAACATCTTGTCGTTGGGATCCGGGTTGAGCAGATACGCCGTCGTCCGGTCCTTGGGCAAAAGCGTGATGTCGTTCGCCGCCGACATGAAGGCCGACATGTCGAAGGCGTAAGAGGTGAAGCGGATGACGGAGAGGTCGCCGGTCACCGACTTGCGGTTGATGACGCCGTCATTCATCATCAGCACCTTCTCGTCGCCCTTTTCGACGATGCTGCCGGTCTTGGCGTAATAGGTGAGGCTGGCCCCTTCCTCGCGCGAATCGGCGACGAAGATGCCGCCGAGCCGGTTGCCGGGAAGCCGTTCGCCGACCTGCAGGTAAAGGCCCTCGTCGATCTTGCGGAACGTGCCTTCCTGGATGATCAGCGACACGAGGTCGGCGCGCGAGGCCGCCACCAACTGGCGGTTTTTCTGCCTGGCATAGGGGTCGGCGGCGTTGTCGACGATGAAGGAAAACGCGCAGGCAAAAGCCGCGAGCAGCAGGATCGGCCGCGCGATCGTCCAGCGCGAGGCGCCTGCGGCGCCGAGCACGGCCAGCTCCGAATCGGTGTTCATCGCGCTCAGCGTCTGCGCCACCGCCACCACCAGGGCGAATGGCACCACGATCGGGATGATGGAGGGGATGATGAGCGCCGCGACTTCGAAGAAGGTCAGCGCCGACTGGCCGTTGTCGGTGACGAGATCGATTTTGGCCAGCACCTGCGTCGTCCACACGATCGCCAGCGTCCAGACCAGCGATGCGAGGAACATCGTCAGCGCGCGGCGCATGATGTAGCGTTCAACGACCTTCATGAAGGCTTTTTCTCGATTTTGCCGAACGGCATCATGCCCGCCGACAAGGTAGTGATCCGGCAACGCCCGCACAACTGGGTCATAGGCGGCTCGCTCCGGTTCGTCGCCCCACGCCGCGTGCCCCGGCGCGGCGGAGTCTCCGCGTCAATGGATAAGAAATGCAAAACATCGATGGTTAACAGCACGTTACGGCGGCAAGCTAAGGTCGTGCCGGGGCGAATCCTTTGTCTATGGTGGCGCTGATATAGACAGCGATTTCGGCCAAAGTCTTGCCAAATGGCTGAAAACGACCAAATGTCGCGCACGCTTGCCAAACGCGTTGCTCGCCAAGAAATACCCTTTGCCGGCACCTTCCGCCATCCCCGAAAGCAGGACCTGATGACGTCGAGACCTTCCATTTCTTTCGCCAAGTTTGCCGCGCCGAAAAAGGGCAGCGTCTTCGTGTTCGCGGCCGATGGCGGTGGGCTCGGCGAGGCGGCGAAGGCCTGCGATCCGGTCGGCGCGCTGGCACGCGCCTTTCCGGTCGCGGATTTTTCCGGCAAGTTCGCAAGCTCGGCCGAGGTGCTGGCGCCGGAAGGAACTTCGGTCGACCGGCTGGTGGCGATCGGCGCCGGCAAGGTCTCGAGCCTCGACGACAATGCCTGGCTGAAGCTCGGTGGGGTCATTGCCGCTTCGCTGCGCAAGGCGGCCGAGGGGGCCGTCATCCTCGATCTGCCCGAACTGCAGCCCGACGGCCGCCAGGCGGCCAACCTAGCCGCCGGCATGCTGCTGCGCAGTTATTCCTTCGATAAATACAAGACCAGGAAAGACAAGGAAGACGGGCAATCTGACGCGAAGGGCGCCAAGAAGGCCGAGGCGGCGAAGCCCGCGAGGATAACCATCCAGTGCGCCGACCCCGCGGCCGCGAAGAAGGCGTTTGCGGGCGAGGAAGCCGTGACCGATGGCGTGCTGCTTGCGCGCGATCTCGTCAACGAGCCGGCCAATGCGCTCGGGCCTGTCGAATTCGCCGAACGCGTCAAGGCGCTGGAGCAGCTCGGCGTCGAGGTCGAGATCCTGGCTGAAAAAGAGATGAAGAAGCTCGGCATGGGTTCTCTGCTCGGCGTTGCGCAAGGCTCGCCGCGCGGCGCGCGCTTGGCGGTGATGCGCTGGAACGGCGGCAAGGCCAAGGATGCGCCGCTTGCCTTCATCGGCAAGGGCGTCACCTTCGACACCGGCGGCAATTCGATGAAGCCGGCCTCCGGCATGGAGGACATGAAGGGCGACATGGGCGGCGCGGCCGCCGTCACCGGCCTGATGCACGCGCTCGCCGCGCGCAAGGCCAAGGCCAATGTGGTCGGCATCATCGGCCTGGTCGAGAACGCCGTCGACGGCCATGCCCAGCGCCCCGGCGACATCGTCACATCGATGTCTGGCCAGACCATCGAAGTGCTCAATACCGACGCGGAAGGCCGCCTCGTCCTGGCCGACGCGCTCTGGTACGCCAACGACCGTTTCAAGCCGAAATTCATGATCAATCTGGCGACGCTCACCGGCGCTGTCATGGTGGCGCTCGGCCAGCATTATGCCGGCCTGTTCTCAAACAATGACGAGCTTGCCGGCCGGCTTTTCGGCGCCGGCCAGGCCAGCCAAGAGCGGCTGTGGCGCATGCCGCTCGGGCCCGAATACGACAAGCTGATCGATTCCAAGAACGCCGACATGAAGAATATCGGCGGCCGCTATGGCGGCGCCATCATCGCCGCGCAGTTCCTGCAGCGCTTCGTCAAGGACACGCCCTGGGCGCATCTCGACATCGCCGGCACCGCGATGGGCGCGCCGTCGAGCGAGATCAACCAGTCCTGGGGCTCGGGCTTCGGCGTGAGGTTGCTCGACAGGCTGGTGCGCGATCACTACGAAGGGTAGGGGATGGCCGACATCCTGTTCTACCATTTGACCGAATCGACGCTCGAGGAGGCGCTGCCCGGCCTGCTCGAGCGCAGCGTCGAGCGCGGCTGGCGCGCGGTGGTGCAGACCGGCACCGAGGAGCGTCGCGACGCGCTCGACCAGCATCTGTGGATTTTCCGCGACGATTCCTTTCTGGCGCATGCCACCGACCGCGAGGCCTATCCGGCCGAACAGCCGGTCCTGCTCACCACGGGCGAGGGCAACCAGAACGCGGCGCAGGTCCGCTTCCTGGTCGACGGCGCAAGCCCGCCCGAACTATCGGGCTACGAGCGCGCCGTCTTCCTTTTCGACGGCCATGACGCCGCGCAGCTCGAAGGCGCGCGGACGCATTGGAAGACGCTGAAGGAAGCCGGCCACGCCGTGACCTACTGGCAGCAGACGCCCGACCGTCGCTGGGAGCGCAAGGCGTGAGAGCCGTCAGCGATCGCCGATCGTTACCTTGTTGATTTTCGTACCGTGCGGAAGGTCTTTTACTTGCCGGTGAATCTGGCCGGCTATGTGCACTTTGACCACGAAGAAAGTCTTGTTGATTTGCTTAACGGACATTTCGCCACCGAGCACGGGCGGCTTTTCGAAGTCGTAACATTCGTCGACCCCCAAGACCAATCCCTTCTTTCGTGCCGTCGTCACTAATCCAGCCAGCAACAGTTCGTCGCGACGATCAGGATCATTGAACTGGGTTGTAAGTTCCGGCCACGTTTCCGAGACTTGGGTCAATCGGCCTCCGACCATGTCCAGCAATTTGACGGAACCATCGCGAGCGCGGAAGAAAATGTCGCCGAACGCAGAGACTGCGCCGGGCTCCAAGCCATCAAGCCCAATCCACTTCCAGCCGTCCAGCGCTTCCCAGATATCCTTCTTTGATGGCTCGATAAACAGATGCTGGAGACCGCTCGGCCACGGGCTTCTGACAGCGTCTGCATTTGGCTTAGAAACAGAATTCCCAAAGACAAAAGAAATAAAGCGAGAAAAAGAATTAGCCATACCTCACCCCCTGGAAGCATCGCATACTTACAGCAGAATGATCGACGATCAAACATGGTCGCGCAGACGCCGATGATGGTCGTCGCCTCGAACCGCTTTTTGCGTTAGATAGGGCCAAGCTCACGCGGCGGGGGGAGAATGCGGATCAGGATCGTCGGAACCGGCAGGGCGGTACCGGCTGAGCGCCTCACCACACGCGCCCTGGAGGCGAAGCTGAGCCTTGGCGAGGGCGCGCTTGAAACCGTCACCGGTGTCGTCGAGCGCTATGTCTGCAATGCCGAATCGCAGATCGATCTCGCCTGTGCCGCCGCGCGCCTTGCGCTTGAGGATGCCGGCGTAGAGGCCGGCGCCGTGGACCTGATCGTCGGCGGCTGCGGCGTGCCCTACCAGCCGCTGCCGGCGACCGCGCCGCTGGTCATGCAGTGCCTCGGGGTGGCGGACGGCTCGGCCGCCGCCTTCGACGTCAACAGCACATGCCTTGGCTTCCTCACCGCCTTCGAGACCGCGGGCCGCATGATCGAGGCAGGGCAGTGCGAGACGGCTCTGGTCTTCTCGTCCGAAGTCGCCTCGCGCGCTTTGCCGTGGCAGGACGCGCCGGAGATCGCCGCGCTCTTCGGCGACGGCGCGGCGGCGGCCGTGCTGCGCAAGGCCAAGCCAAGCGAGGGAAAGGTGGCGGCGAGCCTGATGCGCACTTATCCATCGGGCTGGGAAGCCTGCGGCATTGGTTCGGGCGGCACGCGCTTCGATTTCCGCAAGGATCGGGAAGCGTTTGCCGCGCACAGCCTGTTCCACATGGACGGCAAGGAACTGTTCCGGCTTACCTCGCGCCACTTCAACGGCTTCGTCGATGCTCTGCTCGGGCGCGCCGGCTGGCGGCATGACGATGTCGATCTCGTCGTGCCGCATCAGGCGAGCCCCTTCGCGCTTGCCCATATGGCGCGCCAGACCGGTTTTGCGCCGCAAAAGCTCGTCGACGTCTCCGCCCGCTTCGGCAACCAGATCGCGGCCTCCATGCCCTTCGCGCTCGACATCGCGCGCCGCGACGGGCGCGTCGCGCCAGGCATGAAGCTGCTCTTCCTCGGCACGTCGGCCGGTGTCTCCTTCGGCGGCATGGCGCTGGAGACCTGAGGGATGGCCGTGCTCGTCACCGGCGCCAGCGGCTTCCTCGGTGCTCATGTGCTCGAGCGGCTTGCCGCGTCCGGCACGCTGGCGCTCGGACTCGGCCGCGATGAAGCGCGCTGCGCCGCGCTGGAGGCCGCCGGCCATCGTATCGTCCGCCACGATCTCGCGCAGCCGCTCGATGGCGCACTCGATCCGAGGCTTGGCAGGGTCGAGCGGATCATTCATTGCGCGGCGCTTTCTTCGCCCTTCGGACGCCTCGCGGATTTCGAGGCGGCGAACGTCACGGCGACACGGAACCTGCTCGACTTCGCCGAGCGGCAAGGCGTCAGCCGCTTCGTCCACATCTCCAGCCCGTCCGTCTGCTTCGCCTTCCGCGACCAGCTTGGGCTCAGCGAGGATGCGGCCTTGCCGGAGCCCGTCAATCACTATGCCCGCACCAAGCGCGAGGCCGAAAAGGTTGTGCTCGGCCGGCCCGCCATCCATCCGGTGGTGCTGCGGCCGCGCGGCATTTACGGCGCCGGCGATCGGGCGCTGCTGCCGCGCCTGATCAAGGCCGCGAGGAGCCGGCCTTTGCCACTGTTTCGCGATGGCCGGGCGGCCATCGACCTCACCCATATCGACGATGTCGTCGACGCGGTGATGGCGGCGCTTGCCGCGCCCAGGGAAGCGGAGTGCGAGATCTTCAACATCTCTGGCGGCGAAGTGCTGCCGGTCCGCCGCATCGCCGACGAGGCCTGCAGCCGCGCTGGTCTCAAGGCGCGCTGGCGGCCGACGCCGCTCATGCCGGCGATGCTGGCGGCCGGCCTGATGGAAGCGGTGGCGCTTCGGTTACCCGGGCGGCCCGAACCGCCGGTCACCCGCTATGGGCTCGGTCTCTTCGCCTATGCGCAAAGTCTCGATCTTTCCAAGGCGAAGCGGATGCTCGGCTGGACGCCGAAAATTGCGTTCGAGCAAGGGCTTGATTGCACTTTTTCCAGCGAGGCCAGGCCATGAAGCTAGTCTTCGCCAACAGCGCCTGGGTGAGCGCCGCCGCTCGGCTGATCCTGCGCGGCGGCAGTTGGCAAGGTGTCAGGCTGCGTGTCCGCTACGGGCTGATTTTTCACCCGGTTGCCGGGCCGGTGCTCATCGACACCGGTTACACGCCGGAAGCACTGACAGGCGAGGGGCGCGGCCGCATGCTGCGCCTCTATGGCACGCTGCTGAGGCCCGAGTTGAACGCCGCCGAACAGGTCCTGCCGATGCTCAAGCTCTTCGGCCTGTCGCCCGATGACATCCGCACAATCATCGTCACGCATTTCCACGCCGACCACATCTCGGGCCTGTCGCTGTTCCGCAACGCCCGCTTCATCGCCAGCGATGCCGCCTGGGCGCGGGTCAAGGCGCGCAGCCCGAGGCAGAATCTGCGCCATGGCGTCTTTGCCGAACTCTTCCCGCTGGATTTCGAGGCGAGGCTGGAGGGCCTGTCCGCGAAGCGGAGGGTCAAGGCGCGCGAGGATGTACCCGGCGGCGCCGATCTCTTTGGCGACGGCAGCGTGATCGCGGTCGATCTGCCTGGACATGCCGATGGCCAGTTCGGCCTGCTGTTCAATGGCCTCGACCGGCCGCTGCTCTACGCCGTCGATGTGCAATGGCTGCTCACAGCCTTGACCGAAAACCGCGCGCCGGGTTTCCCTGCCACGCTGATCGCCGAGGATGCCGCGGCGATCGAGCCGACCAGTGCCATGCTGCGCCGCTTCCTCGCCGTCGGCGGCGAGGTGATGCTCTGCCATGATCCCGCTCCGACATCTTATGATCTCGCGCCGGAGGCCGCATGAGCGGGCTGGCGGAAGCGGCAGGCTGCTTCGCCCTGACACGCTGGGTGTCGCGCAAGACCCGGCCCGGCTTCGAACGCTGGCAGGCGGCCGCCTTGCGGCGCTTCCTTGACCGCGACCTGCCGCGCGCGTCCTTTTACGGCAAGGCGCCGGCGCACCTCACCGACTTGCCGATCACCGACAAGGCGCTGCTGATGGCGCGCTTCGACGAATTCAACATCCACGGTCTCACCGCCACGCAAGCCTGGGCGGCCTTGGCGCGCGATGGCCGCGCCGGATCGCTCACGGTCGGCGCCAGCACCGGAACATCGGGCAATCGCGGCTTGTTCGTGATTTCCGAGGCCGAAAAATACCGCTGGCTGGGCGCGATTCTGGCCAAGGCGGCGCCCGATCTTCTGTGGCGCGGCATGCGCGTCGCCGTCGTCCTGCCGCAGAACACCGGGCTTTACGACAGCGCCCGCAAATCGCGCCTGATCAAGCTCGCCTTCTTCGATCTGACCGCAGGGCCGGAGAGCTGGCGCGGCGCACTCCAAATGTTCGATCCGACAGTCATCATCGCGCCGCCAAAAATCCTGCGCCATTTCGCGGCCGAAAACTTCCGGCTCCGGCCGAAGCGCGTTTTTTCCGCCGCCGAGGCGCTCGACCCGGTCGACCGTCCGGTAATCGAAAATTTCTTCCGGCTGCCGCTCGACCAGATCTACATGGCGACCGAAGGCCTGTTCGCGGTGACCTGCCGGCAGGGCGGACTGCATCTTGCGGAAGACTCCGTCTTCTTCGAATTCGAGCCGGCGGGCGAGGGCCTGGTGACGCCGCTGGTGACGGCCTTTCACCGCCAAACCCAAATCATGGCGCGCTACCGGATGAATGACCTTTTGCGCCTGTCCGGACAGGCCTGCGGCTGCGGCTCGCCGCTGCGCTGCGTCGACGAGATCGTCGGCCGCATGGACGATGTTTTCCGTCTCGTGTCGCAGGATGACCCGATCCTGGTCACGCCGGATGTGCTGCGCAACGCCGTGCTCAAGGCCGACCGCCGCATCGATGATTTCCGCCTCGTCCAGACCGGGCCGGACGGCATCGAGCTCAGGCTTCCGCCGACGCTCCCGGACGAAGCGGCGGCTGCAGCTCTTCAAGCAGTGCAAGCGTTGCTGGACGCACGAAAAGCGGCGGCCACCGTGACGCTCATCCGCGCGCCGCTGCCGCTGGAAACAGGCCGCAAGCTGCGCCGCGTCGAATGCCGCCTGGAGCCGGCGCGGTGAGCGGCGCGGCGACGGCGGAAAGGCCTGCGCAGCAGGCCGACCGGGTCGAGAACAAGCCGGCAAAGGTCGAGGCTTTTGTGAGGCTTTTCAACGAGGTGCCGGTGCGCGATCTCATCGCCAACCTGAACACGAAAGTCGAGACGTTCGAAACCGCCGGGCGTATTTTTCCGTTGACGCTGAACGACGCCGATGAAGCGCCCAACTGCTATATCTGCTGCCCGACCTGCGCCTATATCGACTATGCGATAGACGAGACGCGCAACTTCGCCGCCCACCCGCTGCTGCAACGCGCGCTCAACGCCCTGATTGGGGCGTGCGCGCCGCTTGTCAGGGCAAGCGGCCTCGACCATCAGGCGCAGGTCAACAACTGGCTTTATTCGACCAATCCGGTGCCGTTGCTCGACCGGCCGGCGACCGCGTCGCTGCGCGCGGACCTGACCGGGCGTTTCCCCGATCACGCCATCGTCATCCGCTCGTTAAACGATATAGCCGATCCAGCGACCATGGCCGCCTTGAAGGCCGAGGGGTTCCGCATGCTGGCGGCGCGCCAGATCTACATCTTCGCCGACCGCAGCGCATCGCCCGCAATGACGCGCGACATGAAGCGCGATCGCGCCCGCCTGCGCGCGACGCCGTTCGAGCGGGTCGGCAATGGCGATTTCACCGAGGCCGATTATGCGCGCGCCGAGCAGCTTTACAATCTGCTCTATCTCGACAAATACACGCCGCTCAATCCGCACTACACGGCTCGCTATATCGCTGAAATGCACAGACGCGGCATCATCCGCCTGGCGGGGCTGCGCAGGCCGGGCGGCGAGCTGGTCGCCGTCACCGGCCTGTTCGAAAACGGCGGTACGCTGACCCAGCCCATCGTCGGCTACGACACGGGCTTGCCGGTGGCCGACGGGCTTTATCGCATGATGATGGCAGTGGTGCAGGACCACGCCACGGCGCGCGGCCTGTTCTTCAACATGAGCGCGGGTGCCGCCGATTTCAAACGCCGGCGCGGCGCGGTCGCCGCGATCGAATACAACGCCGTCTATGCCGGGCATCTTGCGCTTCGCCGGCGCCTGGCGATCCGCGTCATGGAGACCGTGCTGGCGCTGGTCGGCATTCCCCTGCTCAGGAGGTTCGAATTGTGAGCGAGCGGCGTGGGGAGGATCATTGGCAGGCGGCGGCGCTGTCCGCCGATATCGGCAAGCGGCCGAAGCGCATTCTGTTCGACGGCGCGCCGGTGGTGCTGTTCCGCTCGGCGCAGGGCATCGCCGCGTTGTTCGACCGCTGTCCGCACCGGCTGGTCGAGCTGTCGACCGGCAAGATCGTCGGCGGTGAGATCGAATGCCCCTATCACGGCTGGCGTTATGACGGCGAAGGCCGCTGCACCGCGATCCCCGGCCTTGTCGGCGCCATGCCGCACTACCGGGTCCGCCGCTACACGGCGATCGAGCGCGACGGCGTCGTCTTCATCTCGTCCGGCACGCCGCGGGGCGAGCCTTACCTGCACTGCATGCAGGGCAGGGACATCATCGCGCGGCGGGTGCGCTCATCGACGCAGTCGACGGTGATCGACGCCGCCGAGAACATCCTCGACGCCACGCACACTCATTTCACCCATAAGGGCCTGCTGCGCGGCCTCACCTCCAAGCGCCATCTGGTGCGGGTCGAGGTGACCGGTGGCGGGGGCTGGGTCGAGGCCAGCTACACTGGCGAGGACCGCCAGCAGGGCCTCATCAGCCGGTTGCTCGAAGGCGAGCGCGCGAAAACGATCGGCCGCTTCCGCCATCCCGGCATCGCCGAGCTCGAATATTGGGGCAAGAACGGGCTGGTCCTGGCCACCACCTTTCACCTCCGCCAGGCCGACGAACGCACCGTCGAGGGTGTCGGCTGGCTGATCGGCCGCCGCCAGGGCCTGCTCGGCGAGATGAAGGCGCTGGCCTTCAAGCCGCTCTTCACCATCGCGCTGCACCAGGACCGCCGGGTGCTGAAATCGGCCAGCGACAACGCTCGGCTGCCGCCGCAGGCCCTGCCGGTGATCGGCCCGCTTGATTTCCTGCGCCGCGACATCGCCGCGATCATGGAGGGTAAGATGCCGGCGGCGGCAGGTGAGGCAAGGGTGCATTATATCGAGCTGTGATTGTTTGCCGATAAGGCGGCAGGTCGCGTTCCTTCGCCCCCCTCTGGCCTGCCGGCCATCTCCCCCACGAGGGGGGAGATTGGATGTCGCGCCGGCTTTGCCAATCGCCGGCGTGGCAGAAGGAGCGAGGCGCCCGAGCTGCTGATCTCCCCCCAAGTGGGGGAGATGTCCGGCAGGACAGAGGGGGGCGCTGTCCCGCCAGCTTCTACAATATGCATGCTTAGCCCGGCCCATTCCACTCGATATCGCGCGTCGATGCCGCCTGCAGGCTGATGCGTTCGCGCAATGCCACCCCAGCAATCTCCGCCAGCGCCGGCCATTGCGCTCTTGCGGGCGCTGAATCTTCCGTCCAATTGAGCAATTCCTTGCCCTCGCGCATCGCCTTTCGGAATCCGCCAAACCCTCCCGAACGCAGCGCCGCCGGCAATCCGTAAATCCACATCGCGAGCCGCACCGTTTGCGGGGCGATGACGTCGGGCGCGACTTCCTGACCGTCGCCGAGCACGGCATCCACAAAGCGCGCCGGATCGCGGAAGAAATGCAGGCCGCTCACGGCGCGTGGGTTGCATTCGAGCGGCAGCACGCGGCCATCCGCCTCGCGCATCAGGTCGAAGGAGATCTGCCCGGTCCATGCGGTGCCGGCGACGATGCGCTCGACCAGATCGCGCGCCGCATCGTCCTCGACCCGCTCGAAGAAGATGCCGGCGCCTTTGTCGGCGCGGTAGAGCGAGCGGTAGAGCGCCAGCGCCTTGAGCCTGCCTTCTCGCGCCACCGCATAGGCGCTGATCTCCTTGCCCTCGACAAAACGCTGCGCCACCCAGGGCATGGCGGGCGAGGGCACGATCGCATCGAGGAAATCCGGTGTCGGACGCAGCAGAATGTGGCTGGCGAAGCGCGACCAGACCGGCTTGAACACCAGGTCGCGCGAGCGGCCACGTACCGTCTCCAGATCGTCGCGGGAATTGAGAAGCGTGGTCTCCGGCACCGCCAGGCCAAGCTGTTCAGCCAACCGGATGAAGCTGTGCTTGTTGTGAACCTGCGCCAGCAACCCGATATCGGGGGCAAACAATCGCGCCGGCACAATCTTGTCGCGCCAGGCGAGCGCGAGGTGAAAGACCTCCTCGCAGGTCGGGACGACCATCTCGACGCCTTCAGTCCGTATCAGCGTCTCCACCGCCTCGGCATAGGCTCGCGGTTCGAAGCGCGGCGGCGGCAGCCGGCAATAGCGCGCGCAGGCCTTGCTCGCCGCCGCGATGGGCCTCGCCGGCGTGTCGGCCAGGATCACCCTTTTCCCGGCGCCATGGAGAAGGCGCGCCAGATGCAGCGCCACTGGCGCGCGTGCCCCTGTAATCAGGATGGATCTGTCAGCCCTCGGCATCGGTCATTCGCGGTCGTTCCCGTCGCGAGGACCGATGCGCGAAATCAGGGCGATTGGCAATGCAGCTGGTGCCGGCCAGTCTGCCTGATCACTTCCGGCGCGCCTTCGGCTTTTCCATAGCCGCCGGCTTGCTCGGCCAGTGCCAGCCGTCGCCCTCGCCATGCGCGGGCTGCGGCCGCGCCACATAGGCGAGCGCGCCATTGGCCTCGAGATAGACGCGCGACAGCATCTCGGCGAGCACGCCCGACGTCACCGCCTGCAGCCCGGCGATCACCAGGAAGAAGCCGGTGATCAGCATCGGCCTGGTGCCGATATCCTGTCCCAAGAAAACCTTGATCGCAAAGAGATAGGCAAGAATCAGCGAGCCGAGCACGCCGAGCACGATGCCGATGCCGCCGAAGAAATGTCCGGGTCGCGTGCGGTAGCGCAGGAAGAAGAACATGAAGACGAGATCGAGCACCACGCGGAAGGTGCGCGAGATGCCATATTTCGACTGGCCGTGGATGCGTGCGTGATGCGTCACCACTTCCTGGGCGATGCGGCGCGGCGTCGTCACCGTCGCCAGCCACGCCGGGATGAAGCGGTGCATCTCGCCATAGAGCCGCACGCTGCGGATGACGCTGCCACGAAACACTTTCAGGCTGCAGCCATAGTCCTTGAGCTGCACGCCGGTGACGCGCGCGATCAGCCTGTTGGCGATGCGCGAGGGCAAGCGGCGCATCCAGAAACCTTCCTTGCGATCCTTGCGCCAGCCGGCGACGAGGTCGAGATCCTCGGTCAGCAGGCGGTAGACCATGCGTGGAATGTCGAACGGGTCGTTCTGCAGGTCGCCGTCGAGTGTCGCGATGACGTCGCCGCGCGCGGCGTCGAGGCCGGCCTGCATGGCCGCGGTCTGCTTGTAGTTGCGCACCAGTTCCACGCCATGCACATGCGGCCCGTATTGAGCCGCCAGCCGGCGGATCTCGGCGGGTGTGGCGTCGGTGCTGCCGTCGTCGACCAGCACCACTTCCCAGGGCTGGCTGTAATTCTCCATCGCCTGATGGATGCGGACGAGCAGCGGCTCGACATTGTCAGCCTCGTTATACATCGGGATGACGATGGAGAGCTTGTGCTCGGGCATGACGGCGCCCTCGGGCAGTCCCGATGCGGGAATGGGAAGCACGTTCATGGCGGTCATTTCCTTGCCGGTCCTGCCGTCGGGGTTTCCGGCAGCGTCGATTTCGAGGGGAACAGCCAGGCGATCGCACCGGTTGCGACCGCCGAGCAGAGGATGAAGAGATGCAGCGCCAGCGCCGCCTGCAGGCCATCCTTCATGGCAATGCCGGAATAGAGCAATGCGGCTGCGGCGCCCGCCTCATAGGTGCCGAAACCGGCGACGCCCTGCACCGGCAGGATGGCCGCGGCTTCCGCGCCGACGGCGCCCGGAAAGGCGGTCTGGAACGAGATGTTGAGCAGCATTGCGAGCAGCCATCCCTGCACGCCGAGCTTCAGCGCCCAGTTGGCGATCGTCCACCACCAGCCATAGCGTGAGCGTCCCGTCGCTTCGGTGAAGATATCGCGCAATTTGCCGAGCTTCGAGACAATCCTGCCGCCAGTGGTCCAGTTATGCGGCGCGCGCGCCCAGCGCGGCAGATACCATGCGGCGGCGATCAGCGCCGCGATGCCGGCGGCCCTGAGCGCCGGATGCAGGCCCGGCCAGACCAGACAGGCCAGCACACCGACGACGAAAGCGTCCTGCAGCCGAAACCAAAGCAGCGAAGCGCTGGCGCGCACGATCGAGACGCCGAACACCTGGCGCAAGAGGATCGGGAAGGCCGTCTCGCCGCCGCGGAACGGCACGACGTTGATCATCGCATTGTGGATCAGGATGACGCGAAGCACGGCGCCGAAGCGGCCGTTCACATCGTCGCGAAACTCGTCGCAGACACGCAGCGCCCTGAGCACATAGGTGACGAACAGCGCCGCCGCCACCGCCACGAAAGCGCCGGGCGTGATGGAGGCGAAAGCATCGCCCACCATCTTCCAGCGCTGGTCGCTGGCAAGCCATGCCAGCAGCGCCAGAGTGACGATTATCGATATCGCTCGCTTCAATCAGGTCTCCAATGGGCCGCCCGGCCGGGGCGGAAGCGCTATCCGAGGGCCTGCAAAGCGGCAACTCTCGGATGTCGGCCCGGCCGGCGGCGGTCCGATATCGGATCCGTGCCAGCGTTTTTCAAGGCGCTGTTCCTATAGAGCAGCGGCGGCGGCGAATCCACAAGCTTGGTTGGAGCGTCGACCGAGGCGGCGAAAGGCGGGCGGGGTTCGCGCCCGCCCGCTTTGCCGGATAAGCTATGCCGGGATAAGTCTTACTGCCCGGCCATCTCTTTCTTGAACTGGTCGAAATCGACCTGCATGCCGTTGAAGATCGTGCTCCAGTGGCGTGTCAGCGCGGCCATCGCGACGGCCTCCTGGATCTCCTCGTCGGTGGCGCCGGCGTGCTTGGCGTTCTCGGTGTCCGACCAGATACAGTAGCTGCACGGGATCTGCGCGGCGACCGCCAGCGAGATCAGCGACTTCTCCTTCGGCGTCAGCGCCGTTTTGTCGCTGAGCTCGATGGCCTTGACCTCGGCCCACGCCCCGGGCAGACCGGCTTTCGGGAACTGTTTCACGAAGCTCGGCACGCCGCCCATCGTCGACTGGATGTCCTTGAGGGCGGCGTCGTAGTCATCAGCCCGGGCGGGCGCGGAAGCCAGAGCAGTGACAAACACGCTCGCGGCGGCGATGAGCGAGGCGGAACGAAGGCAGGAATGCACGGTTGAGACGATGCGAATGACTGACATGATCTTCTCCTCTGGTTTTTGTTAGCCTTACGTTGTAAGGTGTGTGGAAGATGAACCTTACAGTGTAAGTTGTCAAGCGCCGCCATGGATGCACAGAGCAAAAAAAAGCGACCCCGGGGAAAGCTCTCCCGCGAGATGATCGAGGACGCCGCCTTCGAGGTGATCGAGCGGGAAGGGCTTTCCGGCTTTTCGATGCGCAAGCTCGCCGCCAGGCTCGGCTGCGAGGCGATGAGCATCTACCACCACTTCCCCTCGCAGGCGCATCTCTACGAGTCGCTGGTCGACCGGCAGATGAGCAGGCTTGTCATCCCTGACGACAGCCTGCCGTGGCGCGAGCGGGCGCGTGTCGGCATGCAGGAATTCCGCCGCGTCGCCACCGAGCACCCGGCCTTCGCGCCCTTCATCGTCGTCTATCGCATGAACTCGCCGCCCTGCCTCGCCAAGCTCAACGCCATCATCGGCCTGTTCGAGGATGGCGGTTTCGGCCCCGAGCTCAGCGCCCGCCTGTTCCGCGCCGCCGGCTATTATCTGATGGGGGCGATCCTCGACGAGACGGCCGGCTACGCCAAGGGGCCTTCGGCGGTCACCACCGTCAGCGACGAGGAACTGGCGCGCGACTATCCGAGCGTTATTAAGGCCGGCGCCTATTTCGGCGCCAGCGGCTTCGACAAGACTTTCGAGCTTGGCCTGGAAATGTTTCTGGACGAGATGGAGCGGGTCCGCGAAGCTGCCCGAAACGAACCCGCCAAAAAATAGCGGCGATCTCGCCCAGAAAACCAAGGCTCTGAATGCGCTTCCTCTGTGTCCTTCTCCTCATCGCCGGTGCCGCCATCGGCATCTTCTATCCCTGGGCGATGAGCAATTTTTCCGGCCATGCGATCGGTACTTACCGCGTCTATGAGGGCGGCCGCTTCCGGCCGGTCACCGTGCAACTCGCCGCAAGCGACGCGCCGGTGCGGGTGCTGGTCGACTTGACAGCGCGGGCCGAACGGGTCGCTGGCCAGCAGCGCACGGTGCTGATGCTGACCGCGGCGAACGGCGGCCGCACGGTGCTGGCGTCGGCGCTCTCCTTCAACCACACCGACAATCCCCGCCAGGCGAGCCCGCAACTGCCCGACAAGATCTTTCGCGACGAGGGCGGCGTCATCGATAGGGTCACGCCCGGTCCTTATGTGTTCACCGTCGGCCCCGGCGATGCCGACGGCATCGACATGCGCGCGGTCGATCTCATCCTGCGCGCCGGCACCGGCTCGATCGACGAACGCGCGCAGCCGGCCGGCTATACGCTGATGGGCGTCGGCCTTGCCGGACTGGCGCTGTCGCTGGTCTTCGGGCGCCGCGGCGGAGGCGATCCGCAGAATCCCAATTCGCAGCCGCCACCGCCACGCTGGGGCCGCAACGGTTCGCCACGAGCATGATGCCGAAAAGTGTGAAGCGGTTTTCGGTCGACATCATGCTCTCTAGAGGTAGGCGCGCATGAATTATCGCCACGCCTACCACGCCGGCAATTTCGCCGATGTCGTCAAGCATGCCGTGCTCGCGCGCCTCGTCGAATACCTCAAGCAGAAGGATAAGGCGTTTCGCGTCATCGACACCCATGCCGGCATTGGCCGCTACAACCTTGCCTCGGTGGAGGCAGGCAAGACCGGCGAATGGCAGGGCGGCATCGGCCGGCTGGCCGAGGCGACGCTCGAGCCGCGGGCGGCGGCGCTGCTTCAGCCCTATCTGGAGGCGGTGCGCGCGCAAAATCCCGACGCCGGCCTCAAGCATTATCCCGGCTCGCCGCTGATCGTGCGACATCTCCTGCGCAACCAGGACCGGTTGACGGCGGTCGAACTTCACCCCGAGGATGCCGCACGGCTGAAATCCGTCCTCGTCGGCGATTTCCAGGCGAGGGTGATCGAGCTCGACGGCTGGCTGGCGCTGGGCGCGCAACTGCCGCCGAAGGAGAAGCGCGGCCTCGTCCTCATCGATCCGCCCTTCGAGGAGGAGGGCGAGTTCTCCAGGCTCGTCGATGGCCTGCTGAAGGCGCATCGGCGCTGGCCGGGCGGCATCTACGCGCTCTGGTACCCGATCAAGGATCGCAGGGCGGTGACCGCTTTCCGCGCGGCGCTGAGGGAGACCGGCATTCCAAAACTGCTCGACATTGCCTTCGATATCCGGCCTGCCTCAGACGAGCCCAGCCTCGACGGCAGCGGGATGGTGGTGGTCAATCCGCCCTACACGCTGGAAGGCGAATTGAAGGTGCTGTTGCCCGCCCTTCACAAGGCGCTTGCTCTCCGGCAGCCGTCGCGATGGACGCTTGATTGGCTGGCGGGCGAGCAGGGCGACCGCGCGCCTAAGCCAGCGCCGTAGGCGTCACACCGGTCAGCCGCCGGCTTTCGCGGATCAGATGCGCCTGGTCGGCATAGCCGGCCTCGATAGCGAGCAGCGCGGTCGAGGCTTCGCCCTGCTGCCGTTGCAGGCGCCGGAACCGGTGGAAGCGCAGGATGCGGTCGAGCGTCTTCGGGCCATAGCCGAAGGCGTCCTCGAAGCGGCGTCGCAGCGTCCGTTCGCTCATATGCAAATGGCGTTGCAGGAAGGGAACCAGCGGCGTCTCCGGCGACAGGCCCTCGTCGAGGACACCAAAGGCCCGGCCCATCCGCGGGTCCAGCGCATCGCGGCCCTCGGTGTGCATGCCGACCGTCTCTTCCAACTGCCGCAGCATGGCCGGCAGATCGGTCGCAGCCTTGATGCGATCCGACAGTTCGCGGGCACGCGTGCCCCATAACTCCTGGAGGTCCAGCCGCCCGCCGACGATTTCGCTGGCCGGCACGCCGAGCCAGCCGGCGGCCGCGCCCGGCCGGAAGCGGAAGCCGACAATCACCGCGCCGGCGGCAGGCATCTCGATCTGTGGCTCCCTGTCCGGCCCGGCAACGCGGAAGCGGCCGTCGATCCATTGCAGGTCGATCGTCGCGTCAGGCGTGATGACGATGGGCGGAGCGGCGCGCTCGTCCATGCGGTGGACCCAGATCGCACAGAAGGCATCGGTCAGGCCTTTGCCAGCGGGCCGTTCCCGGAAGAAGCCGGTTGTCTGCGCCAGGACCGGTTCCATTTCTTCTCCGATCTCAACCATCGGATGCCGGATCGGTGCGACGGTCAATTTTGGCCGAAATCTTCAAGGCCGGCCACTCCATCCATGGCAGAACAGACGCAGCCTGATGGCGCCCATCGGCGCGTTTGCCGACCACATCCGATTTCGGATGTTGGTTTCGAATATAGAAAGGAGTGAGAGAAATGAAAGCTCGCATCACCGTATTGACGCTCGGCGTCGACGATCTGGAAGCGTCGCTCAAATTCTATCGCGACGGCCTCGGCCTGCCGACCGAAGGCATCATCGGCCGGGAATTCGAGCATGGCGCCGTCGCCTTCTTCGAGCTCGCCGGCGGCCTGAAATTCGCCATCTACGAACGCGCCAACATCGCCTGGGATGCCACGGTGCCGCAGAGCGGCCGCAGCCCGACCGAGCTCACCATCGGCCACAATGTCGGCAGCGAGGCCGAGGTCGACGCCGTGATGGCCGAGGCCGTCAAGGCCGGGGCGCGCGTGGTCAAGCCGGCGCAAGAAACCTTCTGGGGCGGCTATGCCGGTTATTTCCAGGATCCCGACGATCACCTGTGGGAGGTCGTCTACAACCCGGCCTTCCTCCCCGAGGACTGAGCGGAGCGAAGCAGATCATCGAGAGGAGGCCGCCATGCCTGGTCAAACCGTTCAAGCGCTTGGCGCTCTCCTCATCGGTGGCGTGTTCGTCTTCGCCGGCATCGAACATTTCCTGAAATTCGGGGCGATGCGCGGCTATATGGCCGCGCAGAAATTTCCGGCTCCGGCCTTGATGCTGGCCGCCGGTTCGGCGGTCGAGATCGTTGCGGGTTTCCTGCTTGCCGTTGGCATGGCCCGGCCCTTCGCCGCCGGCGCGCTGGTCATCTTCACGCTGGCGACGAACGCGATGCTGCTGCGTTTCTGGGCCAGCGAGGAGCCGGAGCGCGAGGTGCTGCGCAATGCGTTCCTGATCAACATCGCGGTCATCGGCGGGCTGCTGCTTGCCGGCACGTTTTAGGCTGTATGGAGGTTCAGGCGATGCCGGTATGACCTGAATCTCCATGCAACCCAATTAGCTGGTGAAGTCTGGAACGAAGTTTTGTGGAAACCATTGTTTTCGCGACCGCTTGACCGCCGCCAAGCGAATCCGCACAGTGCGCGGAACCGACCTTGAGAGGCTGTCATGACTCGCTTCGCCCATTCCGCCCTTGCCGCGCTGGTTGCGCTGTCCACTCCCTTTGTCGCTCCGCTGGGCTTCACCCAGGCGGCGCAGGCCGCAGACCTTTCCGTCTACAGCGGCGACGATGGCAGCGTCTGCGGCGAAAGCTGGGTGCTGAGCAAGATCACCGACCGCTTCTCCTACCAAGTGCATCACGTGCCGCATCTGCCGGACGTCGCGATCACAGATTTCCGCAACATCCGCCAGCATCGCTACGAGCGGGCGAGCGACGAATGGCCGATCGGCCGCCACTATTGCCGCGCCACCGTCAACCTGTCGGACGGCCGCGACCGCTCGATCTTCTACCTGATCGAGGAAGGCCAGGGCTTTGCCTCGATCGGCGACAATGTCGAATTCTGCGTCTCGGGCTTCGACCGCTGGCTGGTTTATAACGGCCGCTGCCGCGTGCTTAGGTAAATTTTCCGGCTGATAGGCAGGCCGGAGGGGCGCTGTCCCGCCGGCCTATCCTTTTTCTCTCAACCGTCTCCATCACCAGCCCGCGCCAGCAGCAGCGCGCGCTCCCGCTCATTTGCTGTTAGCTCGGCGGCGCGGCGGAATTCGGCGCGGGCCTCCTCCATCCGTCCGAGCCTCGCCAGAAGGTCGCCGCGCACCGTGGGCAAGAGGTACGACTCTTTCAGCCGCAGTTCGTCCCGCAGCGCATCGGCGATGGCCAGCCCTTGCGCCGGTCCGAACGCCATGCTGGCGGCGACCGCCCGATTGACCTCGACGATGGGCGAGGGCGCCGCCAGCGCGAGCGCCTGGTAATAGGCGGCAATGGCGATCCAGTCGGTGTCGGCCGCGCTCACCGCGCGGGCATGGCAGGCGGCGATCATCGCCTGCAGCTGATAGGGACCGGGCGTCGGCGTGAGCGCCATCGCGCGTTTCAATCGGTCGAGGCCGCGCCGGATCAGCGACCAGTCCCAGCGGCCGCGGTTCTGGTCGAGCAGCAGGATCGGATTGCCGGCTCCGTCTGTGCGGGCGCCGAAGCGCGAGGCGCCGAGTTCCATCAGCGACAGCAGTCCGATCGCCTCCGGTTGCTCCGGCATCAGCGTCGCCAGCAGGCGGCCGAGGCGCAGTGCCTCGTTGCCGAGATCGGCTCGCAGCCAGTCCGGTCCGGAGGACGTGACATAGCCTTCGTTGAAGATCAGGTAGATCACCTCCAGCACAGCAGTCAGGCGCTCGCGCCGCTCTTGCCCGCGCGGCGTCTCGAAGGCGATGACGGCGTCGCGCAAGGTCCGCTTGGCGCGCACGATCCGCTGGGCGACGGTGGCCTCGGGCACCAGGAAGGCGCGCGCGATCTCCGGCGTCGACAGTCCGCCCAGCATCCGCAGCGCAAGCGCCGCGCGCTGCTCTGCCGGCAGCACCGGATGGCAAGAGGTGAAGATCAGTCGCAACAGATCGTCGTCGATATCCTCGTCGAGCGCCGCCTCGATGTCGGGCATGGCGCACTCCAGCTCGGCGAGATCGACGGCCAGCTGCCGATGCTTGCCGTCGATCAGCACGGTGCGGCGCAGCCGGTCGAGCGCGCGGTTCATGGCGACCCTGGTCAGCCAGGCGGCCGGGTTGTGCGGAATGCCGTCGCCGGGCCAGCGCTCCAGCGCCTCGACAAAGGCATCCTGCACCACCTCCTCGGCCAGCCCGACATCGCGCAGGGTGCGGGTGAGCCTGGCGGCGAGTTTCGGCTGCTCGATCCGCCAGACCGCTTCGATCGTTGCAGTCGCGGTCAATCCTTGAGCTCGTCGAACCCGTCGACGACCTTCTGGACGTCCTCGGGAAAATCGTTCATCTCGAAAACGCGCCGGACCTCGATGACGTCGTTTTCCCCCGCGGGGCAGCGGCGTGCCCATTCGATGGCTTCCTCGGGCGAGCGCACGTCGATCATCCAATAGCCGCCGAGCACTTCCTTGACCTCGGCGAACGGGCCGTCGGTGACGGCTGGCTTGCCGCCCTTGAAGGAAACCCGCGCGCCCGAGGACGGCGGATGCAGCCCATCGAGCGCAAGCAGCACGCCGGCCCGCTTCAGCTCTTCATTGTATTTCATCATCGTCGCCACGGCCTCGGCTTCGGGCCTGACGTCGGGAGCCGCGGTCGCGTAGCCGCCGGGGATCATCAGCATCATGAAACGCATCTTTGTGTTCCTTCGGTTTGCAGGTTGCGATGATACGACGAACGGCGATCGTCGGAATCGACAGGCGATATGAATTTAATTGCGATGCCGGTAACCGAGGAGGCGCGGGCACGCGGCCGGCGCCAGCCTCTCAGCCGTCGCTGCCTCAGGTTGCCCTGCCGCCCGATACGTAAGCCTCGATCAGCTCGACGAGCTGCTTCTGCAATTCCGGCGCGTCGAGCATGTTGCGGCGCGCCGCGTTGTGGATCACGCCTTCGATCGCTGACGAGAGCACGCGCGCCATCGTCTCGGTATCCTTGCGGCGCTTGCGGTACTGCGCGACGGCCGCCGCGTAATGTTCGAGATAGCGCGTCTGGAACGAGGCATGCGCGGCACGCGAGCCGCGGTCGCCGGGCGCCTCGTCGAGCAGCACCTGGTGCAACGTCGGATGGATCGAGTGCGCGCCGATCATGCCGCGCACCAGCTCGCGCGCGAATTGCCTCAGCGGCTTCTCGTCGGCCGCCGCTTCGCGAATCACCGACAGCACATGATCGAAGTGACGGCGCCGGATCGCTTCGACCAGAGCGAGCTTGTCGGGGAAATATTGATAGAGCGAGCCGATGCTGACGCCTGCGGCCTCTGCCACCTTGTTGGTGGAAAAGCCCGCCCAGCCGAGCTCGCTAAGAACGCGAGCACCGGCTTCGATGATCGCCTCGACGGTGGCGATCGAACGCGCCTGGCGCGGCTGCTTGCGCATGCGCGCGGCCGGCTTTGCAATGCGAGTAGACATGCTGGCCCGTCTCCCGAGAATATAAACAGGATACTCACATTCATTTCACCAACGCAAATGGGCCGGAACATGAGCCCCAAGACCTTGCTGAAGAGCCTGCTTGTCTATCAGGCCTGGGCGAATGATGAGCTCGCGGGAAAGCTTGCGGGGATGGATCCGTCCCGCGACCCCGAGGAGCGGCGCGCCGCGATCCACCTGATGAACCATATCCATGTCGTGTCGCGGATTTTTGCCGCGCATCTGAGGGGCGTCGCCCATGGCTATGCGAGCGACAATACGCCGGACACGCCCGAACCGCGCGCGTTGCGCGTCGCCTTGGCCGAGATCGACGGCTGGTATCTCGACTATCTTGAAACCGTTGCGGAGCAAGAGCTTGCCGACCCGGTCGCCTTCACCTTCACCGACGGCGACAGGGGCTGCATGACGAGGCAGGAGATGCTGACCCATATCGTCTTGCACGGCAGCTACCATCGCGGCGAGATCGGCCGCATGCTAGCCAGGATCGCGCACTCGCCGCCCTGGGACACCTACGCCGTCCATCTGCACCGGGTCGAGCCGGCGCGCCGCCTGCAGCACGGACGCCAACCGGCGGGCGCTTGATTGTGGCGCCTGAATATGAGCCTTAAGCTCACTTTAAAGCGCTCAAGCTTTGGCCGTCGCGCATGGCCGGTTCATCTGTAGATGTTTCTGCTGGACAAGATGAAGTCGACCTCCGACGGCCTCTTGTCCATTATGAGCACTCTGCTCACATTGTGATGCAAGGTTATGCCGCCGGTCGGTGGAGGATCGGGCGATAGAAGCCGCACGAAAATCTGTGGGCCGGGCCGTCACTTCGAAAGTGACAGATTCGCTCACAATTTTTCAATGAGATGCATCTTCGAGCGTTTCGTGTAACCAAAATTCAATAACTGAAAATCATTGTGTTGCTTCGCTGGCTAGACAGTCGCGAGTCAGATATGCATAGACACGCCGGGTCACTCACGACCATCGGCAAAACGCAAGGGGCATCGCATGGCAAAGACGACAACCAAGGCGCCGGCGGCGAAAGCGCCGGCAAAGAAGCCGGCAGCTAAGGCTGCCGCGAAACCTGCAGCAGTGAAGAAGGCAGCGGCCAAGCCCGCCGCCAAGGCTCCGGCCAAGGCAGCGGCGAAGGCTGTGGCTAAGCCCGCCGCCAAGAAGCCGGTGGCGAAGGCAGCGGCCAAGCCCGCCGCCAAGGCCGCGGCCAAGCCGGCGGCCAAGCCTGCCGCCAAGAAGCCGGCAGCCAAGGCCGCGGCCAAGCCCGCCGCCAAGGCTCCGATGAAGGCCGCCGCCGCCAAGGCACCGGCCGCTGTCAAGAAGGCAGCTCCGGCGAAGAAGCCGGCCGCCAAGAAGTAATCGCGTAGCTTCGCTCGCGAACCGCAACAGGTGAGGGCGGGTGCCACCTTGGCACCCCTCTCGCCAATTCGGTGTCAGAGCGAGCGGAGTCGGAGCGGGCGCTCCTCCTAAAGCTCTCGGAAATTTTGCCGCCAGGCAAAACGTCCGGGAGCTTTTTCTTTGGGGTGCCTGCGCCGGCAAGATGCATTGGCCAATCCGGATTGCCCGGCTGGCCGTTGCCCTTCGGATCCCGATCGGTCAACAGTGCCGTAAACAACTGGGAATCCGATCATGCCGAAACTGCTCTACGCTTCCACGTCGCCCTACAGTTCGAAGGTCCGCATGGCGGCCGCCTATGCCGGCATCGCGATCGACCTCGTGCCGGTCAAGACGGAGGACAAGCCCGCCGATCTGATCTCGGCCAATCCGCTCGGCAAGATCCCGGCGCTGGTGCTGGAGGACGGCCGCTCCATCCATGACAGCCGCGCCATCACCCAGCATCTCAACCGGTTGTCGAAGAACGCACTCTTCCCGCGCAATCCGGACAAGCGGCTCGAGGCGGAAGTTCTCGAGGCGCTGGCCGACGGCATCTGCGACTGCGCCCTGTCAATGGTCTACGAGCGCCGCACGCGGCCGGAGGCGATGGTCTACCAGCCCTGGCTCGACCGCCAGTGGACCAAGATCGCCACCGCGCTCGACTTCATCAACGCCAATCCGCCGAAGCTGCCGAAGAAGATCACCGCCGGCCACATGGCGCTGCGCGCCGCCCTCGGCTATCTCGCGTTGCGCTTTTCCGGCCAATGGGAGAAAGGCCACAGCCGGCTCGTGCGTTGGGCCGCGAGGTTTGACGAGAAGTTCCCGGAGCTGAAGGCAAGCGTGCCGGGGTGAGAACTGCCAATCTCCCCCTTTGCGGGGGAGATCAGCAGCTTCGCCGCTGCACTTCTCCATAACGCCGCCCCCACTTGAACCCCATTCCCTTCCATGCTTGCCTGGCATCACCCAAGTCGGAGTGGTGAAGATGGCAAAGCCCTCAACCAGCGCCGCGCCGGACCCGATGGTCGCACGCCTGCGCGCCGCCCTCGGTCGACGCGCCTTCACCGAGCAGAAGATGTTCGGCGGCACCTGTTTCATGATCAACGGCAACATGCTGATCGGCACCTCGAAGCGCGGGCTTCTGGTACGCGTCGGCAAGGGCGC
Source organism: Mesorhizobium sp. B3-1-8 (assembly GCF_006439495.1). NCBI lineage: Bacteria > Pseudomonadati > Pseudomonadota > Alphaproteobacteria > Hyphomicrobiales > Phyllobacteriaceae > Mesorhizobium > Mesorhizobium sp. B3-1-8. The sequence continues at coordinate 163,306 of NZ_VFTK01000005.1, forward strand.
GCATGCGGCTGCCGCGGCACTTCCTCATGCAAGCACGATGGAGATGGGTGGACGCTCGATGGAAGGCTATATCCGTGTCGCGTCCGAAGGGACGGCAACCGACGCCGATCTTGCCGGTTGGCTCGGCCGCGCATTGGCTTTCGTCGAGACGCTGCCGGCGAAGGCGAAACCGCCGAAGCGGTCGAAATGAGGACGACTGGGGAGCTCGCAGCCCTTCCGTCTTCCGCGGACACAAAAAAACCGGGCGCAAGGCCCGGCTTTTCCGTGTCGTGGCTTTTACGACTTAGAACTTCATACCGACGCCGAACGTGACGCGGTTGTCCGAAGACTTGACCTTGCCCGTGTCGCCGAAGTTCTTGCTGCCGTAGTCGGTGTAGCGATACTCGACGCGGCCGAACACGTTGTCCGTGATCTTGATGTCGGTACCGGCGCCGGCGGTCCAGCCGAGCATGGCCTTGCTGTCGTTCACGCCGGTGACGCTGTCGTCGATCTTCTGGTTCTTGGCAGCGAGACCACCCGTGCCGTAGAGCAGGATTTCCGGGGTCACGGCATAGCCGAGGCGAGCGCGCAGCGAACCTTCGATGCCGGTCTTGGCCGAAAGGCCGTTGTCCGAACCCTTGGTGCCGTTGTAGCCGAGGTCGGCTTCAGCACCGTAGACGAAGTTATCCTGCTGCCAGTTGTAGCCGCCGAAAACGCCGCCGATGAAGCCCTTGGTCTTGGCGTCGACGCCCGGGGCCTTCACATGGCCGCCGAAGCCGTAGCCGAGATTGATACCGGCATAAGGGCCGGCCCATGAAGCAACCGGAAGCTCGGCAACCGGGGCGGGAGCCGGCGGCTCCTCGGAAACGACGTCGGCCGCGAAGGCGGTACCACCAAGGGCGAACAGCCCGAGCGCAGCAGCGAGCGGCGCGAATTTGAGATTGGTCTTCATTGTTATACTCTCCTTAAGCCACAAGACACTTAGGCTTGTTTGTTCATGAAACGCCCCGGCCCGTCCGGGGGGATAAACGGGCTTGGCGCTCAACGGTTCCAAATGTCGTGCTGAAATGCGGCTGAAGCGAACCTGAACTTGGGTCATATCCCGGCGCGAATGAGGCCGAAAGTTGACGTTGCATCTTCGCAACAGCGAATGTCAGCAGGCTAAATATGTTGCGCTGCACACCGCTTGGTTCAAGGGCTCCGGCGACATATATTGCCGGGAACGGTGCCCCGAATCCGGCGGGGCGGACGCGCGTCCGGGCGGCTTCGCCACATTCTTGCCCCAGGTGGAAATGGCATTTAACGCTTGGCCCGTCATATTGTGCCGGCTTCCCGGAATCGTGAAGCCGATTGAGGATTGACAAGATGAGACAAGCCACGGCTGTCGCGCTGGTGACGGGTGGAGCAAGACGGATCGGCAAGGCGATCGTCGAGGACCTTGCCGCCAATGGCTTTGCTGTCGCCATCCACGCCAACCGGTCAAGCGACGAGGCCGAGGCGCTGGCGGAGAAGATCGCGGGCGAAGGCGGCCGCGCCGCCATGGTAGCCGCCGACCTCACTGACATGGAAGCCGTGGCCGGCCTTGTCGGTCGCGCGCAAGCGGCGCTCGGACCTGTCACGCTGCTGGTCAACAACGCTTCCCTGTTCGTCGACGATCGTGTCGAGGATTTCGACTGGCAGGCCTGGGATCGCCACTTCGCCATCCATGTGAAGGCGCCGGCGCTTCTGGCGCGGACCTTTGCCCGCGCCCTGCCTGAAGGCGAAGAGGGGCTGATCGTCAACATCATCGACCAGCGCGTCTGGCGGCCGACGCCACGCTATTTCTCCTATGCGCTGTCGAAATCGGCGCTGTGGACGCAGACCGAGATGCTGGCGCAGGCGCTCGGACCGCGCATCCGCGTCAACGCCATAGGCCCGGGCCCGACACTGAAGAACAAGCGACAGGACGACGATGATTTCGGCAAGCAGGTCGATGGCCTGATCCTGAAGCGCGGCCCGCAATTGCCCGAATTCGGCGCCACGATCCGCTATCTCTGGCAGGCGCGCTCGGTGACGGGCCAGATGATCGCGCTCGACGGCGGCCAGCATCTTGCGTGGCAGACGCCCGATGTGACAGGCATGGTGGAATGAGTCCCGCAGCCCAAAGACATAAAAGAAACGGCGCCGCCGACGACCTGCCGCCCGATGTCGATCTCGACATCGAGGACGAGGCGGCGGAGGAGATCGTCGAGCCGGAGTCGATCCCGACCGGGCCTGACGTCGCCTTCACGGCCATAGACTGGACGCCTCATGCCGGCGACGCCGACGGCATGGTCGGCGCCGAGGTGATCCAGACCTTCGTCAAGCGGCTGCCCAACCAGCCCGGGGTCTACCGCATGATGAACGCCGCCGGCGACGTGCTCTATGTTGGCAAGGCGCGCAGCCTGAAGAAGCGCGTCACCAACTATGCTCAGGGGCGGTTCCACACCGCCCGCATCGGCCGCATGGTGCGCGAGACGGCGACGATGGAGTTCGTCGTCACCCGCACCGAGATCGAGGCGCTGCTGCTGGAGGCCAACCTCATCAAGCGGCTTAGGCCCCGCTTCAACGTGCTGATGCGGGACGACAAGTCGTTTCCTTACATCCTCTTGACCGGCGACCATGTCTCGCCCGGCATCTACAAGCATCGCGGCGCGCGCTCGCGCAAGGGCGACTATTTCGGCCCTTTCGCCTCGGCCGGCGCGGTCGGGCGCACCATCAATTCGCTGCAGCGCGCCTTCCTGCTTCGAAGCTGCACCAACTCCTTCTACGAGAACCGCACGCGGCCCTGCCTGCTCTACCAGATCAAGCGCTGCGCCGGTCCCTGCACCGGCGAGATCTCGCATCAGGGCTATGCCGAGCTGGTCGAAGAAGCGAAGGATTTCCTTTCCGGCCGCAGCCAGAAGGTGAAGACCGAAATCTCGGCCGCCATGCAGCAGGCCTCGGAGGAGCTCGATTTCGAGCGCGCCGCCATCTACCGCGACCGTCTTGCGGCGCTCTCGCATGTGCAGGCGCATCAGGGCATCAACCCGCAGACGGTGGAAGAGGCCGACGTCTTCGCCATCCACCAGGAAGGCGGCCAGACCTGCATCCAGGTGTTCTTTTTCCGCACCGGCCAGAACTGGGGCAACCGCGCCTATTTCCCCAAGGCCGATCCGGCGCTGGAGCCGGCGGAGGTGCTGGGCTCGTTCCTGGCGCAGTTCTATGACGACAAACTGCCGGCGCGCGCGCTGCTTCTGTCGCAGACCGCGCAGGAACAGGAACTGCTCGCCGAGGCGCTCTCCACCCATGTCGGCCGCAAGATATCCATCTCGGTGCCGCAGCGCGGCGAGAAGAAGGACCTGACCGACCATGCGCTGCAGAACGCGCGCGAGGCACTCGGCCGCAGGCTGGCCGAGACCTCGACCCAGGCGCGCCTGCTCAAGGGTTTTGCCGAGACCTTCGGCCTGGAAAAACCGCCGGTGCGCATCGAGGTCTACGACAACTCGCACATCATGGGCACCAATGCGGTCGGCGCCATGGTCGTCGCCGGGCCGGAGGGGTTCGTGAAGAACCAGTACCGGAAATTCAACATCCGCTCGACCGAGATCACGCCGGGCGACGATTTCGGCATGATGCGCGAAGTGATGCAGCGGCGCTTTTCGCGGCTGCTCAAGGAACATGGCGACGTTCAGCCCGGCCCGGCGGTCGAGGACGAAACAGGCGAGGAGGATCTGGTCGCCGGCAATGGCGGCTTCCCGGCCTGGCCGGACGTCATCCTGATCGACGGCGGCCAGGGCCAGATGACGGCGGTGCGCCAGATCCTCGCCGATCTCGGCGTCGAGGACCGGGTGGTGGCCATCGGCATCGCCAAGGGCCCGGACCGCGACGCCGGCCGCGAGCGCTTCTTCGTCAAGGGCAGGGACTCCTTCATGCTGCCAGTGCGCGATCCGGTGCTCTATTTCGTCCAGCGCCTGCGCGACGAGGTGCACCGTTTCGCCATCGGCTCGCACCGGGCGCGGCGCAAGAAGGAGATGGTCAAAAGCCCGCTCGACGAGATCGCCGGCATCGGCCCGGGCCGCAAGCGCGCCCTGCTGCTCGCCTTCGGCACCGCCAAGGCGGTCAGCCGCGCCGCGGTCGGGGACCTGGTCAAAGTCGACGGCATTTCCGAGCATGTGGCGAAGCTGGTCTACAATCACTTCCACGAGAGCTGAGAGGGCTAAGGGTCGGGCACGGAAGGTTGAAGAGACTTGCGCTGGCTAACTCTAGTCAGAAGATTGGCGGAGAACCCGCGACTTCGTCATCCTAGGCGCGTCCGCTTCGCCCGTGGATGACGAACGCACAGAGACCTCCGCTAATCTCGAAGGTCCGCGATAGCTCGCCCCGGCGATCAGACGTCTGCATCGTCCTTGTTCTCGACGCATCCGTGGCATTTTTCCCTGTCCAATCGAATCTCGCCTGTTGACCCCCTACATTCGCTTCTGATTTGAGTACGTCTGGCGGAGGAGATTTCCCGAGACAACATGGCACAACGCGCGTTCAACCTGCCGAACATCCTCACCTATGCCCGCATCGTCGCGGTGCCGCTGGTCGTGCTGTGCTTTTTTCTCGAGGGGCATCTGAAGTCGTCCGACTTCGCCCGCTGGTCGGCACTGGTCATTTTCCTGCTGGCCTCCATCACCGATTACTTCGATGGCTATTTCGCGCGCGCCTGGCAGCAGACCTCCAACATCGGCAAGATGCTGGATCCGATCGCCGACAAATTGCTGGTCGCCACCTGCCTGCTCCTGCTTGCCGCCGACACCGACCGCCATGGCGGCATCGCCGGCTGGTCGCTCTGGGCGGCCATCATCATCCTGTGCCGCGAGATCCTGGTTTCGGGCCTGCGCGAATATCTGGCCGCCTTGAAGGTGTCGGTGCCGGTGACCCAGCTCGCCAAGTGGAAAACCACGATCCAGATGGTTGCCATCGCCTTCCTGCTGGTCGGCCCGGCCGGCGACAAGATCTTTCCGCTGACCACCCAGATCGGCCTGGTGCTGCTGTGGGTCGCGGCGCTCGTCACGCTCTACACCGGCTACGACTATTTCCGCGCCGGCCTCAAGCACATCATGGACGAGTGAAGACAATGCCCACGAAGCTCATCTATTTCGCCTGGGTGCGCGAGCGGATCGGCAAGCCGGAAGAGGACGTCGAATTGCCTTCCGGCATCGAGACGGTCGCCGATCTGCTGCGCTGGCTGAAGTCGCGCGGCGAGGAGTATGAGAACGCGCTGCAATACCCCGACGTCATCCGCGTCGCCATCAACCAGGAACATGTCGGCCACCGCGAGAAGATAGCGGGCGCGCGCGAAATCGCGCTGTTTCCGCCGATGACCGGGGGCTGAGATGGCCGGCGCCGTGGTGCCCGCCATCCGCATCCAGCGCGAGGATTTCGACGTCGCCGCCGAGATCGCCGACCTGACCGAGGGCCGGACCGATATCGGCGCAGTGGTCACCTTCTCCGGCCTTTGCCGCGACGAGCAGGGTGCGCTGTCAGTGCTCGAGCTCGAGCACTATCCCGGTATGGCCGAGGCCGAGATCGGCCGCATCGCCGCGCAAGCCCTCGAGCGCTGGCCGCTGCAAGGGCTCACCGTCATCCATCGCCATGGCAAGATAGCGCCGGGCGAAAGCATCGTGCTGGTGGTCGCGGCCTCGTCGCACCGCCAGGCGGCCTTCGAGGCGGCGAATTTCCTGATGGATTACCTGAAGTCGCGCGCGCCCTTCTGGAAGAAGGAGCATCTCGCCGACGGAACTCAAGGCGGCTGGGTCGAAGCCAAGGAAGCCGACGATCAAGCTGCGGACCGCTGGAAGAAACAAGGCGAATAATGCATGTCGCCCAGAAGTGTGCAGCGGTTCTGGGGCAACGACATGCGTCAGAAAAAACTCCCGTTCGGCCATCGAACGACCGCAATCCTTCCCAAGCTTGCCAATCGGTTTGATTTGCTTGGCGGAGCAATCTCATGCTGGACAGGATCGCGGAGTTCTTCATCTTCGGGCTGGTGCCGCTGGTCGTCGGCGTGCTTGCCGTGCCGGAAGTGACCAATGCCGGCGAAAAGACGATCGCAGGCGAGGTGACCTATCGCGAACGCGTCGCCCTGCCGCCCGATGCCGTGCTCGTGGTCGAGCTCGCCGACGTCTCGCTGGCAGACGCACCGGCGACCGTGATCGCCAAGCGCAGGATAGCGCCCACCGGCCAGGTGCCGATCAAATTCGACATCGGCTTTGACCCCAAGGCTATCCAGAAGGGCCGGACCTATACTCTGCAGGCCCGCATCACGGTCGGCGAGCGGCTGATGTTCGTTACCGATACACGTCACCAGCTCGATCCGCTGGCGAGCAGGCCGCAGACGGTTTTGCTGAAAATGGCGCGCTGACGTCGTGCGCCGCGCCTGACCGTGCGACTTTTCAGCCTCGAAACCGTGTTCGCCGGAATAAGCCGGCAACGCCAGGCGTTGACTTATGCAGATGGCGGGCAGGCAAAGGGACGATGTCCCTTCACTTAACCGCCAGACCGAATGCGCGGATCGATCTGGCACTCAAAGGAGACCAGATATGAAAAAGCACACGCTCTTTCTCGCAGTCACAAGCATATCGCTGATCGCCTTGGCCGGTTTTGCCAGGGCGGACGATCACCTGTTCAACGCCACGCAGCACGGCCTCAGCCCCGACAGCCAGCCTTTCCAGACCAACAAGGCCGGCCACAGCGGCGACCTTGCGCCTGGACAGGGCAGTCCGTTCGCCGGCGAGGAGACGAAGACGCCGTCTACCGATACCGAGGCGGCGAACGCCCATGCGAATGTGAAAGACCGTCAAGCCAAATGACGTCTGCCCGCCGGGGGGGCCGGCGGGTTTTAAGAGCAATTCCAGGAAAGTGGGACGCGGTTTTCCGTCCGGAATTGCGTGAAACAAAGAGTTATTCGCCGTTTCCAGGAAATGGTGAAACGCTCTAGCATGCCGGACCGCGTCAACAGCGCGAATAAAAATCCCGTTCGGCCATCGAACGACCGCTATCCTTCCCAAGCCTGCCGGTTTGATTTGCTTGGCGCGAGTTGAGGTCTGTCCGGGTTCCATTCAGCCCAGTTCGATTTGCGCCAGGAACTCAAGCCTGCGGCGCCGCCGCCGCCGGTGTCAGGCCGAAGCGGCGCATCAGGTCCATGATCCTGGCCCGGTCCGGCGGGCCGCCGGCGCGAAAAATGGCAAAGGCCTCGCGGAAATAGTCCGGGCTGATCGCCGCGGGTGTGACCACGCACAACACTTTGGCGGTTTCCGCGGTGTTGTTGTCGAAGCGATGGACCGCGCCGCGCGGAATGCAGAGAGCCTGTCCCACCCCGACCTCGTGCCTCTGGCCGTCGACCGTGAGCGTCAGTACGCCCTCGATGCCGTACATCGTTTCTTCGTAGTGGTCGTGGCTGTGCGCCGGGGCGAGCAGCCGCTGCGAGCCGGGCACGGTCAGTTCGAAGGCCGCGATGCTGCCGTTGGACTGGTCGCCGGTGAGCAGGAAGCGAATGGCGAGGCCGCCGTCATCGCCGATCGTTTCTTCCGCCGGATTGACGCGCACATTGCTGGCTTTTCCTAGCATTCCATCCTCCCATATGGTAAATCGAATTTACCGAAATGAGTAAACTCAATTTACCAGCATGTCAATGCCCCAATCCACGGACGATCCTCCGAAAAAACCGCCATTGATCGGCGCGCTGCTGCGCGTGCCGGCCTTGGCCATCCACCGCAAGCTGATCAGGGATTTGCGGGCATCCGGCTTCGACGATTTGAGCCCGCCGCATATGGCCGTGATCCAGTATCCAGGACCGGACGGGATGCGTCCGAGCGCGCTTGCCGAGCGGGCCGCGATGAGCAAGCAGGCCATGAACCAGTTGCTGAAGACGCTGGAGGGGATGGGCTATATCATCCGCAGCGCGGCGCCCGACGATGCCGGTGGGACCGTCGTGAACTTCACCGACAGGGGCAGGGCCGCTTACCAGAAGATGGCGGACATCCTGCTCGACATCGAGCGGGAATGGGCCGAGGAGCTTGGGCCGAAGCGCTTCCAGGAATTGAAGACGCTGCTCGGCGATCTCTGGGACACGCCGCTGATCCGCTGAGGGCACCAATTGACCGCGCCGCCTCGACTCCCTAGGCTCCCTCGAAAATGGGGATGGGGTTCCCCCGAAACCGCCCTTATGGGCTGATGACTCCTGCCAGGCGTGCTCTCGCGCGGCAGGATTTGTTTTCCCGCTCGCATCATGCCTGATTTCGTGAAGTGATTCCGATGCGGAATCGCGTTTGGAAAGGCATTGAAGCGATGACCCTTGCGGCTTGCGCCTTGGTCCTGATCGGCGGTTTCCTCGGCGGCATTTCCCGCTTTTTCCTCTCCGGCGTGGTCGGCCGTACCATCGGCGAGACCTTTCCCTGGGGCACGTTGCTGGTAAACGTTTCCGGCGCCTTGGCCATCGGCGCCTTCGCAGGCGCGGCGCGGGCTGTCGGCGGCGTATTCGCCGGCGATCTCGTCCGCGACCTGATCGTCGTCGGCCTGTTCGGCGGCTACACCACGGTGTCGTCCTTCTGCCTGCAGACGCTCAACCTCGCGCTCGACGGCGAGGGACGGCTCGCCGCCTTCAACGTCGTCGCTTCGTCAGTGCTGTGCGTGCTGTTCGTCGCGCTCGGCTTCTGGGCCGTCGCCTGGGTAGTGGGCTGAGCGATGACCGACAGCCAGATGGCGATGCGGCTCTATCTGGCGGTCGGCTGTGGCGCGGCGATCGGCTCGCTGGCCCGCTTCCTGTCGAGCTATGTCATCGTCTCGCTGCTCGGCATGAACGCGCTTTGGTCGACTGCTTTCGTCAATGTCGTCGGCTCGTGGGTCATCACGGCCTTCGCCACGCTGACCGGGCCGGACGGGCGCCTGATGGTCGGCCCGGCCAGCCGCAATTTCGTCATGGCCGGCCTCTGCGGCGGCCTCACCACGTTTTCGGCGATGAGCCTCGATACATTTATCCTGCTGTTCGACGGCGACTGGCCGCTAGCCGCGACCTATCTCATCAGTGTGGTCGGCCTGTCGCTCGCCGCGGCGTGGCTGGGCTATCTCATGGCGTCCAGGCTCAACCGCTTGCCGGTCGACAGGTGATTGGGCCAACAGGCGATAAGGGAGGAAAAACATGGAACTTCCCACGCAATGCGCGCTGCTCAGGATCTTCTTCGGCGAGGACGACAGGGCGGCGGACGGCAAGCCGCTGCACGAGGCGATCGTCATCAAGGCGCGCGAGACCGGCATGGCGGGCGCGACGGTGCTGAGGGGCCCGCTCGGCTTCGGCCGTTCGAGCGTGCTGCACTCCGCCAAGATCCTGCGCCTGTCGCAGGATCTGCCGATCGTCGTCGAGATTGTCGACGCGGCGGAGAAGATCGATGCGCTGATCCCCGAGATCAAGGCGCTGACGAGTAAGAAGAGCTGCCTGATCACGAGGGAGAAGGTCGAAGTCATCCGCTATGGCGATGGCGACTGACCCAAAAACAAAGGGCCGGCGAAGCGCCGACCCTTTTCCAGATTTCGACCTACAGGCTCAGCCGACGATCTCGGTGTCCGAGAACCAGTACTTGATCTCCTGCGCGGCGGTCTCCGGCGCGTCGGAGCCATGCACGGAGTTCTCGCCGATCGACAGCGCATGCACCTTGCGGATGGTGCCCTCGGCGGCGTTGGCCGGGTTGGTGGCGCCCATCACTTCGCGGTTCTTGGCGATGGCGTTCTCGCCCTCCAGCACCTGCACGATCGTGGGCGCCGACGACATGAATTCCACCAGTTCGCCGAAGAACGGGCGATCCTTGTGCACGGCGTAGAAACCTTCGGCCTCGCGGCGGCTCATCCACACGCGGCGCGATGCGACGACGCGCAGGCCGGCATCTTCCAGCATCTTGGTGATGGCGCCGGTGAGGTTGCGCCTAGTCGCGTCCGGCTTGATCATGGAGAAGGTGCGTTCGATCGCCATAAGGTCGTCCTTGTTGTGGGAATGGAAATTGGAGTGGCGGGCTCTATACAAGTCGCCCGGCGGCTTGCCAAGGGGAGGCGGCTTCTGGTCAAGGCGAGCCGTTTGCGGGATAATCAGGCGGCTGCATGCGCCTCGGGCGCGAAGTCCGGAGCGCCGCGGCGGCGGAGCCCGAGGCGATGAACCGGCCTTATCTCAGACGCGGCGACATGGCAGGCATAGTTCTCATGGCGGTCATGTGCGCCGTGATCATCTTCGTCCTGCTGGCCCTGCCGCCGCGAGATCACAATTTCGGCTTCGGCCCGGAATGGCAATGCACGCGCATGGGCGAGGGCGACCCGATTTGCGTGAAGCTGGTCGACAACGGCAAGACGACCAAGGCGCCCCAGAAATAGGCGCTAAAGCTCGATCTCAACGGTCACTGTAGGCCCATCGCCTGCCTTGAGGCCTTCCTGCTGGCGCACCGAGGCCTTGATCGGCAACAGCAGGCTGCCGGACGGCTTGTCGGGAAAGAGCGACGTTTGCCACCTGGTCTTGCCGATCGTCGCCGTGATGCCGAGCGAGCCCCAAGGGCGCGCCAGCCCCGCCGTCGCCGCCTTGATCCGCGCCGCGACGTCCGTCGGCAGCGTCATGAAATGCCAACCTCCCTTGCCGGGATAGACCCAGATCTCGGCCCGCATCTCATAGCGCAGCATGGCAGTCCAGCGCTCGCGGCGCTCACGCCGCAGCCGCGACCTGCCGGCCGATCCCGCCATGCAGGTCGAGGCAGCGCTCGAACCAGCGCGCGATGCCGTCGGCATCGTCGAGCAACTGGAAAGGCGAGGCGATGCGGCCCCATTGCAGCGCCCCGAACACGATGTAATCGACAAACAGCGGCGCCTCGCCGCCGATGAAGGGCTGGTAGGTCAGCGTCGAGCGCAGCGGCTCCAGCGCGGCGCGGAAGGCCGAGAGCCCGGCCTCGCGATTGGCCACGACGTCTTCCAGGCGCTTGCCGTAGCGCTGTTCGCGGTTCTCGCGGAAATAGGCAGCGTTCGGTTCGTCCTGCATCGCATGCAGATCGGTCAGAGCCACCGTCGCGATATAAGGGTGGATGGTGAACTGCGACCAGCGCTCGATGAAGCGCGCCGTCCCCTTGCCGCCTTCGCCGGAAAACAGCGTCGGCCGTTCGGGGTAGGCTTCGTCGAGATAGAGCGCGATGGCGAAGGAATCGGCCATCACGCGCTCGCCGTCGCGGATCACCGGCACCGTCTTCGATACGCCGCCCTCGACCTTCGGCACCTCCAGGAAGCGCGTCGGCACCTTGGTGGCGGCAAGCCCCTTATGCGCCAAGGCCATCTTGGTCTTCCAGCAATGCGGGCTGAAGGGGCGGGCGGTGTCATGGCCGACAAGGTCGTAAAGCAGAATGGTCATTGGCGGGTCCGTTGCTGCGGGTTACGAAGGGGCTGGATTCGGGTTAAGCCGGGTGGGAAGAATGAAGCAGCATTTCATGATGTTTGCGGCCTACAATCAATGGGCCAATGGCCGCCTCTACGATGCCGCCGCCGATCTTGGCGAAAACGAACTCGGTCGCGACGTCGGCGCCGCCTTCGGCTCGATGCTCGGCACGCTGAACCATCTGCTCGCCGTCGACCGCGTCTGGATGAAGCGTTTCACCGGCGAGGGCGACGCGCCCTCGAACACCGCCGCCATACTCTACCACGCCTTGCCGGCCCTGAGGTTGGCGCGCGAGGCCGAGGACAGGAGGGTCGTCGACTGGGTGACAGGGATGGGCGACAAGGCGATCACCGGCCGTTTCTCCTACATGACGGTGGACATGCGCACCGTCTCGCAGCGCCTTTCGCCTGCGCTCAGCCATTTCTTCAACCACCAGACCCACCATCGCGGCCAGGCGCATATGCTGCTCACGGTACTCGGCCGACCCTCGGTGCCGCTCGACCTTGCGCTGTTCCAGCGCTCCGAGGAAGGTCGCGCCTACGCCTGAAAGCGCGTTGGCCGGAAGAAGTGCTCGGCGCGAGTTATCCGGCAATAGCCGGTCAAGTGGCATATCGGGCTGCATTGCCCATGAATGGCTGAGTTTGCGGCCGGGTTGTTATTGAGAAGTTTCCAAATTTAAGAAAAGTCAAGGCAACGGCCAACCGGGAGTGTCGAACCGGCCGTGAGGCTCCGCGGCATTCTCCTACCGCGTCGCCGGCTGCGGCGGCGCGCTGACGAGAACCTCCGGCCAGCCGGAGAGCCCGTCACTAAAGGCGATGCCGACGGCGTGTTAACCACACTTGCGTTGAAGCTAATATGTTAGGACTTCTTTTGCGCTCGCGCTGCACAATAAACCAGTTGCAGTGGGAGCAATGACATGCGCATCGATTTGTCCCCCACGAGTTGGGGCAGGGTCGTGGTGGTCACCGCCGCCGGCACCGCCTTTTTCATTGCCGCCGCCTTCTTCGTCGATTCCTTCAATTTCCCCTCCCTGTCGCCGCAGGCGCTGCTGTGGGCGCAACTCACGGACCTGTTCCTGCCGCTTGTCCTCGGCGGCTCCTTCCTGTTCTTCCTGATGTGGAAGATGCGCCAGCTGGCGATCACGCAGAAGGAACTCAGCGTCATTGCCGCGACCGACAGCCTGACGGCGGTCTTCAACCGCGGCGCCTTCTCGATGCTGGTCGAGGCCTATCTCGAGCGGGCGCGGGGCCAGACGGTCGCCGATGCCGGCGCGCTGCTGATCGTCGATGCCGATCACTTCAAGTCGATCAATGACCGCCTCGGTCACGATTGCGGCGACCAGGCGCTGAGGTTGATCGCGGCGACGATCAAGGGGCAACTGCACGGCGCCGACATCGTCGGGCGTATCGGCGGCGAGGAATTCGCGGTCTTCCTGCCCGGCGCCGACGCCGCGCGCTCCTTCCTGGTCGCCGAATCCATCAGGCGCCGCATCCGCGAGGCCGAGTTTGCACCCGGCGGGCGGCCCTGGCCGCTTTCGGTGAGCATCGGCGGTACCGCCTTCCGCGGCCCGACCACCTACCACGACATGTTCGAGGTCGCCGACCGCCATCTCTACAAGGCCAAGTCCAATGGCCGCGACCAGGTGAGCTTCGAGAGCCCGCGTGGCGGGCTGGCGGGCGACGCCGCCGGCACGGTCCACTAGATCAGGATGACGTTTCAACGGTGGCTGCGGTTGAGCAGTGGCCTGTGCTGGCGGATCAACTGGCGCTCGACATCGAGATAGGGCCTGATCAGGCCCGCCGCGGTCGTGGTCGGCTCCGGCTGGTGCACCACCGCCGTCAGCATGCCGTGTTCGGTGAGCAGGTTCAGCCACTTCAGCGCCTCCCATTTCGGCGTCGCGCCGCCGCGGCCGGCAAGGCTGCGGTTGATATAGCCGGGATAGGAAAGCAGGCGCTTGCCGGCCGACGCGCCGCAGGTGCCGATCCTGACTGGCTTGCCTCCGGCGGTGATCCAGGCATAGACGGCTTCGCCGAGTTCGCACACCGTGGGATCGGTTATCGTCACCCGGATGGACGATCTGTCCCGGCCGAGCCGCATTTCGGCCGCCGGCTTGAAACGCTCGCGATCGAGAAACATCCGCCCTCCTTGCCGCGCGTCCGCACTGACATGGTGAACGCGAGCGGTCCGTGCGGTGTTTCACGCAGCGCTCGAAAAGTTTCATGGGGTGTCGCGGCGCCGCGCATGCCTAGAGCCGATGATTTCAGGTCTGTTCGACCTGAAATCTGAATCCGGCTCTGAATCAAAGAGATAGAGCATGATGTCGCCCGAAAACCGCTTCACGCTTTTCGGCATCATGCTCTGCGCCATCAACGGTCCGTTCATCCTTTGGCGGCTAGTGTCGGAGGCTGGCCTCAGCCGATCCGCGAGCGACCGTGTTCGACCTTATCGATTTCAAGGCGGTGCTGGTCATCGCCCTCATCTTCATTCCGCTCGAGCAGCTTCCGCCGCTGCATGCCGAGCAATCGGCGACGCGCCGGCATTGGCTGAACGACGTCGTCTATCTGCTCTTCAACGGCATCGTCATCAAGCTCGGCATGTTGCTGTGGTCGGCGCGGCAATGCTTGTGGTGCAGCGTTTCGTTCCCGAAGCGCTCACCGCCGCCGTTCAGTCGCAGCCTTTATGGCTGCAGGCAATCGAGGCTCTGCTCATCGCCGATATCGGCTTCTACCTTGCCCATCGCGCCTTTCACGCGCTGCCGTTCCTGTGGCGCTTTCACGCCATCCATCACTCGATCGAGGAGATGGATTGGCTGGCCGCCCACCGCGTGCACCCGGTGGACCAGATCCTGACCAAGTCGGCTTCGTTCCTGCCGCTGTTCGCGCTGGGTTTTTCCGGCGAGGCGGTTCTTATCTACGTGCTGATCTATCACTGGCAGTCGGTGTTCATCCACCCCAACACGCGCATCAAATTCGGGCCGCTGAAATGGCTGATTGCCTCGCCGCAGTTCCATCACTGGCACCATGCCAACGAACGCCAGGCCTATGACAGGAATTTCGCCGGACAGTTGCCCTTTCTCGACCTGATCGGCGGCACCTTGTTCATGCCGCAACGAATGCCGGAAAAATACGGCGTCGACGAGCCGGTGCCGCAATTCTATCACCAGCAGCTTGTCTATCCCTTCGTCGCCGCGGCCGAACCGGCCGCGCCGATCGTTGAGGCCGCGCCGGTCGCCGCCAAGCCGGAATGACGGCACGGAAAAGCCCGCCACTGAGGGCGGGTTTTTCGCGGGAAAGGTAGTCCTTTGCCGTAAAACTCAGCCGGCGAAACCGCCATATCCGCGCGCCACCGGCTTGACCGAGACGACCGGCTGCTCCGAGGGCCAGAGCACCCCCGCCGTCACCGCGAAGGTGATCAGCGCATCGCGCGCCGCCTCGGCCGGGATTTCTCCACTGCGCGCTGCCTCGCAGGCCTTCACCGCGGCGCCGTAGCTGAGGCGGCGGCGCGACGGCGGAAACTCGGTCAGGAAGTCATGCATGTCGAACAGCGAAGCGATCATGCGCTTGTGGCCCGCGCCGACGCTGAGGGCGACCGGGGTAAAGAACATCCTGTCGTACATTCGGACCTCGTCTATTGGCTGTGGAAGCGGAGGCTGCCGCCTCCGGTCTGGAGGGAGGCCGTCACACAACGCGGCTTGCGGCGAGTGGTTCCGCGCCCGCCGATTTTTCCGTACTGGACGTGATCCGTCGGGCAGGCGGCCTATTTCCACATCCCGCGCATGCGAGAGCCGAGATCGACCTTGACGCCCGGCTTCTGGCGCGGGTCGTCCTTGAGCGCGGCGCTTGCCCAGGACGACTGCTCGAAGGCCGAAAGCATCGAGGCCGGAATGAAGCGGGTGCGCGAGGCATAGACGTGGCGGTCGCCGCGCGCCGGCTGGTTGTGCGGATAAAAACGCTGCGGCACGACGAGATGCAGGCTGTCCTTGGCTCTGGTCATCGCCACGTAGAGCAGGCGCCGCTCCTCCTCGATGTCCTCCTTGGTGCCAACGCCGAGATCGGCCGGGATGCAGCCGTCGACGGTGTTGAGCACGAAGACGTTCTTCCACTCCTGGCCCTTGGCCGAATGGATGGTCGACAGGATGAGGTAATCCTCGTCACGATGCGGCGGCCCGGCCTGGTCGCTGGTGGCGTCGGGCGGGTCGAGGGTGAGCTCGGTCAGGAAGCGCTCGCGCGACGGATAGGTCGATGCGATCTGTTCTAGCTGGATGAGGTCGGCGCGGCGCGTGATCGCATCTTCATGGATGCGTTCCATATGCGGCTCGTACCAGAGCCTGATCCGCTCGAGGTCGGCCGGCCATTTGGCGCCGGCGCGTAAGCCGCCATAGATGTCGAGGAAGACCGGCCAATCTTGAGCGGCGCGCTGCGGCGGCCGGAAGCGGGCAAGGCCCAGCGTCTCGTCCAGCGATGTCGCCATGGCGTCCACGATCTGCGAGGCGGCGGATGGGCCGATGCCCGGCATGAGCTGCAGCACCCGAAAACCGGCGACGCGGTCGCGCGGGTTTTCGGCGAAGCGCAGCATCGCCAGCATGTCCTTGACATGCGCGGCATCGAGGAATTTCAGGCCGCCGAACTTGACGAAAGGGATGTTGCGGCGCGTGAGCTCGACCTCCAGCGGCCCGCTATGGCTCGAGGTGCGGAACAGCACCGCCTGCGCCTTCAGCGCCGTGCCGGCCTCGCGCTCCGCCAGGATCGCCTGGCAGACATAATTGGCCTGCTCGGCCTCGTCGCGCACGCTGACCAGCTGCGGCTTGTGCGATGACCGCCGCTCGGTCCACAGATTCTTGGTGAAGCGCTCGCTGGCCTCGCCGATCACCTTGTTGGCCGCGGCCAGGATCGTCTCGGTCGAGCGGTAATTGCGCTCCAGCATGACGACCGCCGCTTCTTGCGCGAACTGCCTTGGAAAGTCGAGGATGTTGCGCACTTCCGCGGCGCGGAAGGAATAGATCGACTGCGCGTCGTCGCCAACGACGGTCAAGCCCGCGCCGTCCGGTTTCAGCGCCAGAAGGATCGAGGCCTGCAGCCGGTTGGTGTCCTGGTATTCATCGACCAGTACATGGTCGAAGCGGCTGGAAAGATGTGCGGCGATCTCCGGCTCCGCCGCCATCTGCGCCCAGTAGAGCAGCAGGTCGTCGTAATCGAGCACGTTCTGCGCCTGCTTGGCCTCGACATAGGCCGCGAACAGCGCCTTGAGCTGGTCCGCCCATGCCGCGCACCACGGGAAGGCCGAGCCCAGCACTTCACCCAGCGGCGCCTGCGCATTCACCGCCCGCGAATAGATCTGCAGGCAGGTGCCCTTGGTCGGGAAGCGGCTTTCGGTTTTAGACAATCCCAGCTCGTGCCGCGCAAGGTTCATCAGGTCGGCGGAATCCTCGCGGTCGTGGATGGTGAAGGCCGGATCGAGGCCGATCTGCTCGGCATAATCGCGCAGCAGTCGCGCGCCGATGCCGTGGAAAGTGCCGGCCCAGGCGAGCGCGTCGGCGATGATGGCCGCGTCGCGCCCCAGCACCTCGCCGGCGATGCGCTCAACGCGCTTGGCCATCTCGGCAGCGGCGCGACGGGAGAAGGTCATCAGCAGAATGCGGCGCGGATCGGCGTCCTTGACGATGAGATGGGCGACGCGATGCGCCAGCGTGTTGGTCTTGCCGGAACCGGCACCTGCGATCACCAGCAGCGGCGCGGCCACCTTGCCGTCGCCATGCATCACCGCCAGCCGCTGCTCGTCGTTCAGCCGGCCAAGATAGGCGGGCGCCTCGAAGGACGAATCACGAGCGGCGATGTTCATCGCCCATCAAGCATCGTTTCCGCTTTGTTCGCAACGGGTATGGCGCTGGAGATTGGCGAAAGCCGACGCGACAGACGATCTTCCCCAGAAGGGGAGATTCTACCGCTTCGGCTCGACTCCCATCGCCGCCGACTGTCGCCGCAGCGCGCGTCTCTCGTCGCCCGGCATGTCCAGCGGTGCGACATCGCCGGGAACCTCATCGATGATCCTGATAGCGACGCGGTAGGCGGTGTAGGCAAACAGCCCTGTTAACAGCAAGCGGATCATGGCCATCTCCTTATGCGGTTCGATCGGGTCTCAACCGGGCGCGCGCAGGTTGGTTCCCCTCCAGCCAACCAAACCGCGCCACGCAACCAAACCGCCACCGCTTCGTTGCCCTTGAGATCAAGGAGCAAACGAGAGGAGCTTGTCATGAAGAAGCTTCCTGTGCTGCTGGCTCTTGCGGCAGGGCTCGTGCTCGTCGCCTGTGACAACAGCGTGCAACCCACCAAGGCGCCGGGCGCTGAAGTCAACCAGAACCCTCAGGTCGACAAGAACCCGGTGCCGAAATCGACCACCGGCGGCGACCAGCAGGGTACAGCGCCGAAGCAATAGGGCAGGGCGGGCTGAATTGTCGTCAGCCTGAAACGAAGAAGGCCGGCGCTGCTTGGGAGGAAGCTGATAGCGCCGGCCAAGCGGGAAAATCAGGCCCGCCGCGGGACCAAAGATAGCTGAGTCTCGACCCTGCGTCATGGTGCGATCGCGGTAGCCGGCTATACAGCCTCGAGCAAATCACCGGAAAATCCCGAAATTCTGCAAGGCTCCACCATTGTGGGGTCTCTGGTGCTGCCTTGGGTGACGCGCGATCGGAGCCAACTATGAAGACTGTTGCAACAACTGCCCTTGCTCTCGCCGCGCTCACCGTCGCTGGGCCGGTCATCTGGACGGTCGCGTATAACCATCAGCAACATCTCGGCGACCGGGAACTCATCTCGATCGCTGCCGAGGATGTGGTAAGAGTTGAGCTTGGGGCGATCGCCTACGCCTCCGCCGAGGAACTGCTGTCAAGCAACCCCGGCTGCTGCATCGTCAGTCACTCCAATCACGAGTGGCTGCGGTTTCCGGCGCGCCTTTACGAAGACGGCGTCTCAATCGTGCAGATGAGCTATCTCATCGAAAGGACGCCGAAACCGGAATATTACTTCCGCGAAGTCGCGATCGATGCGGATGGCCGAATATTGGAGACCAGGGGCATTGAGACAGACATGCAAGAGCATTGGTAGCCGGCAATCGCCGGCCGCATCGGCGCATTCTCAATATCGAGGCATGGATGACTAGGAAGCTTGCATTGGGCGCGTTGGCAACTACAGCAATTCTATTGGCCGTATTGGCAGCGGCGTCGTGGTATTCCGGTGGGTTGAATGGGTACTGCGGTGAAACGGGCCAGATCGCATCCGACGCTGCGTTGATTGAGAGCGCGCTCATTCTGGAAGCCCGGGAGTCGGATTTTCCCCGCGCAATTTCCGGCGCCGCTGCCGCAGGCGAATACGCAAAAGATAACCCCGATTGCTGCGCCGTCGAGCGATGGGATCATCCGTTCATGACAAGTCCTTTTTTGACTGTCCTGTCTGGGACGCGTGGATTTGCTGTTACCCTAATCTATCCGCGGAAGCATCCGGATGCTGACGGCGCCTACCAGCAAACAACCAATATAATAGATGGCTGTGGTACGTCGATCGACAGGTACTCGATGTCAAGTGTGCGAAAGCCGATGGCGACGCAGTATTAAAAGGGTTCGAGCATCTCTGTTCGAGATGCCGATGGAAACCTTATCAGCACCAGCGACCACACTTTCGCGGAATATCTTGCGCGGCTGGTGCTGGATTCGTTCCAGCGCGCATTCGTGGGGCCTCACGCCACCGCCGAGCGCGCTTGTTGTCCGCCGGCGATCTCGATGTCCAGCTGGCGCTGCGTCAGCGCCGCTTCGGACATGAGCCACTGCTTGAACAGCTCCACCTTGCGGGCGCCGAGCGCCTTGATCGGGCTCACGAAATACCAGCCCGCCGTATTGGGATGGTGGACCGCGAAAGGAGCCACCAGCCGTTCGGCGCGGATATCGCTTGCCATGTAGGCGCGGTTGGCGACGGCAAAGCCCATTCCGGCATTGGCCGCCTCGTAGGACATCATGCAGCTATCGAAATAGACGCTCCTGGTTTCGCCAAGCACGAAGCTCGCGCCGGCAAAGCCCAGCCACGACTGCCAGTTCTGCGTACAGGTGTCGGAATGCAGCAGTGTGAAATAGCGCAGGTCTTCCGGCGTCACCTTCGACAGCGGCTTGTCGCCCAGCACATCGTGGAAGAGCTTGCGGCTGCAGACCGGTGTCAGGTCTTCCTTGAACAGCAGTTCCGAGGTGAGGCCGGGGAAGTTGCCGTCGCCATATCGGATCTCGAGATCGTATTCCGAGGTTGAGAATTCATGCGTGGCGTAAGAGGTCGACACCCGCATCTCGATGTCGGGATATTGCCGCTGGAAGGCCGAAAGCCGCGGGAACAGCCAGCGCGCGGCGAAAGTCGGCAGCACGCAGATCCGCAGCACATGTGCCTGCGACTGGCCCGTAGCCTCCATGCTGGCCGCCACGATCCGCTCCAGCGCCTCGCGGACGCGCGCCACGTAGGTCTCACCCTCCGGCGTCAGCGACACGGCATTGCCGCCGCGCTCGAAGATCTTGAAGCGAAGCTGATCCTCCAGGCTCTTCACGCGCTGGCTGACGGCGGAAGCGGTGATGAACTGCTCTTCGCCGGCACGCGTGAAATTCTTGTGCCTCGCGGCGCTCTCCACGATTTTCAGCGAGTTGAGGTTGACTTGACTGAGCAGCCGCACGGGGTTTCGTCCTTAAGCTGGGCTTACGCTACCACCAGCATTCCTAAATTTACAGGGGTAGGCGTTTAAATGACTGTTAACCAAGTGTTGCCCCCACCTTGGAGAAAGTAGAATGAACGCCCATACAATTCCCGAACTGCGTTGCGCAATGAGTCGCGAGGCCATCATTGGTCATGAGACGTCCTGGAAAGTGTCTGGTTTCGGCGTCGCCCAGTATCGTCACGGTTACGACCCCGCTCTGCTTGCCGCCATCGAGGAAGCCGCCCTGAAGTTGAAGGCCAGCCATGCCGTGCACAAGCACCTCGACCTCACCTTCATCACCGGCGCCGACCGCTTTATTCCAGAGATCAAGGAGCTTTTGCACGACAAGCTGCGCCTGGAAAGACTGTCCGACATGATGGGCACCAAGCTCGAGCCGTATCCACTGTCGATCGTCGGCTCGACCGTCACCTTCATGAATCCGAAAGACGGTGCGGTCGAATGGCATTGCGACGGCGTTCCGGTGACCGAGCTCATTCCGCTGTCGATCAGCGACCCGCTCATCGGCGGCCATCTTGAGATCTATTGCGACGATTCCGAGACCGGCCGCTCGATCCTGGAATCCGGCCGCGATCTGCCGCGCAACAAGATCATGCGCATCGACCACAAGATGAACTATGCCACGCTCGGCCAGTTCCTTGGCGTGCTCCACCGCACCGCGCCGATCCAGCTCGGCGAGCGCGTCACGCTGGTGCTCAACCAGCGCTCGGCGATCAAACCCTATGTCGACGATAACCGCATGTTCTACCTTGCCGCCGACAACGACCATGACCGTGCCTGGGTGAACGAACTGGCGGAGGATGTCTGGACCAACCAGCTGCCAGCCTACCGCCGCCATGCCGAGGAGCATCCCGTGCCGCAGCCGACGGCGGAAGCGGTTTCCGGCGCGGCGAGGGAGTCGTGGTAATGAGCCACGACCCGGTCGACCGTCAGCCGCTGTCAAGGTCTCTGAGCCTCGGCCCGGTCGCGCCGGAAAGTCAAAACCGTTCCAGCGTCGCCCCCGGGGCGGCCCTGGCCTTCGCCCTCGGCGCCGTGGCGCTGTGGGCCACCAACGCCCTGGTCGGCAAGACGCTGCTTGCCCTCTATCCGGTGTCGCAAGTGCAGTTTCTGCAGTTTTGCGGCGCGGCCATGGTCTTCGCGCTGATCCGGCTGACGAGCACTCCTCCTTTCCCCCTTGTCGGGGAAGGTGGATCCGCGCTTGCCGCTTACCTTGTCGGCTTCGTGGGCCTGGTCGGCACGATGGTGCTGCAATATATCGGCTTCGCCTCGATGCCGGTTATCGAGGCAAACCTCGTCGCCTACACTTGGCCGCTGATGACCGCCGCGGCGGTTATCCTGCTTGGCCGTCCGCGCCGTCCGCTGCTGCTCGGGCTGGCGGCGGCGCTCGGCTTCGTCGGCGTGGCGCTGGTCATTTCGGGCGGCCGCGCGCAGACCTGGTTCCAAGGCGGCAGCCTCGTCGGCTACCTTGCCGCTTTCGGCTCGGCGCTCTGCATGGCCTTTTACTCGCTCGCCGTCGGCCGCCTTGCCGTGTCGCCGGAGCGCCTGCTGTTGCCCTCGGCGCTGATCGGCGTCGCGCTCACCTTTGCCTGGTGCCTGCATGACGGCGTCGTGCGCCCGACCGGCGCTCACCTTCTGCTCGGCCTCTATCTCGGTGCCGGCCCGATGGGGCTCGGCTATTATTTCTGGTCGCGCGCGGCGAAGCTCGATCATGGCGGCAGGATAGCGGTCGTCGCCTATCTGACGCCGATTGCTTCCACATTTCTGCTGACGCTCTCGGGCGAAAGCCTGTCGATGACGGCGGTTGCCGGCGCCGTCCTCGTCATCGGCAGCTGCCTTGCGGTCGGCGTCGAAGGTACGGAGACCCGGAACGATGTCCAAGACGGCCGTTGACGATGACGAACGCCGCGCCAGGCAGGAGGCGTACTGGCTGGTCAGGGAGTTTGGTGCGGAGGCGCCGCTCTATGCGGCCATGAAGGCCGAAAAGGCCATCGAGCAGAAGGATTTCGGCCGCTGCGCGCGCTGGAAGCGCGTGCTGGAGATCCTCGCGGACAAGCCGCCCGCGGAACTCAGGCGCGGTGTCGCCGCCAAATGACCGATTTGCCATGGGGCCGCCGAATCGCGCATGTTCGATTATCCGACGGCAGATTATCGCGGCCGTGCCGGAACTTGCCCTGAACTTTGATTTTTCAGCAACTTTCACGGCGAATCGAAGTGCTATAGCGCCTTTTGCGCATCCAGGCGGACCGCCCGAGCTATAAAACGCTGGCTATAGCTATTAGAATTCCTAACTTGCGCGTTTCCAGTTCGCGTAGAAACATCGCCCGGTATTGAGTTTCGTAGATTTACTGACTATGGACGGTCCGTTGGGGGACAGGTCCAATTCGATACACCGACGAAAGTCTTAAAAAAGAGCTGGCGATTTGAGGGCCAGCAGAAGGTGAAAAAATTGTCCAACATCGACGACAAGACCGCAATCGAGCTGACCGCCGACATTGTCTCGGCCTATGTCGGCAACAATCCGCTCCCCGCCTCTGGCCTGCCTGATCTGATCGCCAGCGTCAGCGCCTCGGTTCGCAAGCTCGCCAGCGGCAGCGTTGTCAAGGAGGCGGTGGCTCTGACGCCCGCCGTCAACCCGAAGCGCTCGGTTTTCCCCGACTACATCGTGTGCCTGGAGGATGGAAAGAAGTTCAAGTCGTTGAAGCGCCACCTCGCGACCGACCATGGTCTGACGCCGGACGAATACCGCGCGAAATGGGGTCTGCCAGCCGACTATCCGATGGTGGCGCCCAGCTATTCGGCGACCCGCTCGGCGTTGGCCAAATCCTCCGGCCTCGGCCGCAAGCCAGCCGGCGGCGACGCGGGCAAGGGCAAGCGCAAGGCCAAGGCCTGAGGCATGTTGCCCGCAACAGATGATGTCGCGCCATTACCATGGCGCGACCATCTGGCCGCCCTCGGCGCGTTGCGCCGTGGCGTAGCCGCCCAGTCCTCGGTGGACGCGGCCAACGGCGTCAGGGCGCGGCGCATCCTGTTTTCGCTGGGCGATCCCTCAGGCGACATGCTTGCCGCGCTCGACGCGCTTGACCGGTTCGAGCGCGCCATCGTCGAATGCGACGACCCGTCGGCCATCGAAGCGCGAAGACTGAATTGCTTGGTTATCCTGGACCGCCTTGCGGCAAACAGTTCGCCGCGCGCCTAGACTAGCGGTGGGCCTGAGGCGGCTTGACCGGCCGGGCTCGCTTGGAATCCTGCTCGCCGGCAAGGCTTTCCGCCTCAACCGCTGTCATTTCAAGGAGATAGACAAGCATCTGGTAGCGCGTGCGCGAGAGCATTTTGGCCAGCTTGCGCGTGATCTCCGCGACATATCGCAACGTTCGTAAATCGCTGGGCGCTCTATCCATCGTGAGCTCCTGATATGGCCAAGTTATTTGGGCCAAGTTACGTGAACCAAGTTATCGTTGGCGCCCACTCACGACTCACGGCGCGCCTACAGGTTTGCAGGTTTGCGGCAAAACTGAAAATCATTTTTGATAAGCATCATGCTTGGCCCGGAAGATTTTGCCGTCCTTTTTTGGTGGTATCACCACTTGTGGTGCTAATATTGAACCAAAGCCGAACTTGCGGTCGTCTTGCCGCGCCCGGTTGATCTTCCGTTAGGGAATGTTGATCGCGACAGGCCGGCCGCGGCGGTCAAGCCGCTCAGCCTTTATAAGCAGAGCAGAAGCCCGGCGGGTTGTTTTTGCCGATCATGGCGCAGCCGCGCTTGATCTCCTCGATCATCATGCTGCAGGCATTCTGCCCGTTGCAGGGCGGATTGGTCGCCGGCGACACCTGGATGCACTGCGAGACATACTGGTCCGACTTCGCCTTGCCGGCGGATTGCACGCATGGCCGCGTGTCGTTCTGGCTTGCCTTGGCAGGGGCGGGTTTCGCGGGCGCGGCGCCAGCCGTCGCGGGCGCGGCCTTCGCAGGCGCGGCACTGCCGCCGCTTTGCGGCACGCAGGAGAGATCGCCTTCGGGGCATTGCAATTGGTGCTGCAACTGCGCCAGCCGCGCCTTGGTCAACTCCGCCCTGCAGGTCTCGACGAGGGTCGAGTACACTGAGCCATCGGCATAAGGCTGGGTGCGGAAGGCGCACTCCTTGTCGCGGAACGGGATCCAGGCGCGCTGCGCGTCGCGCAAGCGCTTCAAGTTAGCGGGAGCGAGACGTCCCGCCAGCGCCTTGTAGACTGCGTTGAGGCCCGCGTCGGCCGAAGCGGCATTCGCGGCCGTGCAGGTAGCAAGGTCGGCCTGCGTCTTCGCTGCCGCGCAGTCGGTGGCTGCTGCGTGGGCCGATGGCGTGGTGAGAAACAGGCTGGCAGCGCCCGCGAAAATCGCGATCACCAGTGAAGCCGAAATGAGCGTGGTCTTGCCTGACATCTGATCTGCCCTCTGCTTGAATCGAACCCCGCCGCTCGCGCCAGCATAGGTTGAGACAACAGCCGCGATCAACGCCAATCCCACGACGCGGCAAGCAAAGTGTGACCGGCGCGGATTGGCTACGACGGAGCAGCGCCCAGTCTCTGGACGGTGCCTCGCCGCTCTCCGCGATCGCTGCGGAGGCTGGAGGGGCAGGGTGCTGTCCTGCCCGCCACTATCTCCGTGTTTTGACGCAATTCCGGACGGCACTACAGCGAAGGCGCCGAGCCCAACCGCACACACTTTTCCTGGAATTGCTCTGGTCGTTCATAGGCGACGCCTAAAACGCCTTCCCGGAATCGATCTGGATCAACAGGTGTTCCGGCGCCCGCGTCTCTGGTCTGTTCGCAATCTTTCCCGCCTGCGGAGAGGTTGGTTGGGCCTGCGGCCCACTCGCGGGCTCAGTCGGGACAGCAGTTTGAGCAGTCTGGTCCTCGAACAGAACCACCTGCGTCGCCAGCGCGGTTGTCGTGGCGACCTGGAAGAAGATGAAGGCTAGGGCGAGATAGCGGATCACGGGCCTCCAAACGCTTCGGCCGGCAACTGGTTCCAGTCCGTCGTGTTTCTGCTGAACGGCCAAGGCATGTCGCCAGAAGTGTGCAGCGGTTCTGGGACAACGACATGCAGCAAAACAAAGGCTTAAAAGCGCGTCGCCTGAATCCGCTTCAGCGCGACGCGCTTTTAAGTCAGCGCGGCGGGCCTTATCCGAGCCCCTGGCTCTTGCGAAGCGCCGATCTCCCGTGCAAAAGCCGGCCATGCTTATCATCAACGACCTTACGCTGCGCATGGCGGGGCGACTGCTTCTCGATCATGCCTCATTGACCCTGCCGGCCGGCACCAAGGCCGGTCTCGTCGGCCGCAACGGCACCGGCAAGACCACGCTGTTCAAGGCGATCACCGGCGATTTCCCTTCGGAGACCGGCTCGATCAGCCTGCCGAAGAACACCCGCATCGGCCAGGTGGCGCAGGAAGCGCCCGGCACCGAGGAGCCGCTGATCGATATCGTCCTGAAAGCCGATGTCGAGCGCCAGGCCTTGCTCGAGGAGGAAAAGACCGCGACCGATCCGCACCGCATCGCCGAGATCCACACGCGGCTGGCCGATATCGACGCGCATTCGGCCGAATCCCGCGCCGCCACCATCCTTGCCGGCCTCGGCTTCGACGATGCCGCGCAGAAACGCCCCGCTTCGTCCTTCTCCGGCGGCTGGCGCATGCGCGTGGCTTTGGCCGCCGTGCTTTTCTCCGAACCCGACCTGCTGCTACTCGACGAGCCGACCAACTATCTCGACCTCGAAGGCACGCTGTGGCTGGAGAACTACGTCGCGAAATATCCGCACACGGTTTTGCTGATCTCGCACGACCGCGATCTGCTCAACCGCGCCGTCAACTCGATCGTCCATCTCGACCAGAAGAAGCTGACCTTCTGGCGCGGCGGCTACGACCAGTTCGAACGCCAGCTCACCGAGCAGCGCGAGCTGCAGGAAAAGAGCCGCGTCAAGCAGGAAACCCAGCGCAAGCATATGGAATCCTTCGTCGAGCGTTTTCGCGCCAAGGCTTCCAAGGCCCGGCAGGCGCAGTCGCGCCTGAAGGCGCTGGAAAAGCTGAAGCCGATCGCCGCTGTCGTGAACGACACGGTACGGCCGTTCTCCTTCCCGGAGCCGGTGAAGACGGTGGCTTCGCCGATCGTCGCGCTCAATAGCGTCAATGTCGGCTACACCGAGGGCAGTCCGATCCTGAAGAAGATGACGCTGCGCATCGATGCCGACGATCGCATCGCGCTGCTCGGCGCCAACGGCAACGGCAAGTCGACCTTCGCCAAATTGCTCGCCGGCCGGCTGAAGGCCGAGACCGGCACGGTGACGGTTGCGCCCGGGCTGAAAGTGGCGATCTTCGCCCAGCACCAGCTCGACGATTTGCGCCCCGAGGAAAACGCCTAC
This sequence comes from Mesorhizobium sp. B3-1-8, assembly GCF_006439495.1. Taxonomy (NCBI): domain Bacteria; kingdom Pseudomonadati; phylum Pseudomonadota; class Alphaproteobacteria; order Hyphomicrobiales; family Phyllobacteriaceae; genus Mesorhizobium; species Mesorhizobium sp. B3-1-8. Next base: position 189,853 of record NZ_VFTK01000005.1, read on the forward strand.
GAGCATGTACGCCGGCTGATGCCGGACGCGCCGGAAGCCAAGGTGCGCGCCCGCGTCGCCCAGTTCGGCCTTGCAACCGAGAAGATGAACACCGCTGCGAAAGACCTGTCCGGCGGCGAAAAGGCGCGGCTGCTGATGGGTCTGTCGGCTTTCGAGGGCCCGAACCTCTTCATCCTCGACGAGCCGACCAACCATCTCGACATCGACAGCCGTGAATCGCTGATCCATGCGCTCAATGATTTTCCGGGCGCGGTGATGCTGATCTCGCACGACCGGCACCTGCTCGAAGCCACCGCCGACCGGCTCTGGCTGGTCAAGGACGGCGCGGTCAATCCCTATGACGGCGATCTCGAGGATTACAAGACCTTGGTCACCGGCGTGTCGTCCAACCGCCGCGAGCAGAAGGAAGCCGACAAGGCGTCCAAGGCCGATCGCCGCCGCGAAGCCGCCCAGCGCCGGGCCGCATTGGAACCGCTGGCGAAGGAAATCCGCGCCACCGAGGCGCTGATGGACCGCATGCGCAAGCGCATCGACCTGATCGAGGACGAGCTCGCCAATCCGGCGGTCTACGAGAAGGATCCCTCGACCGCCACGCGGCTGGCCAAGGAGCGCTCGCAACTGGCGCAGACGCTGGCGCAGAACGAGGACAAGTGGCTGACGATGTCGGCGGAATATGAGGAAGGGATCGCGGAATAGCGCGGTTTCTCCTTCTCCCGCAAGGGGAGAAGGAGGAACTCTATCTGGCCCTACACCTCTCCCGCAAAACCCGCTAAACACCCCGCATGAACCAGCACGTCAAGCTCCGGATCGGCCATTCGGCCTGTCCGCATGATTGCCCTTCCACCTGCGCGCTCGAGGTCGAGCTGCTCGACGACAACCGCATCGGCCGCGTTCATGGCGCCAAGGCGAATAGCTATACGTCGGGCGTCGTCTGCGCCAAGGTGGCGCGCTATGCCGACCGCGTGCATCATCCCGACCGGCTGCTGAAGCCGCTGGTGCGCGCCGGCGCCAAGGGCGAGGGCACCTGGAAGGAATCCAGCTGGGAAGCTGCGCTGGACGTCGTGGCGGAAAAATTCATCGCGGCGGAAGAGAAATACGGCTCGGAAACCGTCTGGCCCTATTTCTACGCCGGCACGATGGGGCTGGTGCAGCGCGACGGCATCGAACGTCTGCGCCACGCGAAAAAATATTCAGGCTTCTTCGGCTCGATCTGCACCAATCTGGCCTGGACCGGCTGGATGATGGGGGCGGGCGCCTTGCGCGGGCCCGACCCGCGCGAGATGGCCAAGTCGGATTGCGTGGTGATCTGGGGCACCAATGCCGTGGTCACGCAGGTCAACGTCATGACCCATGCGATGAGGGCGCGCAAGGAACGCGGCGCGAAGATCGTCGTCATCGATATCTATGACAATGCCACGATGAAGCAGGCCGATCTCGGCCTTGTCCTGAAGCCCGGCACCGATGGCGCGCTCGCCTGCGCGGTCATGCACGTGCTGTTTCGCGATGGGCTGGCCGACCGTGCCTATCTCGAAAAATACACCGACGATCCGCGCGGGCTGGAAGAGCATTTGAAGACGCGCACGCCCGAATGGGCGGCCGCCATCACCGGGCTCAGCGCCGATGAGATACAAGCTTTCGCGCATTTGGTCGGCACGACGAAGAAAACCTTCTTCCGCCTCGGCTACGGCTTTGCCCGCCAGCGCAACGGCTCGGTCAACATGCACGCCGCCTCCTGCATCGCCGCCGTCACCGGCGCGTGGCAGTATGAGGGCGGCGGCGCTTTCCACTCCAACTCCGGCATCTTCAAGCTGAACCAGGACGTGCTGGAAGGCACAGCGATGCGCGACCCGAAGGTGCGCTATCTCGACCATTCGCGCATCGGCCCGGTGCTGACCGGTGCGGCGGATGCGCTCTATGGCGGTCCCCCGGTGACGGCGATGCTGATCCAAAACACCAATCCGGCCAATGTCGCGCCGCAGCAGCGGCTGGTGAAACAGGGTTTTATGCGCGAGGACCTGTTCACTTGCGTGCACGAGCAGTTCATGACCGACACGGCCAAGCTCGCCGACGTCGTGCTGCCGGCGACGATGTTCCTGGAGCATGACGACATCTACAAGGGCGGCGGCAACCAGCACATCACGCTCGGCCCCAAGCTGATCGAGCCGCCGGAAGGGCCGCGCACCAACCACTATGTCAATGAGGAGCTCGGCAGGCGGCTCGGCGTCGGCGACCGTCCGGGCTTCGGACTGACGGAGCGCGAGCATATCGACATTATCCTCGGCAAGCGCGGGCTGGGCAGCTTCGACAGCCTGAAGCAACAAAAGTGGGTCGACCTGCAGCCCGGCTTCGACGACGCGCATTTCATCAACGGCTTCGGCCATGCCGACAGGAAGTTCCACTTCCGGCCGAATTGGACCGGGCAGTCGGCGCCCAACCGGCCGCCGAAAAACATGGGCCTGTTCGGCCCGGTCGGGCGGCTGCCGGAATTCCCCGACCATGTCGAACTGATCGAGGTGGCGGATGAGGAGCATCCGTTCCGGCTGGCGACCTCGCCGGCGCGCAACTTCCTCAATTCCAGCTTTGCCGAGACGCCGGTCTCGAAGGCCAAGGAAGGCAGGCCCGAGCTGCTCATCCACCGCGAAGATGCAGCAGTGCTCGGCATCGAGGATGGCGGCCGCGTCGAGGTCGGCAACCGGCGCGGCGACCTGGTGCTGCATGCCAGGTTCTTCGACGGCGTGAAGCGCGGCGTGGTGATCGCCGAAGGCATCTGGCCGAACAGCGCGCATGAACGCGGCGAGGGCATCAATGTGCTGACCGGCGCCGATGCTCCGGCGCCCTATGGCGGCGCCGCCGTCCATGACAATAAGGTCTGGCTCAAGGCGCTTTGATCGCTTCGGATTAGAAGCGCAAGCGCCCAGAACGCGGATCTGCAGGCCGCACCGCCAGGCACCAATCCGCAAGGGCGTTGCAGATCACCAGTTGGGATTCCGGCCTTCGAGATCGTCTTCCGGGATGATCGGCGGTCGGCGGTCAAGACTGGTGAAAGGGTCCAGATAGGCTGCCTTGCGTGCATTGACCATCAAACTGAACATGGTGTTGAACGTCGCGAGCATTGCCAGCCTCGGGATGCTTGGCCGCGGCAGTTTGAGACGCCGGACGGCAGTTGGGCCGGTGGTGAGGATGTCGGTCATGATGTCCTCCTGTCGCGGCGACAATGGCAGCGCTTCCCACCCAGGTCCTTGGCTTAAACCTGAAGAGTCCTGAATGGCTCTGAAATTGCTTGAAGAGAAGAATCCCAAACGGCCCTGAAGTTCGCCTTCAGGGTCATCTTGGATTATCCTGCCCGCGAGGGTGGTTCTTGGCCAATGGACTTGGAGTTTGGGAACTATCGTTTGAGACGAGCCGAACGGCAGTTGCTGGGCCCGAAAGGGCCGGTGGAGCTTTCGGCACGTTCCTTCGACATCCTCGCCATGTTGCTCGACAGGCCCGACGAGGTGATCGGCAAGACCGAACTTTTCGATGCGGCCTGGCCCGGCGTGGTGGTGGAGGAGAATACGCTGCAGGTCCACATTTCGGCGCTGCGAAAACTGCTGTCTGCCGAGCTGATCGCAACGGTACATGGTCGCGGTTACAAATATGCAGGCCCCAGGCCCTTCGCGGTTACGGCAGATGATACGGCGGCGTCCAGACCGTCCATCGCCATACTTCCCTTCGACAACATGAGCGGTGACCCGGAGCAAGACTATTTCAGCGACGGGATTACCGAAGACATCATCGTCGAGCTCGGCAAATATAAGGAGTTTCTGGTCATTGCGCGGAACTCGTCCTTCCAGTTTCGCGGCAAGGCACATGACCCGGCCGAGGTGGCGAGCAAGCTTGGTGTCCAATATGTCGTCGAAGGCAGCGTGCGGAAGATCGGCAACAGGGTGCGGATCGCCGTACAGCTAACCGATGCGTCGTCGATGGCTCATATCTGGGGCGAACACTACGATCGGGAACTCGACGACATTTTCGCCATCCAGGACGAAATCACCCGGATGATTGCAGCGCGTCTGGCCCGGCAGGCCAGAACCGCGATTGCGTCGCGCGCCAGGGCCCGGCCGACCAACAACATGTCGGCCTACGAGTTTTACCTACGGGCGCTGCAACTGGCAGCCGTTTATGACACGGTGCTTGAAGCGGAACCGTTTCTGCACCAGGCGGTAAAGCTCGATCCGCAGTTTGCTGCTGCCCACGCCATGCTGAGCTTTGTGGAGTCCATCAAGTACTATTGGGACTACAACAATCCCGGCCATCTGCATTCCGGACTGGAGATCGCAAGAACAGCATTGGGCCTTGATCCCGACGAAGCCTATGGACATCTCGCCACCGGCTTCGCTCACTTGTACCTCCGCCAATTCAGGCAATCTGAAATCAGCCTTGACCGGGCCGTTGCGCTCAATCCGAACGATCCGTTCATTCTTAGCATCCGTGCTATTTTCCTCAATCACACTGACAGGCCGGAGCAAGGGCTTGATGAAATAACCGAAGCCCAGCGCCGCGACCCATACGCCGTGGGATGGTATGACGACTTCCGCGGCGTTCTGCTGACGACGGCTGGGCGATATCGCGAGGCGGCTGCCTGCTACGCGAAAATGGCGACTGTAACGCCTTGGTCGCTCATTCGTCTTATCATATGCCATTCCGAACTCGGCGAAATCAGGCAAGCGCAAGACGTGCTGGCGAAGGTCAAGGCACATTATCGCGGACTAAGCCTTGACCAGATCATCGATACGGAAGTGGATTTTTATCAGGACGCCACCGTATGCAGCCGCTATCGCGCGATCCTCGATCGCGTTGACAAGGCGGAATAGGCCCGTCGCGGCTTATTGCCTTGCTACTTCGCCGCCTGCGCGTCCAGCGTCTTGATCTCGGCCGCGGCCGCCTTGCGGGCCGCCGCATCGACACCGGACGCGCCTTTCTCCTTGGCGAAGGCAATGAGGGCAGTGCGCGTGTCCTCGTCGCATCCGTCCGAACCCACGCCGTCGACGCCGGCTTTCTCGGCGGCGGCGAGCACGGAGTCGCAGGCGTCCGGAGCGAAGGCGAACTGACCCATGATGGCGCCGAGCGTGAGCGGATCCTGCAGGCGCGGATCATCGCGGATCGCCTGGATGGTGGCGCTGCCCACCACCTTGGATTTGCGATCCTGCGCGATCTGCGTCAGGTCGAAGATGAACTCGAATTCCGCCTTGTCGACGCCGGCAGGCTTCGACACAAGAATGTCCAGCGCATAGCGGGTGACTTTCTCGGGCGTGACCACCGCGCGCACCACCTTTGCCTGATGGTAGTTGCGCACCAGCGCCCAGCGCGACGGGAGGTCACCGTAACGGGCGAGCAAATCGAGTTGCTTGATGGCGGCGATCTTCTGCTTGTCGGTCTTGGCGGCCTGCGCCTGCGCGAAGACCTTCTTGCCGATGCGGTCGATGATTTCGTTCGCAAGCAGGCCTGAAGCCGGCGCGGTCTGTTGCGTCGCTGCGGTCTGGGCGGGGATTTCGGCGAGCGGGCCTTTGGCGTCGACCCAGGCGGCCAGCGCCTTGCGCGCGTCCGGGCCGAAATAGCCCTTCGGCTCGCCGGTGTAAAAGCCTTCGCTCTTCAGCGTCGTCTCGATCGCGGCGCGGATCTCGTCGGGCAGCGCCTTGCCGAAACCGACGAGGTTGTCTTCCGCGAGCCCTGCCGGCGCCTCGCGAAAAGCATCCATCACCGCGGCCGCGATCGCCGCCGTTCCGGCGCTGGAGGCCGGTCCGGAAAAGAGGCCGCTCAGTTCGATGCTTGCCGCGTCGTTGCCGAGCACGCCGGCGCCCATCCTGCCGATGCCGTCATTGTAAAGCGCGATGCGGTCGGTGATGCCTTCGCGCAGCGTTATCAGATGGTCGAAGCTGTCGAAGGTGAAGGCGTTGGCGAGCTTGCTCTTTGCCTTCAGCGAGCCGCGCCGCGCCGCCTCGCGCCAGGCATGCAGTCGCTCGCGCGGGTTCTTGTCGATGCCGAGACCGTCGTCATAGGCGTCGCCCAGCAGCACCATCGCATCGACGCTGCCGAGGTTGGCGGCGTTGATCAGCATCGCCGTCGCCTTCTGGTCGTCCTGCGGATAGACCGCGCCTTTGCGCATGAGCTTCGCCTGCAGCAGATAGGCCTCCTGCTCCTTCTTGGCCTCGCCTTCGTCGATCAAGGCTTTCAATTGATCGTCGCTCAAGCCGTCGTCGCGGCGCGACGGCTGGTAGCTGGTCGAATCCAGATTGGCATATTGCGTCGAGGCGTAGAGCCAGAGCGCGTCGCGGTCGCCTGCGTCCGCCAGCGGCTTCAGCATGGCGCGCGCCAGATCCTCGTTCTTGAACTGCTGATTGTCAGAGAGCTGCAGCCGCGCCAGCGCCAGCGCGGCACCTGGCTCGCCGGCGTCGGCGCCGTCGCTCAGGCGCCCGACCAACTGGTCCGGATTGTCGATCTGCATGCCGTCATAGTCGAGCAGCACGCCCGCAAGCCTGATGTCGGCGTCGAGATCCCACGAGGCGTTGAGCAGTTGGATCGCCTCGCGTGGCTGGCGGCCGACGAACTTGCCGTCCATGAGCAGGCCGGCGAGCATCGGCCCGGCCTCGGCGACATTCTTGGTGGCGGCACGCAGCATGGCGATGGCGCGCTTGCCGTCGGCGGGGCCGCCTTCGCCCTTGGCCAGCATGTCGGCCAGCATCGGTATGGCATATTGATCGCTGCCGACGCGCGCCTCCAGCAACTGCCTGGCCTTCGCCGCATCCTGCGAGGTCCCGCGGCCCAGCCGCAGCGCCTTGATGTAAGCCAGCGCCGATCGTCCGGAGCCGTTGGTCCCGGACTGGAAATCCGTCTCGACGGCATGAAAGGCCTTTTGCTGCTCGTCGCTCGTGAAGCCGTCTTCCGTCAGCGTCGTCCGCGCAATCAGCAGCGGCATGGCGGCGCGGAATTGGCTGTCCCATTCGCCGGGCGACTGGCCCTGGGCCGGCGCGTCGATGACGCGTTGCGCGGTCTCGACCACCTTATGCGCGTCGCGGCGCAGCAGCGGCCCTTCGATATACTGACGGAGCAGCGTCTCAAGCGCCGTGAGATGACCGGCAGCGCCGGCCTTCTGCAAGGCATCGAGCGCCATCGCCCGTGTGACCGGCGGTGGACCGGCATCGGCGCGGTCGTGCCGATGCACCGAATAGACCTCGTAGAGCAGATAATTCGCCTCTGGGCTGCCGCCGCCGGCGAGCAGCTTGATCTGCGGGAGGAGAAAGGTAAGTCCCGCCTGGTTGAGCGCGACCTGGACCCGCAGCCATTCAAGCGTCAGCCGCTTTTCCTGCGGCGCGCCGAGCATTGCCGCCTGGCATTTGTCGGCCAGGATTTTGAGCTTGCTGAGGTCAAAGTCTTGCGGGAAGATCTCGCCATACTGGACAGGCGGCGCCTTGGCTCCAGGATCGAGCGGCACCGAGGCGCCCCGGTCGCAGGCACTGATCGCCTCGGCGAGCGCCGCCCTCTTCGCCGTATCGTCGGGTTTTTCCGAAGATGTCTGGGCCGCGAAGGCCCCGCCGGCAAACGGCGTCAAAGCGAGGCAAGAAAGAACCAGGGCATGCACTGGCCGCAGCATGGGCGTCCCCCCTCGGACACGGTCCGGGTGCAGCCGGACGCACAGGCGCTAAAGTAGCACATCGCACGAGTGATGATGAGTGTGGCGCTTCACATTCACGCAGCGTTGCCTAAGACTGCACCACGCTTTGCGATCTGGCCCAAATGGCTCCGGTCGCACCCGCCAGCTCCGGGGTCTATAGAGGCCCTTGTCTCGGCAACGAGGGAGGATGTCGTGGCCAAGGTCTCGCTTCTGGGCATTCCGCATGACGAGAATTCGTCCTATTTGCGCGGGCCGGCCGAGGCGCCGCCGCTGATCCGGCGCGAACTCGCAAGCGACGCCTACACTTCATGGTCGGAAACAGGTTTCGATCTGACGGACCGCTTCGTCGATCACGGCGACATCGATTTCACCCAGCCCGGCGACCCGTGGCAGCGGATCGAGGCCGAGGTCGGCCGCGCGCTCGACGCCGGCCATCCGCTGATCTCGCTCGGCGGCGATCATGCGATCTCCTGGCCGGTGCTGCGCGCGGTGCGCCGTCGCCACCAGAGCCTCACGATCGTCCATATCGACGCGCATCCGGACATCTATCATGCCTATGAAGACAATCCGCGCTCGCACACCTCGCCCTTTGCCCGCGTCATGGAGGAGAAGCTGGCCGGCCGGCTGATCCAGATCGGCCTGCGCACCGTCAACGATCACCATCGCGACCAGTTCAAGCGCTTCGGCGTCGAGGTGGTTGAGATGCGGTATTTCAGGGAAGGGCTGCAGCTCGACCTCAAGACGCCCGTCTATATCTCGATGGACATCGACGCTCTCGATCCGGCCTTCGCCCCCGGCATCTCGCACCGCGAGCCGGCGGCTTCACCACCCGCCAGGTCATCGGCCTGATCCAGGCAATAGACCAACCGATCGTCGCCGCTGACGTGGTCGAATACAATCCGCGCCAGGACCTCTCCAACGTGACGGCGCTGGTCGCCGCCAAGCTGGTCAAGGAAATCGCCGGCATGATGCTGAAGACCAACGGCGCCGCCTGAAGCAACGCTTGAATCAATTTGCCAGGGCGGCGTGCTAGAGGATTGTTCCGTCTCAGCTTTCGACAAGGATCGCCATGCCGCAGCCGCTCAGGATAGCCGTCGCCGGCGCGCTCGGCCGCATGGGCCAGCAGGTGGCGCAAACCGTCGCGGCCGATCCGCGGCTGCAGCTCGTCGCGCGCTTCCATCGGCCGGGCAGTACGGACGAGGGGCTCCTCGATCGCGACGAAGTGCTGGCGCTTGCCGATGTGGTCGTCGATTTCACCACGCCCGCGGCTTCCGCCGAGTTGGCCAAGGCCTGCGCCGCGCGCGGTGGTCCGGCGCTGGTGATCGGCTCGACAGGTTTCGACGGCGCTGAACTGGAGGCGATTGCCGACGCCGCGAAGAAGATCGCCGTCGTGCGCTCCGGAAACTATTCGCTGGGGCTCAACATGCTGACCGGGCTGGTCGAGCAGGCAGCGAGGGTGCTTGACCCCGACGATTGCGACATCGAGATCCTTGAAGCGCATCACCGCATGAAGGTCGACGCACCGTCGGGCACGGCGCTGATGCTCGGCGAAGCGGCGGCGCGCGGGCGCGGCGTCGAGCTGGACGATGCGGCGCAGCGCACCCGCGACGGCCACGTCGGTCCGCGCCCAACCGGCGAGATCGGCTTTGCCGTTGTGCGCGGCGGCAGCATCGTCGGCGAGCATAGCGTGAGCTTCCTCACCGAAGGCGAGACGCTCACGCTCTCGCATGCCGCCGGCGACCGCTCGATGTTCGCGCGGGGCGCCATCGCGGCGGCACTCTGGGTCGCCGGGCGGCCGCCGGGCGAATATGATATGCGCGACGTTCTCGGCTTCACTGCCTCGTGACCGGGAACCAAGCCGGATTCCATTCCACGGCCGCCAAAACGGCTGAAAGCCAGCTGAAAGCTTGGCCATGCCATGACGGTTTTGTGGCGTTCGCCACATGAGCGGCCTGGGAGCGGCCGGCAGGAGGAAATGCGGCGCGGCGCGCCGCCCAGCGGAGGAAGTTACGTGACCGGTTTCATCTCTAAACGCGCGCTGCGCTCAATGGCGCTGACGCTTGCCATGGTTGGCGCTGGCGCATCGGCGGCATCGGCTGCCGACAAGATCACCATCATCGTCGGCGGCATGGAAAAGCAGATCTATCTGCCGGCCGTGCTCACCCAGCAGCTCGGCTATTTCAAGGATGAAGGGCTCGATGTCGAGCTGATCAACTCGCGCGCCGGCGTCGAGGCCGAAAATGAATTGCTGGCTGGCGCCGTACAGGGTGTCGTCGGCTTCTACGATCATACCGTCGACCTGCAGTCGAAGGGCAAATACATCCAGTCGATCGTGCAGTTCAGCCAGGCGCCAGGCGAGGTCGAGCTGGTCTCGGCCAAGCATCCCGAGATCAAGTCGCCGGCCGACTTCAAGGGCGCGACGCTCGGCGTTACCGGGCTCGGCTCCTCGACCGATTTCCTGACGCAGTATCTCGCTGTTCGCAGCGGCCTGAAGCCAGGCGACTATACGCTGCTTCCGGTCGGCGCCGGCAACACTTTCATCGCCGCCGTCAAGCAGGACCAGATCCAGGCCGGCATGACCACCGAGCCGACCATCGCCAAGCTGCTCCAGACCGGCGAGGCCAAGGTGTTGGTCGACATGCGCACGCCCGAAAAGACCAAGGCAGCGCTTGGCGGCGACTATCCGGCGGCCTCTTTCTACGTCCAGTCGAGCTGGCTCGAGGGCCACAAGGACGAGGCGCAGAAGCTCGCCAATGCCTTCGTCAAGACGATGAAGTTCATCGCCGGCCACTCGGCCGAAGAGATCGCCGACAAGATGCCGAAGGACTATTACGCCGGCAGCAAGGAGCTCTATGTGCAGGGCCTGGCCGGCGGCAAGGCGATGTTCACGCCGGATGGCCGCATGCCGGCCGATGGACCGGAGACCGTGCTGAAGGTTCTGTCGACTTTCTCCAAGAGCCTGCAGGGCAAGCAGATCGACCTGTCGAAGACCTACACGACCGAATTCGTCGACGCCGCCAAGTAAGCGTCGGCAGGCGAGGGCGGGCCGATCGGTCCGCCCTTGGAGCAATTCCGGGAAAAGTGTGAAACGGTTTTCCGCCAGGAACTGCGTCAAGCAAAGAGATAGAGCGGTTTGGCGTGAAACGACGAACCGCTCTAGAGAACAACGACTTGCGCCGGCTGCCTGAATCAATTCAGCAGCGGCGCCTTCCGGATGCCAAGCTGCGGCAAGCCCTCTGGCTTTAGCCAAAGGCATCTTCGCACCACCACAATAGGAGTGTGCCATGCAGTTGCAGACCATGGCGGCGGAGAAACTGTCTCCGGCCGCGCCGCCGGCCGACGCCGCGATCGCCATCGACGACGTGACGCTGCGCTTCGTCACGCCCGACGGCCACATGATGACGGCGATCCGCGATTTCACCATGACGGTGGCGCGCGGCGAGTTCGCCTGTGTCGTCGGGCCGACCGGCTGCGGCAAGTCGACGACGCTCAACCTGGTCACCGGGCTGTTGCGTCCGACCACCGGCAATGTCCGCGTCATGGGCAATCCGGTGACCGACATCAGCCGCGACATCGGCTTCGTCTTCCAGGCCGACGCATTGTTTCCGTGGCGCAGCGTCATCGACAATGTCGCCGCCGGCCCGCTTTTCCGTGGCACGCCGAAGAAGGAAGCCTACGAGAAGGCGCGCGACTGGATCGGCCGCGTCGGCCTTTCGCGTTTCGAGAAACACTATCCGCACCAACTCTCGGGCGGCATGCGCAAGCGCGTGGCGCTTGCCCAGACCTTCATCAACCAGCCCAAGATCCTGTTGATGGACGAGCCCTTCAGCGCGCTCGACATGCAGACCCGCACCGCAATGCAGGACGAATTGCTGGGCCTCTGGTCGGGGCTGAAATCCTCCGTCGTCTTTGTTACCCACGATCTCGAGGAGGCGGTGGCGCTGGCCGACAAGGTCTATGTGCTCACCGCCGGTCCGGGCACGGTGAAGAGCGTCTACCGCATCGACCTGCCGCGCCCGCGCGTCATGGCAGACATCCGCTACGATCCGAAATTCATCGAGATCGCCAAGGTTATCTGGAACGATCTGCGCGAGGAAGTGCAGCTCGGCCAAAGCCGCGGCCTCCAGACCGGCCATTGACAGGAGACACAGCATGACCGCCATCTCTCCCACCGATCAGGCCGCCGCCCGTGCCACTTCGATCGTCGCCGCTGAAGCGCAGGCAAGGGCACGGCTGCGCAAGCGCCACGCTCTGGTGATTGGCCTGCGCCTCGCGATCCTCGTCGTCTTCCTTGGCCTTTGGGAACTCTGCGTCGATTACAACATCATCGACCCGTTCTTCTTCTCCAGCCCGTCGGGCATCTGGGAACAGATCTGGTCCTGGATCACCGAAGGCACTTCGCAGGGGCCGCTCTGGCTGCAGATCTATGTGACGCTGGAAGAGACCTTCCTCGGTTTCGTCATCGGCGCCGTCGGCGGCATCGTGGCGGGCATCATCCTCGGCCGCAACAAGCTGCTGGCCGACGTCTTTTCGATCTACATCAAGATAGCCAACTCCGTGCCGCGCGTGGTGCTTGGCTCGGTGTTCATCATCGCGCTTGGCCTCGGCATGGCCTCCAAGGTGGCGCTGGCTGTCGTCATGGTGTTCTTCGTCGTCTTCGCCAACGCCTTCCAGGGCGTGCGCGAGGCCGACCGCGCGATGATCGCCAACGCCCAGATCCTCGGCGCCTCGCCGATGCAGATCACCACCTCGGTCATCATCCCTTCGGCGATGAGCTGGATCCTTGCAAGCCTGCATGTCTCCTTCGGCTTCGCGCTGGTCGGCGCCGTGGTCGGCGAGTTCCTCGGCGCCAAGCAGGGCATGGGTCTCTTGATCTCCACCGCGCAGGGCGCCTTCAACGCCAACGGCGTCTTCGCCGCCATGATCATCCTGGCGGTGATGGCGCTGGTGGTGGAGTTCATCATCACCCGCTTCGAGAACTATGTGGTGAAGTGGCGCCCGGCGCCGTTCAACGAGCAGGGGGCTTGATCAGGCAGCGGAGTCTTTTGCTGGAGCCAGCGGCAGCCGCACCTCGACCTTGAGCCCGCCCGCGGCGGCGTCGCCCAGCGTGACGCTGCCGCCGGCATTCTCGACCACCTCGCGCACGATGGCGAGACCAAGACCGCTGCCTTCCTCGGCCGAGCCGGCGAGGCGGTAGAAGCGCTCGAAGACATGCTCCCGCTCTTCCGCCGGGATTCCCGGTCCGGCATCGCTCACCGTGAGTTCGGCCTCGCCATCCGTCGTCGCCAGCCTCACCGTGACGCTACCGCCAGATCTGGAATAGCGCAGCGCGTTGTCGACCAGGTTGACGATCATCTCGCGCAGCATCGTGCCGTCGCCGACCACCGTCACCGGTCCGTTTTCCTCGAGGCCGAGGTCGATGTCGCGGTTGATCGCCGCCGGCGCTTGCGCTTCCAGCACATGGCGGGCGGCTTCGGTGAGGTCGATGCGGTCGGCGCGCGGCCGTCGGCTGCCAGGTTCCGCCCTCGACAGCGTAAGCAGCTGTTCGGCCAACCGCGCTAATTTGCCCGAGCTCGCCTGCAAGGCGACCAGCGCCTCCTGACGCCGGTCGGCCGCGGTTTCGCGCAAGGCATAGCTTGCCTGCGTCGACAAGAGCGCCAGCGGCGTGCGCAGTTGGTGCGCGGCATTGGCGATGAAGCGCCGCTGCGCCGCCATCTGCGCCCGCACGCGTTCCATATAGGCATTGAGCGCTTCGATCAGCGGCCGGATCTCGCTCTGCGCGCCCGGGACCTCGACCGGGTCGAGATCGCTGCGGCTTCGCGAGCGCACCGCGTCGCGCAGCCGGATCAGCGGCGCCAGCCCGCGGCGCAGGCCAAGCAGCACGAACACGCCGGCAATGGCCACCAAGGCAAGCTGCTGGGCGAAGGCGCTGAGCCACAGGCGCTTCACCATCGCGTCATGTCCGGCAAGCGTGACACCGACAGTGACCTTGATCGGCGAATCCGTGCCGGCGCCGATCACGGCATGGCTGAGCGTGGCCAGGCGCAGTGGGTGATCGCGATAGGCAGCCTCGATGCTGCCGCGCTCCGGCGCCACGGGCAGATCGGGATAGCCGGTCAGCAGCCGCCCGCCGGCGGTCTCGACCCGGTAATAGACGCTGTCCCGGTCGCCGGTGTCGAACATCTCGATCGCCGCCGGCGGCACGGTGGCGTCGAGCGCGCCGTCGGCCATCGCCACCTGCTCGGCGATGGCGCGCGCCGAGCCGATCAGCATGCGGTCGGTGACGAGGTCCGCGGTCGCCAGCGCGTTGCGCTGGCTGGTCCACAGATTGATGGCGGCGAGCCCGGCAAGCGGCAGCACCACCCAGGCCAGCAATTGCAGGCGAAGGCTGCCGATCCGAAACCTGTCGATCCTCATGGCGCCGGATCGTCGTGGCGCAACAGGTAGCCGAGGCCGCGCAAGGTGGCGATCTGGACGCGCGATCCCTCCAGCTTCTTGCGCAGCCGGTGCACGTAGATCTCGATGGCGCTGGGGTCGGCGTCGGTCTCGAAATCGTAGATCGCGGTCGAGAGCGCCGCCTTGCTCACCGTGCGGCCGGCCTTGACGACGAGCTGTTCCAGCACGGCGTGCTCGCGCGGTGTCAGCGACAACGTCGCGCCGGCAAGCGAGAACAGGCGTGTGTTGGTGTCGAAGACCAGATCGCCGCAGGCAATGACTGGCGCGGTGCGGTCGTTGGCGCGGCGCAACTGCACGCGGATGCGCGCTTCCAACTCCTCGATCTGGAAGGGTTTCGCCAGATAGTCGTCGGCGCCTTCGTTGAGGCCCTTGACCCGGCCGTCGAGGCTGGCATTGGCGGTGAGCACGATCACCGGCACCGGGTTGCCGCGCGCCCGCAACCTTTTCAGCACCTCCATGCCACCCATGCGGGGCAGGGCAAGGTCGAGGATGATCAAGGCATGGTCGCCGGCGGCCAAAGCATGCTCGACATCCTCGCCGTCATGCACGACATCGACGACATAGCTCGCCTGGCGCAGCGTCTTGCTCAGCCAATCGGCCAGTTCGCGGTTGTCCTCGACAAGCAGCAGCCGCATCGTTTGTCGCTGTTTCCTCCCAATGGCGTCGACCGACGCCAAAGCGCGGCAGGCGGCGTCCAAATTGGTTCCCGAGGCAACCGATAGTATCGATCCGCGCGCAAGGCAAACGTGGTTTCCCGGCGGTCGCCATCCCGGTCGCGGCACCTGCCGAGCCGCTTGTTCGGTCGGGCAAGCGATGAAATCGAACCGTTCGGTTCAATTAATGTTGACGGTTCGTGTAGCTATGGTGAACACCGGCAGCCCTTACCAGGATGCCGTATCGCGCGGCCTTTGCTGTAACAGATTGATATTAAACGATAACAATGTGGCCGCCGCGTCCTTCGCCTAATTTCAAGATCGAACCGAACGGTTCGGTTCGCAACTTTTCGTGATTGGAAATGGCAGCAGGGCCGACCCATTTCGGGGTGGTCCGAGCGACGCGAATTTCCATTACGGCACGCCACTAGACGGACATGACTTTTTGAAATCTGGAGTACCTAAAATGAACAAGATTGCTTTTGCCGCCGCTGCTTTCCTCGTTGCCACGGGCAGCGCTTTCGCCGGCAGCGACCATTACAACCCCAACGACGCCAGCCAGTCGGCCGTGACGGCCCCTGCGGGCAACGTCGACCGGACCGTTACCGGCTCGATCAACAAGTTCGAACAGCGCTTCATCAAGAATGCGCCCAGCTCGAACCAGCAGGAATCCGGCCAGGGCCTCTGGGGCAACCACTAAGCTGGTTCCAGTCCTGACCAAAATCTGACCATCAACCCATCATCCTTGAATTTGGAGTAACTCAAATGACCAAGATCGCTCTTACCGCTGCCGCCCTCCTCGTCGCCACTGGCGCCGCTTTCGCTGGGTCCGGCCACTACAACCCCAACGAAGCCAACCGGCCGGTCGACACCTCGATTACTGCTTCGGTCAAGACTTCGGACGCGAACGTCCAGAAGCCGGCGACCCAGGCTCCTGCCCAGGATCTGTTCGGCAACCGCTGAACGCCCTGGTCTTCCAAGACTTCAAAGCGGCGGGCTTGTCCCGCCGCTCTGTCTTTCTGAAGCCGGCTGCTCCCGGGCAGGCTCTTTCAGGGTTGATCAAGCATTCATCACGAAGCGGTGATGCCTGTAACGATGCCCGTGGTGCCCTCGAAGTGGGAGTAAGGGCCGATAGACGGGGCCGATGCCAAGGAAATTCAAGTGTGTCGAACGAGCGGGCAGCACCCGGGCGATGTCCGCGGCTACCCCTGTACCGATCCACTAGGTCATCTGATCGTCGATCGCGCCTGATCAAACAGCGCAACCCGAAACCAGGAGTATTTGAAATGACCAAGATCGCTCTTACCGCCGCCGCCCTGCTTGTCGCCACTGGCGCCGCCTTCGCTGGGTCGGACCACTACAACCCCAATGAGGCCAACCGGCCGACTGCTTCGGTCGACAGCTCGTTCACCGCTTCGATCAAGAATTCGGGCGCGAATGTCCAGAAGCCGGCGGCCCAGGCCGCTGATCAGGATCTTTTCGGCAACCGCTGAATGGCCTGGTTCCAAGACCTCGAGCGGCGGGCTTGTCCCGCCGCTCTGTTTTTCTACAGCCGGCTACCGGCATTGTGAAATCGCTTCACAAGTATTTGTATCACAAGCATTTGTAATCGTTTGTCTTTTTCTCGGCGAAGTTTGGGCCGAGGCTGCCGGGGCCGCTAAAGAAAGCGAGCGGGCCGGGAATAAATCCCGGCCGCCGCGGGTCTTGTCGGCAGCGGGGTCATCCTCCCAAGGCCTCCGCCCCGATGAAACCGAACGAACAAGGAAAACCGAAATGACCAGGATCGCTCTCACCACTGCCGCAATGCTTCTCGCGATGGGCTCCGCCTTCGCCGGCAGCGATCACTACGACCCCAATGACGCCAACCGGCCGACCGCCGGCGTCGACAGGGCCTACACGGCCTCGGTCGGCAAGCGTGAGGTTGCCAAGCAGGCCGATGTCGATACCTCGATGACGACAGGTTCGGCTGGCTCCAAGGCTTGGTCCGACCCGGGCCAGGGCATCTGGGGCAACTGATCTTTGACGCTTTGAACTGTCAAAGGTGGCGGACTGCTCCGCCGCCTTTTGTCTTATGCGGCGAGCAACACCGATCCAGTGCGAGGAGATCGACGGTTCGCTCTAGGCCAAATCCTTCGGCCGAACACAATGCGTCAGGCGCGCGCCGTGAAAGTCGAGGTCTACCCAATCCTCGTCCAGCGTGAACCGCGCGAGCGCCGCCGTCGGGAACTTCGCTTCGATCTTCTTGAAGACAGCCTCATCCGATCCGGCGCCGGCCAGCCGCAGCGCAAAATGCTGCAGGCCGGGATTGTGGCTGATCACCAGCAGGCTCTCCGCCTTGGCCTGCCGCACACGCGCCAGGATGGCGCCGGCCGCCGCCTCGTAGAGTTCCTCGGCAAATTGTGCCGGCACATGCTTGGGCAGTTCGGCCGCGACCAGCCGCCAGGTGTCGCGGGTGCGCAGCGCCGGCGAGACCAGCGCCAGGTCCGGCAGCCAGCCGCGCCGGGCAAGCTCGCGCCCTATCAGCGGCGCCGTCTTCAGCCCGCGTGGCCCGAGCGGCCGATCGAAATCGGCGAGGGAGGGATTGTCCCAGCTCGACTTGGCATGGCGCAGGATAAGCAGCTGTCTCACGGGCATTGATGCCTCTACGGCGTGATCCGCGCCAGCTGTTCGAGGTCTCTCTCCTCGCGCAGCGGATCCGGCGCCATCACCACCGAGGTGGCGTTTTCGGCATCGTCGGCGAAATGGGCAAGCACGGTGTGGCCCTTTTCCATGCGCGCTTTGCCTTCCGCAACGAGCCCCAGCGCCAGCGGGTAGAGCCGGTGCTCGACCTTCAGCACCCGCGCGGCCAGCGTGTCCTCATTGTCGCCGACCATCACCGGCACGGCGGCCTGGGCGATGATCGGGCCGTCGTCCATCTCGGGGGTGACGAAATGCACCGAGCAGCCATGGATGCGAACGCCGGCGCGGATCGCGCGCGCATGCGTGTCCAAACCCTTGAAGGCCGGCAGCAGGGCAGGGTGGATGTTGACCATGCGCCCCTGCCATTTCTCGACGAGGCCGCGGCCGAGAATCCGCATATAGCCGGCCAGGGCGACGATGTCTGCGCCGAAGCCGGTAAGCGCGGCATCGATCGCGGCGTCATAGGCATCCTTGCTCGGATGGTCGGCGCGCTGGATGACCTTGGTGGCGATGCCGCGCGACTGGGCGATGCCGAGGCCGGCCGCGTTGGCGCGGTCGGAAATGACGCCGACGATTTCCGCCGGATAGCTTGGATCGGCGGCCGCGGCGATCAGCGCCGTCATGTTGGAGCCGCGTCCCGAGATCAGGACGACCGTGCGTTTCCTGCTCATAGGCCGATCGAGCCCCGATAGATGACGCCAGCGTCTCGGCGCGGCACGATGCGGCCGATCGGCGTTACCGTTTCGCCGGCTTCCTGCAGCACTGCCGCCACTTGCGCCGCCTGGCCGGAAGCGACGGCGAGGACCATGCCGATGCCGCAGTTGAAGGTGCGCATCATTTCTTCCGGCGCCACGCCGCCGGTCTTGGCCAGCCACGAGAACACCGGCGGCACGTCGATTGCCTCGAGATCGAGCTCGGCGGAGAAATCCTTGGGCAGCACGCGCGGAATGTTTTCCGGGAAACCGCCGCCGGTGATGTGGGCCAGCGCCTTGATGCCATGCGTGTTGCGGATCGCCTTCAGGATCGACTTCACATAGATGCGCGTCGGCTCGAGCAGCGCTTCCGCGAGACTCAGTTCCTCGTTGAACGGCGCCGGATCGCTCCAGCCAAGGCCGCTCGTGGCAACGATCCGGCGCACCAGCGAAAAGCCGTTGGAGTGCAGGCCGGACGAGGCAAGGCCGAGCAGCATGTCGCCCTCGACGATGTCGTCGGTCGGCAGCAACTGGCCGCGTTCGGCAGCACCCACGGCAAAGCCGGCAAGGTCATAGTCCTTGTCGTGATACATGCCGGGCATTTCCGCCGTCTCGCCGCCGATCAGCGCGCAGCCGGCCTGCCGGCAACCTTGCGCGATGCCGCCGACGATCGAAGCGCCCTGGTCCGGGTCGAGCTTGCCTGTGGCGAAATAGTCGAGGAAGAACAGCGGCTCGGCGCCCTGCACGACGATGTCGTTGACGCACATGGCGACGAGGTCGATCCCGATCGTATCGTGCTTGCCGGCGTCGATGGCGATCTTGAGCTTGGTGCCGACGCCGTCATTGGCCGCGACCAGCACCGGGTCGGTGAAGCCGGCGGCCTTCAGGTCGAACAGCCCGCCGAAGCCGCCGATCTCACCGTCGGCGCCCGGCCGGCGCGTCGTGCGCACCAGCGGCTTGATCTTCTCGACCATCAGGTTCCCGGCATCGATATCGACGCCAGCCTCGGCATAGGTGAGCCCGTTCTTGCGCTTGGCCTGGTCGCCGTTGCTCATGGTCGGCTCGTCCCTGTTTGTCATTGCGGGCTCTTCGCATGAATGGTTTCGGGGAGCAAGGATGACGGTCGTTCCTGCCGATAAAAGCGTCGAAAGCGGAGGCGGCCAATCTCCCGCGCAAACGGATTGGCAGCTTCGCCGTCCCGCTACTTGCGCCCACCCGCCATCTCCCTCATCTATTCCCCAACAAAGGACCACGACGGAACATCACGTGACCCTTCCCAACATGATCACGATCATGCGGCTGCTGCTCGTGCCCGCGGTGGTGTTGGCCATGCTGCAGTCGCTTTGGGGTTGGGCCTTCGCCGGGTTCCTCGTCGCCGGCATCTCCGATGGCGTCGATGGCTTCATCGCGCGCCGCTGGAACCAGTCGTCCAGCCTCGGCGCCTATCTCGATCCGATCGCCGACAAGCTTCTGCTGGTCTCGGTCTTCGTCGTCATGGGTTTTGCCGGCGAACTGCCGCTCTGGCTGGTGGTGACCATGGTCTCGCGCGACGGGTTGATCGTCTGCGCCGTGCTCTTGTCCAGCGTCATGAGCCATCCAGTCGAGATGAAGCCGCTCTTCGTGTCGAAGGCCAACACCGCGGCGCAGATCGTGCTGGCGGCGCTTGTGCTGGGCGAGTTGGCCTTCTCGGTGCATCTCGGCCCGCTGCGGACCGCGCTCATATTGCTGACCGGGGTCTTGACCGTGGCTTCGGCCGCAGCCTATCTCGTGGCTTGGCTAAGGCATATGAGCGGCTATGGCGAAGGCTCCCGGACGAGCAACTCCCAGACCGGCGACATCAAGTCGGGCATCGGCAAGTCGGGCGGCTCCAACATGGGCGCCTGACAATGACGCCGCGGTGATCGCGGCCGACGACGGCTCGGGCGGGCTTCGCCGCCAGGCCTTTTTCTGGCTGGCCACGGCTGTCCTGCTGGCGCTGTTCCTCTATGTCTTCTCGGGCATCCTCCTGCCTTTCGTCGCCGGCATGGTGCTCGCCTATTTCCTCGACCCGGTCGCCGACTGGCTGCAGCGGCTCGGCCTCTCGCGCCTGATGGCGACGGTAGTGATCCTGATTGCCTTCATCGTCGTCGTGGTGCTGGCCTTCGTTATCCTGGTGCCGGTGCTGGCCACCCAGATGGCCGATTTCGCCCGCAAGCTGCCGGAATATCTCACCCGCCTGCAGTCGCTGATCACCAGCTTCGACCCGAAATGGCTGGAGCAGCGCTTTGGCGTCAACGCCGCCGGCCTGCGCGACGGGCTGAACTCGCTGCTCACCACCGGCTTCGGGCTGCTCACCACCGTCTTCACCTCGATCTGGAGTTCGGGCGTGGCGCTGGTATCCGTCGTCAGCCTGTTCGTCGTCACCCCGGTCGTCGCCTTCTACATGCTGCTCGACTGGGACCGCATGGTGGCGGTGGTCGACAGCTGGGTGCCGCGCGACTATGTCGAGACGGTCCGCGCGCTCGCCCGCGACATCAACACCGCCACCGCCGGCTTCGTGCGCGGTCAAGGCACGCTCTGCCTGGTGCTCGGCGCGATGTATGCCACGGGTCTGACGCTGACCGGGCTGAACTTCGCCATCCTCATCGGCTTCTTCGCCGGGCTGATCTCCTTCATCCCCTATGTCGGCTCCTTGACCGGGCTGGTGCTCGCCGTCGGCGTCGCCTTCGTCCAGTTCTGGCCGGACTGGACAATGATCGTGGCGGTGGCCTGCGTGTTCTTCGTCGGCCAGTTCATCGAGGGCAACATCCTACAGCCGAGGCTGGTCGGCAAAAGCGTCGGCCTGCATCCGGTCTGGCTGATGTTCGCGCTGTTTGCCTTCGGCGCGCTGTTCGGCTTCGTCGGCCTTTTGATCGCCGTCCCGGCCTCGGCGGCGATTGCCGTGCTGGTGCGCTTCGCCATCGGCCGCTATCTCGAATCGCCGCTTTACAAGGGTCACGCCGCCCGGCCCGTGCCGCCATTGCCAGCCGATCGCGGCGGCGGCCATCGTTCGAAGCGGGGCTGAAATGGCTGCTCAGCCAGCCGATACGCCGCGCCAGCTGCCGCTCGATCTCGGCCACGGCACCGGCTATTCGCGCGACGAACTCGTCGTCTCGGGCACCAATGCGCAGGCGGCATCGCTGATCGACCGCTGGCCGGACTGGCCGTCGCCGGTGGTCGTGCTGGCAGGGCCGCCCGGTTCCGGCAAGACGCATCTCGCCCGGATCTGGCAGGATCGGACGCATGCCGTCGCCATCGATCCCGGCCGGATCGACGAGCACATTGCCGGTCTCGGCAGCAGGCCGGCGCTCATCGACGATGTCGACAAAGGCCCGATCGACGAGCAGGGCCTGTTCCACCTGATCAACGCCGTGCGCGGCGCGGGCTCGACGCTGCTTTTGACGGCGAGGCGGTTCCCCTCGGCCTGGCGCGTCGCGCTGCCCGATCTCATCTCGCGGCTGAAGGCGGCGGCGACGGTCGAGATCCACGAGCCCGACGACCTTTTGCTTGCCGGCGTCATCACAAAGCTGTTCGCCGACCGCCAGGTCGAAGTCGAGCCGCATGTGGTGCAATACCTGGTGCGTCGCATCGAGCGTTCGCTCGGCACCGCGATGCGCGTTGTCGAGCGCCTCGATCGCGCCGCCCTCGAGCGCAAGACGCCGATCACCCGCGCCTTGGCCGCCGAGACTGTCAGCGCCATGGACGAGGGGCAGGGCGAGTTCGATATCTGAGGCCTGTCACGCCCATAGTCCGGCCAGATGCCGGGCCAAAAGATAGACTCTCGTGTGCGCCGCCACATAACAGGCGGCGACTAGGATGAAGAACATCAGGCCGGCGGACCGCGACCGGGCTACGCCGCCATTCCTCTTGCTGGGCCGGTTGTTCCAAACCCACAGGGCAGCGCACAGAATTGCCCAGACCACCATCACCGCAACCGTAAAGCCGTAATAGGCCAGATAGGCCGGGCCGATCAGCGACAGCAGAGCCTCGAGAACGGGCATCGAAAATCCCCCTGGTTCGAAGTCTAGACCGGCGACAAAGTTGGAGGCGAGGGATTATTCGAGCCACGGCAGGCGTTTCCGTGATCAACCCGTGGGAGCACGCGGCGTAGCCGTCCCATTCCGGAACAGTCTTTCCGGCATCGCTCTTGCAACGCGGACAATGCCGGTTGATCCCGGCCCCGGTCGCGTTCCAGATCGGGTTGTAGGCTCGCCGGGCTCGAGGTGTTGGGGTTCTCGCCCGGCGGGTTTACCGCCGATTCGCCCGCGCCGTTGAATGGCTGGTTCCGCTTGCCCGTGAGCCTGTCCCGCGCCGAGCAGCAAGCTGCCACCATCTATGGCGAGGCCGCATTGACGCGCGTCGTTGAAGAGGGGAGGACCATAGGTCGCGGAGTACCCATGTCAGCTGTCCTGGAAACATCCGCAACGACGATGATGTCGGTGTTGGCGTCCCAATTGTCCCTGTCCTTCCGGCTGTAATGCAGGGACGGCGAGACCGATTTGGTCTAGGAAGGAAGCAATGGTCGGAGTGGCAGGATTTGAACCTGCGACCCCCTGATCCCAAATCAGGTGCGCTACCAGGCTGCGCTACACTCCGACGTCCCGCGGCGTATAGGGGGCGCACGCCCGGAAGGCAACATAAAAACCGAGGTCGGAACTGACGATGCGGCTCAGCGTCTCTGGCTGGCGATCTTCCTGGCGATCGCAGCGCCCTGGATCCTTGCATTGGCAAAGCAGCCGCGAATGCTCGGCCGCATGCCGGTGAACCAGAGTCCGGGCAGCTTCGGGTCGTTCGCGGCGCCGTTGAACAGCGGCACGCCCTTGGCGTCGAGCACGCCGAGCCCGCCCAGCATCGTCTCCAGCCCGGTGCGGTAGCCGGTGGCGGCAATGACGATGTCGGGCGCGATCGTCTGTCCATTGTCCAGCACGACGCCGTCGCGCCTGAATACGCGCAGCTGCGGCACCACGATGATGCGTCCGGCCTTGATGGCATCGACCGCGCCGTCGTCGGCGGCGATCGCCGTATAGTCGGAGCCGAGCCGGCTGGCGCCGCCCGACGGGGCAGGGGGCAGGCCGTATTTCGTCAGATCCCCAAACACCAGGCGCTGCGTTGCCGCCATGACCGCATCCGCGAGCCGTGTCGGCAGGCTTGCCATCACGGGCGAGATGCGATGCACCGCGATCTTGCCGACGCGCTTGGGCAGCAGCGAAGGTCCGTTGCGCGCCGAAAGCCACATCCGGCCCGTCTCGACGCGGGAAAGATGGTTGAGCGCGTCGAAGCCGGAATTGCCGGCGCCGACCACCAGCACCTTCTTGCCGGCATAGTCGCTCGCCTTGCCGAAATCGGCCGAGTGGATGATCGATCCTGAAAAATCCGCCATGCCCTTCCAGGCCGGGATGAAGGGTTGCCGGTCGCGCCCGGTGGCGACCACCACATATCGCGCCGCCTTCAAGCCCGCGCTTGTCCGCAGCAGCCAGTGGTCGCCACGAAATTCGATCCCGTCGACCTTGACGCCGAAGGCGATCGGCAGCCTGTGCGTCTCGGCGAAATCGTTGAGATGGCGGATGACGGCGCTGCGGTGCGGGAAGGCCGGCGTTCCCGCGGGATAGGAAACGCCCGGCAGCGAAGAAAGATCGCGATGCGTGTTGAGGTGCAGGTTGTCATGGCGGCGATGCCAGGGCTCGGCCAGCCGTTCCTCGCGTTCCAGGATCTGCATCGTCACGCCGGCCTTGGCCAGCGCATGCGCGGCGGCAAGCCCCGCGGCGCCCGCGCCGATGACAATTGCGCCTTCCAGTATCGCTGGCTCGCCGACCCCCGACGGCAAGACTTTCGCTTCCGCGCCCATACGTGTCTTTATCGCCGTCATCATGCCTTCAACTGGCACGACCATGTATCTGACATATGCCGCCCACGGGCCAAAAGGAATAGGCCTATGTTGCAAAGACCTCCGGCATTGTGTCGCGGATTTTTGCAAGCGCCGGCTAATGAACCGGGTCGGCGTGGCGATGCACCAGCTTGAACGCGCCGTCCTCCAGCCGGAACACTTCCGTGACCCGCAAGGTCATCTCGGTCGCCTCGCCGTTTCTGCCCATGCGCGCCTTGGCATGCTGCAAGCCACTCCAGAAGGCCAGATCGCCGCTTGCCGACGCCTGCAGCACCTCGAGATCGGTGTTGCCGCCCTTGTGGAAGCTCGCAGCATCGCGCTCGTAACGGCCGGCAACCGCTTCGGCCCCTTCGAGATGGTCGCCGCGCGGCGAGAAGAACGTCGCCGGCCCGGCACGGGTGACGATCGCTTTCAGCGAGGAGGCGTCGCCGTTGACATAGTCCCCGGCAATCTTCTCGCGCTGCTTCATGAAGGCATCGAAGGACGAGCCGCCAGGATGCACCGTCCTGATCCAGGTCTCCAGGCTGGCCATGAAATTCTCGAGGAAGGTGGCGGTGTCGGCGTTAGTCACCGCGCCTTTGTCGTCCAACAGCTCCGAGACATTGCCTATATAGGCCTCCGGCTGCTGCATCACCGGCATGTCGAGGAAGACGAAGGTTTGTCTCAGCGCATGGTTGGAGCCGAAGGCGCCGATCTTGCTCGGGCTGACGCTGACGACCCCCGCGGGCAGGCCCTTGAACACGCTCTTGCCCGGCGGCCGCGAGCCGACATCGAGCGCATTCTTCAGACAGCCCGGGATCGAGCGGTTGTATTCCGGGGTGACGAACAGCACCGCGTCGCATTCGCGTATCGCCGCGCGGAAGGCCGACCACGCCGCCGGCGGGCTGTCGCCGTCCAGATCCTCGTTGTAGAGCGGCAACTCGCCGATCTCGATGAAGCGGCAGCGCACCGAATCCGGCGCGCGGGCGGCGAGCGCCTTGGCGATCTTGCGGCTGAAGGATTGGGCGCGCAGGCTGCCGACAAGCACGGCGAGCTGCAGGACGGGGTGTTCGGTTGCATTGGTCATGGCGAACGTCCGCTTCTGATGGATGGTTCACGGGAAGGCTGGCTCCGGCCCGCCGCCCGACCTTTCGATAATGTCGCCGGCGCGGCGAGGTTCCCAGCGCCGTGGGAACGCAGGGGCGCTTGCGGCCTTGCCGCCGCGCCGATTGCACAGTAATGACGGATTGGCGTGAAATCGGGGCTTCCGTAGGATCCCCGGAGGCGCTGAACGAGGTGCCCGGTCTTCGGGCGGCAAAGAGGTGGTCATGTCCGCGCGCATTTTCAGTCCAGCCAAAACTGCGATGCAGTCCGGCAAGGCCAAGACCGGACATTGGGTGCTGGAATTCGATCCCGCCCAGCGCAAGAAGATCGATCCGCTGATGGGCTACACCACCTCGGGTGACATGCTGAGCCAGGTGAAGCTCACCTTCGACACGAAGGAAGAGGCGATGGCTTATGCCGAGAAGGAAAAGATCGCCTATCGCGTCGAAGAGCCGAAGGAAGCCAAGCGCCGGCAGATTTCCTATTCGGACAATTTCCGCTATGACCGCAGGACGCCCTGGACGCACTGACTTCCCGAGTCTTGCCTCGCCTTGGCGTAGCGCGCATCAGCCGGCCCGGCCGGCCGACGGTCCCGTAGCTCAGCTGGATAGAGCACCGGCCTTCTAAGCCGATGGTCGCAGGTTCGAATCCTGCCGGGATCGCCATTTTCTCCGGGTCCGTCCCGGACATATGGGGTTACGGTTTGTACCGGAGACATGGGTAACACTTTTTGGCCCGAAGGGGTTCTGGAGTGGTTCGAGGGCGTCGAGGGCGCGTTCATCCTGCTGCCGCCGGTCTATGATTCCGAGTCCGATTTCCCGGACGTGCTGCCGAGGATCGCCGTCATTCGCGAAGCGCTCTATGGGGCGCAGCCACCTAAGGTGGTCGTGCTGTCGACGATTGGCGCGGATGCGGCGCGGCCCAATCTGCTCAATGTGTTGCGCCTGCTCGAAGAGGCGTTCGCCGGCCTGCCCGTGGCCGTCATGTTCCTGCGAGCCGCATGGTTCATGGAAAATGCAGCGTGGGATATTGCCGCGCGCGTGACGAGGGTGTCATCGACAGCTACCTGCAGCCGCTCGATCGCAAGATCGCGATGATCGCGGCCGCCGATGTCAGCAGGACGGCTGCCGAACTTCTCCTGGAGGATTGGAGCGGCCACCGCGTGATTGAACTGGAGGCGGGGCAAAGAGTGTCGCCGAACCAAGTCGCCGCCGCCTTCGCCAAGGCCCTCGGCCGCGAGGTCGAGCCGCGCATTGTGCGGCGCGAGCGCTGGGAGGCGATCTTTCGCGAGCAGGGCATGCGCTATCCCGAAATGCGCATGCGCATGATCGACGGCTTCAACGAAGGCTGGATCGATTTTCGTGATCTGAACGATGAAAGGCGCAAGGGGGGATCGGGATTGACGAAGCGATTGCTGGTCTCCTTGACGCGGGGTAGGCGATGAATCTGCTGCGGCGGACGTGATTTGCCGACCTATCGAAGTCCCGTCTGTGAATATTTCTAGCTTGGTGCGACATTCTTGCGGACCGCGACATCCTTTTTGCTATGATACGGCCTTCTCGTTTTTGGCAGGGGGCGAGACATCGCCAGTTGGAATGCCCGGGTTCGCCCGGGCAGTGCGAGGGCTATGTCGCTGCGTACCGAGGTGAGTTCAAAGTGTCGACTTTTTCGAAGTGGTTGAAAGATGTTCGCCACTATCTGCCTGAGAACGTGTCTGTAGGGCGCCACACCTACGGCGTGACATGGCGAAAGATACTTTACTGCTCGAAGGACTCTCCGCTGAGAATCGGAGCCTTCTGCTCCGTCGCTCGTGAGGTGCTTTTCATGTGCGGCGGGCAGCATCTCACCGACAGCGCGACCTCCTTTCCAATCTACAGCCGCATGCTGGACCAGGGCGACCCCGTTCCGAACGCCGGCAGGCCCGGCGGGATCACGATTGGCAATGATGTTTGGATTGGCTATGGCGCCATAGTACTTCCGGGCATCGAAATCGGCGACGGTGCGGTCATCGGCGCCGGCGCAATTGTCACCAAGGACGTGCCGCGCTACGCCGTCGTTGGTGGATCTCCAGCCAAGCTGATCAGATATCGCTTTCCGCAGGAAATCATCTGGAAGCTGCTGGACATTCAATGGTGGCACTGGGACGACGACAAGATCAAGAGCGAGGCGGCCATCCTCACCGGTCCGATCGAGACTTTCATTGCCAAGCATTTTGTGGCAGGCGCCGGGGTGAAGCAAGCGGGTTAGCTAGGCCGGCAGCAAATGACGAAATCCTGTTTCTTTCTGGCGACGGATGCCAAATATTTTCCCTATGCTTGCCTGGCGGCGCGCCGGGTGCTGGACGTGTCGCCGGCGACAGACGGCTTTATTTTGCAAATGAATGTCAGCGCGGCCGATCTTGCCGCAGCGCGGCGATTGCTCGCCGATCGCGTTAGCGTAATCGATCTCTCGCAGATGATGCAAAATGTGCGCTTTTCGCCCGGCCATCTGAGCCTCGCGGTTTATATGCGGCTGTTCGTGGACGAGATGGCCGAATTCGCCCCCTACAGCCGGGTTGTCTATTTGGACAGCGACGTGCTCTTCAACCGGTCGGTCGTCGACCTGATGGAAACCCCGCTGAACGCGCCGCTTCTGGCAGCCCACGATGTTCAGTCGTATTTCGAGCCGAGATATCGGGAGCGCCTTTCCATGCAGCCCGGCGCTCCATATTTCAATTCTGGCGTTCTTTTGCTCGATCTGCCCTGGATCAGAAGAGATGGCCTATTGGGCGCGGCTCGACACTTTGCTTCGCTTCGCGTCAACGGACTAGATCAAGGCGCATTGAACCTTGCATTCGAGGGCAAATGGCAGACCCTGCATCCTTCGTGGAACGCCATGACCAACTACAGTTGGCAGATCCCGTTCAACGGCGCCTTTGCCCGACACTTCAGCTGGGGCAAACCTTGGGACAAGGTACCGCTCGGCGTCGAACGCGCTGCTCTCGACATCTACCGCGGCTTGGCGCGCGGCACGCCTTGGGAGGCTGCTTTCAAGCGCCGTGTTCCTTTCGAGCGCGGCCAGATCAAGCGTTTCATCCGGCGCTTTGACAAGATCGGCAGTCTTGTGACCAACCGCGAGCGCCTTCGCCGCCGCGCCCGCTACGACGGCGAGAAGGTGTATGAAATCTTCGCCAGGCAAGCCGACGAAGGTGCGATGGCGGCACAGTTTCCCGAGGTGCTTGGCGACTTTGGCTGAACGGTCCGCGGCGACGGGCTGTGGATTGTAACCACCCGGTTGCCACGCGCCGGCGCTTGCGTTGCGGCCCGGCATCCCACTCACCGAAATGGAAGGGCCTGAACCCGTCAGGCCCCCGAAGCCCAGCGGCCGGCGTTTTCATGTGCCCAACGGGATGCGTGCTTGAACGTGTTCCGGAGTATGCGTCGGCCGCCGCTTCGCCCTCATGGAAAACAAAAGCCCGCCGCGGCAATGGGAAACCACGACGGGCTTGGCGGCGTCCCCGGTGGGACGCCATGGGAAATCGAGGCTACGCCAGCAGGCCGGCGACCTTGGCCGCCTTGCGCAGTGTCTTGCGGGCTTCCACCGGGCTGCGCAGACCGTCGAGCGCATCGCGGCAGACGCGGCTTGCCGAGCGCCAGGCGCCGTCGCGCGCCTGTCCCGGCCAGCGTTGGTCGAGGCATTCCATCGCTTCGAAACAGCTTGATACCTTGCGCTGGCCGTTTGGCTGGAAATCGATCACGACCGGTTCGGAAAACCAGACATCGTTCATCACTTCCTCCGTTCTTATGATCGTCTTTTGGGCAAGCAAGCGACGCCGGATGGCGTCGATGCAGGCCGAGGGCGATTGCCGACCCGCGCGTTAACCAATCACCGCGCATTAGGTTCCGAAGAATTTCAAACCGACGATTGGCAGCGTCCGGACGGGCCCCATGGGCCGGCGGATACGCGATCCGGACGGCTGAAAAATCGCGTGACCAAAGTCACTGACGTGCCCTCGCGGACGGCGCTAATGAATCCGGCAGGCTGATGAAAACGCGGGAAGACCTCTCATGCTTATCGCCGTGCTCGCATCCACCATGACCGTCGCCACCTTGATGGCGACCGCTTTCGGCCTCTACGAGGAAATGCGGCTG
Source organism: Mesorhizobium sp. B3-1-8 (assembly GCF_006439495.1). Classification (NCBI taxonomy): domain Bacteria; kingdom Pseudomonadati; phylum Pseudomonadota; class Alphaproteobacteria; order Hyphomicrobiales; family Phyllobacteriaceae; genus Mesorhizobium; species Mesorhizobium sp. B3-1-8. Next base: position 219,099 of record NZ_VFTK01000005.1, read on the forward strand.
AGCCGTGCCCGCGCTGAAACTGATCGTTTACGCGCGTTTGGAACGGCGCGTCGGTTTTCCGTCAAGTCGCGCGATCGATAGGCCCGACGCCGCCAGGCATGTTCACTCCGCTTCAGCTGGCCATGTGCATCTTTCGGGCCGGAATCCTGCTTTCTCCGGCGGTGTTCGCGGTGCTGGTGCTCTTGTGGCTTTACTATCGATAGGCGGGCTTGTGGAACGCCGGTCCGCTCTATTCCACCAACACATGCGCCTCGCGCGCGGCGACAACAAAGGCCTCCCTGGCATTGTCCGCCGCGACGTCGCCGCGGATCGCCCGGCGGCACGCGCGCAGCGCCGCGCCGTGCGGCGCGCTGCCGGCATCGCGCCATTGGCCGGTCAGCAGTTCGACAGCCTGCTGGCGGATCGAGCCGGAAACGCCGACGGCGACTTCGACCGGCCTCGAAAACCATCCTTGGATCATCGCCAACCTCCCGAAAAATGTCGGAGAACGATATATTTTACCGTAGAGTTGCCCCGCGAAACGTCAACTTAACGTGAAGCCGTCTCACCGGTGCGGCACGCGCTGCTCACCGTCCAAGCGGCCTTCGCGAAAGCTCCATCAGTTCCGCCTCGTCGGTGATGCCCGCCATGTAATTGGCGAGGATGCGCGAGGCGCGTGCCTCCTTCTGCTCGGCGGTCTCGCCCTCGACATTGCCGTTTTCGTAGACACGGCCGAGCATGGCCGTCTCGTCGGGGGTGAATGTGTTGCGTACGACGGACATGGCTTCCTCCTACAGCCCGGTCCCCTTTGCCCGGCTAATATTAGCACGCTTCGAGATTGGGAGTGAGTCGCGGCAACATCGTGGCCGAGGTCTCTTCGACCGGTCACGCCGGCTGCGGTGCTTGCATGCCCACAGTTGGCCATTGCTTTGCCGGCCTCGTTATATTCTTGCCGAATGAGCGCTTCGCTGATACGCATTAGCAGCGTGGAATTTTTCCGAGTCTGCATTGACTTGCGCCCAGAAAAGCACCGCGCGTTCTGTCCGAGACCAACAACCCCGACGTGGTGGCAACCGGGTTACGAAGGGGTTCTGGTTGAAAAGAAGCAGGGCAGGTCCCGTGTCCAAATCGGGGCATGCTCACCAACGCTCTGGAACTCTGAAGCCATCGCCCCCATGGCCTTCGGAAGAGCATGAACCACGGGGAAATCGATGGTCACCAAGAAACTTACCGCCAACGCAGAAAGCGCGGCAGCCTTTCTCGCGGTGATGGGCAACGAGAAGCGTCTGCTCATCATGAACTACCTGGCCGAGGGCGAACTCTCTGTCGGCGTGCTCGCTGACAAGGTCGAACTCAGCCAATCGGCGCTGTCGCAACACCTGGCCAAACTGCGCAGGTTTGGCCTGGTCGAAACCCGCCGCGATCGTCAGATGGTCTATTACTCCTGCAAGTCTTCGGCAGCGCGCGAACTCCTGGCGCTGCTCGATGGCCTGCTGGCTATGGACAAGCCGCTTGCCGGACCGGCAAGGCAGGCTTTTGTCGAGAGGATGCGGCGGCCGCAGGCCGCCTGAACTGCCTGCACGCACGGACGAGGCCGGGGGGCCTTCGTCCGGTGCGGCGCTCGATGGCGTGGACGAGAATAGACAGCAATGCGACAGGCAAAGCGCTGGTTTGCGTTTTGCCGGTTTGTTGTAGTCTTACGAATTCTTAATTTAGCGGCCACAAGTCTGCCGGGAAAGCGTCCGAAACGGGAAGACCTGTCAAAAGGAGCCCTTCGGAATGGCCCTCGCCATGACCTACACGTCCACCCAGAAGTTCCTTCACTGGACACTATTCGCGCTCGTCGTCCTGCTCTATGCGCTGACCTATGGTGACGCTTTTTATTCCCGCGGGGATCCTGCGGTCGCATTCTTCTGGCGGTTGCACATTTCGTTTGGCCTTCTCCTGGCCGCGCTCGTGTTCTGGCGGGTGGTGCTGCGCGGCCTTAGGGGCGCGCCTGGCCTTCCGTCGGAAATGCCCGCTGCCGAGCAGACAGCGGCGAAGATCGGGCATTTCATTCTCTATGCCCTGCTCATCGCCATCCCCGTCCTCGGGATCCTGTTGACCTGGTTCCGGGGCGACACGTTGAGCTTCTTCGGCCTGTTTACGATTCCCGCACCCTTCGCCCCGGACAGGGCGACCGCACGCACTATTCGCGAGCTTCATTCGCTCTGCGCGAACGGCATATTGATCATGGCCGGCTTGCACGCCATGGCTGCGCTTTATCACCACTTCATTCGCCGGGACACGGTGCTGACCAGAATGTTGCCGCGGAATCGGTAGTCAGCCGGTTTCCGCTCCATCACTTTTGATTGAAGGCGCCGTGACGGCGCGATCGCGGACGCTCGCAAGACTATGATAACGTGCCTCTTTTTGTTGGTGTCGCCTGATCCTGCCGGGCCGAAGATTACAGATTTGTAAGTCGCCGGGCCGGGCGCTGTTGGCTAAATTTCGAGTCGATCCACACCCCCGGATCATGACGGTGCCGAGCTTCCACTTCGGCTCCGTAAGAGGCCCGCCGCTCCCGGCGGGCCTCTTTCGTTTTGCGGTCCCGTGCCTTGCCGCGTTCACCAAGGGCGATCACTTGTCGTCGGGAAGCTCCTGACTGGCAATGTGGACTCTCGATACCCCGTCGCCTATCGTCTCGTCTGGTTCACATTGGGCAATGGTCCCAGCCGGGCTCCTGATCCGCGAAGCGCCGGGCAGCGCGTTTTTTTTTGATCTTCGGTGCTGTCGATGTTTGATACGCAAAAAGCCAAGGCCGCTTCGCGCCTGTTGGTGGGCCATTGGGACAATGGCACCCGTCTCGATGCGATACCCGAGACGGTGCGGCCGCAAACGCGCTCCGAAGGCTATGCCGTCCAATCCCATGTGATGGACCGCTCGGCGGCTCCGCTTTTCGGCTGGAAAATAGCCGCCACCAGCTTGGCCGGGCAAAGGCATATCAACGTCGACGGTCCGATGGCGGGGCGCCTGCTGGCCGAGAAGGCGGTCGATGTCGGCGGAGCCGTTTCGCTGGCGACGAGCAGGATGCGCGTGGCCGAAATCGAATTCGCCTTTCGCTTCGGCCGCGAGCTGCAGCCGCGCGCCGAGCCCTATGAGATCGCCGAGGTGATGGATGCCGTGGCGGCCCTGCACCCGGCGATCGAGATACCGGACTCGCGATACGACGATTTCTGCGCGGTCGGCGCGGCGCAGCTCATCGCGGACAATGCCTGCGCCAATCTGTTCGTCATCGGCGAGGCCGTGGAGGACGATTGGCGCGATGTGGATCTGGCGAAGCACCCGGTGGTCGGGTTCGTCGTCGGGAAGTCGCGTCATGACGGATCGGGAGCGGCCGTGCTGGGCGATCCTCGGATTGCCCTTCAATGGATCGTCAACGAATTGTCGGGCCTGGGCATAGCGCTCGAGCCAGGGCAGGTGGTGATAACCGGCACCTGCGTTAAACCGATAGAAGTCGAGCCAGGCGATGAAGTCACCGGCGATTTGGGCAGGTTCGGCCGCGTCTCGGTCAGGTTTGTCTGATCAGGCCGTTTAGCGTGCGGTTCGCTGCCTTGTGACGACGCTGCGCACGGCGAGCACCAGCACGGTGATGATGATCAGGATCACCGACAGTGCCGCGATCGCCGGATCGATGTTGTCGCGCAGGCCCATCCACATCAGCCGCGGCAGGGTGATGGCGTTCACCGAGGTGATGAACAGCGTCACGCCGATCTCCTCCCAGGAGAGCACGAAGGACAGCAGCGCCGCGGTGACGATGCCGAACTTGATGTTGGGCATGATGACGCGCGTCGCGCGTTCCCAAACGCTGGCGCCAAGGCCGCGCGCGGCAAGGTCGATACGGCGGTCGAGCTGGCTGAGCGACACCAGGATGAGCACCGTGGCGAAAGGCACCGTCATCACCGAATGCGCCATGGCCACACCCAGCCAGGTATCGTAGCCGAAGAAGGAGGTGAGGCCGGAGACCGAGGTGAGCAGGAAATAGAGCGTGACGGCCGAGACCACCGGCGGCACCACCATCGGCAACAGCACGAAGCCGACGAGGGCGGCGGTGAAGCGCGGCTGGAACATCCACACGCCGAGGCTGAAGGTGAGGGCAAGCGCGGTGGAAAGGATGCTGCTGACGACGCCGATCCTGAGCGAGAGCAGGATCGATTCCAGCCAGCGCGGATCCTCGATCAGCGAGCGGTAATGGCGCAGCGACAATTCACCGGTCGGCATGGTCAGCATGCGGCTCGGCGTCAGCGACACCGGGATGACGGCAAGCAGCGGCATCAACAGGAACAGCGCTACCAGCACGGCGAGGATGAGCGAGACGGGGCCGGGGCGATAAGTCGGCATCGCGCTACACCAGTTGCTTCGGTTTGACGTAGCGGAACAGAAGCGCCATCAGCGCGCCGACGAACACCACCAGCACGACGCTGATCGCCGCGCCCAGCCCCCAGTCCGGGCTCTGGAAGATGCGCAGATAGATCAGCTCCGCGATCATCACGCTGCGGCCGCCGCCGAGGATCGCCGGCGTGACGAAGAAGCCGAGCGAAAAGACGAAGGTGATCAGCGCCGAGCCGATGATGCCGGAGCGCGTCATCGGCACGAACACCGTCCAGAAAGTGCGCATGCGGCTGGAGCCCAGGCCGCGCGCCGCGAGCAGCACGCGTTCGTCCAGGCTGCGCATGGCGGACGCCAGCGGGAACACCGCGAAGGGGATCAGGAAATGCGACATGCCGACGATGACGCCGAACTCGTTGCGCACCAGGGTCAGCGGCTCCGAGATGAAGCCGATCGATTGCAGCCAGGTGTTGATCAGGCCGCGATTGGAGAGCAGCGCCACCCAGCCGAAGGCGCGCGTCAGCACCGAGATCCAGAACGGCACCAGAATGCAGAATTCGGCAAGCACGCGCTGCGTCGGGCTGCCGCGCACCCAGACAACGGTGATCGCATAGGCGGCGGTGACCGAGACGACGGTGACGATCGCCGCGATGCGCAGCGTGCGGATGAACACCGACTGCACGAGGTCATCGGTAAGCAGGGCGTGGTATTGCTCCAGCCCTGGCGTTGGAAGCGTAAAACTCCACTTCACCACGCCGAGGAACGGCCAGGCATAGGCAAGGATAAGGAACAGGAGCAGCGGCGCCATCAGCAGCGCCGCGCCCATCCTGTCGGAGAGGGTGCCTCTCATCGGTTGGAAAATCTCGGCCGGTCAGGCCGAGATGATCTTGGTGTATTCGTCGAGTGCGGCGCCGTAATTCTTGGCGTACCACTCCATGTCGAGCGGGATCTGCTTCTTCATGTTTTCCGGATCGACAGGGTTGATGCGCTTCTTGTCGGCCGGGATCAGCGCGTCGGCCGCCGGGTTCGCCGGGCCTTGGCCGAGCTTGTCGAACATGACGAGCTGCTTTTGCGGATCCTGCGCGCTGGCGATGAACTTCATCGCAGCGTCCTTGCCGCCGGGGTTGTTCTTGAGCACCGCGAGCGCGCCGGGCGAGATCAGGCCCTGGTCCCAGATGAACTTGATCTGGCCGCCCGAATCCTGCTCGATCAGCGAGGCGCGGGTCGACCACACGATCGCCATTGAGGCCTCGCCGTTGAGCAGAACGCTCTGGCTTTCGGCGCCGCCACCCCAGTAGGAGACGACGTTTTCCTTGAAGGCGGCGATCTTGTCATGCGCGCGCTTCAGGTCGAGCGGATAGAGCGAGGCCGGCGCGATGCCGTCGGCCAGAAGGGCCGCTTCCCAGCTCGACACGCCCCATTTGTAGAGCGAGCGCTTGCCAGGGAACTTCTTTACGTCGAAGAAGTCGGCCATGCCGGTCGGCGCGTTGGAGCCGAACTTCTGCGAGTCGTAGGCGATCACATAGGAGAAGAAGTAGGTCGACGCCGCATATTCCCAGCCGAAGCCCGGCCGCATCTTGCTCTTGTCGACGACCTTGTAGTCGATCGGCTCGAGCATGCCCTGGCCGCCGAGCGTGATGGCCGAGAACGGATCGACGTCGACCAGGTCCCAGGTCGGCGCGCCGCTCTTGTACTGCGCGGCGATCGCGCCCTCGGTCGGGCCGGAGCCGTCCATCTTGACCGGGATGCCGGTGTCCTTGGTGAAGGCCTGGCCATAGGCTGCGTCGTAAGCCGTGATGGCATCGCCGCCCCAGTTCACCAGCACCAGCCCTTTGGTGTCGGCGAAAGCGCCTGTCGAGCGCAAAAGCATCGGCGTGCCGGCGAGCACGAGGCCCGCGAGCTGCGCGAATTGCCGGCGCGAGATCTCGCCGCGCTTGGTCCGCTCGGCGAGGGATTCGATGGCCTGTTTCCGAGTCTTGTTGTTCATATCGTCGTTCATGTCAGTTCCCCTTGTTGTCGTTGATTTGAACCGGAAGCCGATGCGGCGATTTCAGGCCGCGGCGGCGCGCTCTATTGTCCTCCATCCGGAAGGAGGAAACCTTTTTCCGCCGGCCAGGTCAGCCAGACGGAATTGCCTTTGCTCAAGGCCGCGGCCGCGACCTCGTTCGGCACCGAGACGGTGACCTTGGCGCCTTGGCGCGTGGTGAGGTCGAGTTTGGTCGCGGCACCGAGATAGGTCGAGGCGACAGCGGTCGCCGCGATGCCGTTCTCGTTGACCGATGCTTCCGGCGCGATCGACATGTCCTCGGGTCGGATGGCGAGGATGGCGTCGCCCTTTATCGTCTCGGCCTTGCAGCGCATGTTGACGGCGCGGTCCTCGCAGAGCCCGGTCGCGCCATTGTCGGCGGGGCGCACGCCCTTCACCGGCAGCATGTTGATCTCGCCCAGGAACTCGGCGACGAAGCGGTTGGCCGGCCGGTCGTAGACCTCGTCCGGCCTGCCGACCTGCAAGAGCTTGCCGTGGTTGAAGATGGCGACGCGCGACGACAGCGCCAGTGCCTCGCTCTGGTCGTGGGTGACGAAGACGAAGGTGGTGCCGGTTTCCTGGTGCAGCCGCTTCATCTCGGCCTGCATCTGGCCGCGCAGGCTCTTGTCGAGCGCCGAGAACGGCTCGTCGAGGAGCAGCACGCCCGGCTCGAACACCAGCGCGCGGGCCAGCGCCACGCGCTGCTGCTGGCCGCCGGAAAGCTGGGCCGGCAGTTTCTTCTCATGGCCCTTGAGGCCGACACGCTCGACCATCTCGCCGACACGTTGCTTGATTTCCGAGGCGGATTTCTTGCGCACCTTGAGCGGGAAGGCGATGTTCTGCTCCACGCTCATATGCGGGAACAAAGCATAGCCCTGGAAGACCATGCCGGCGGCGCGCTGTTCGGCCGGCCGGTTGGTTATATCGACGCCGTCGCTGAAAAGCTTGCCTTCGCTCGGCTGCACAAAGCCGGCGAGGATCATCAGGAAGGTGGTCTTGCCGGAACCTGACGGTCCAAGCAGCGTCAGGAACTCGCCGCGGCCGATATCCAGCGACAGATTGTCCAGCGCTCGGAACGAGCCGAAGCTCTTGCCGATCCCGTTCGCTTTGATCTCCGCGGCCCGGCCGGGTTGCTGCATCCTGGCTCTTTCCTCAGTTCCCAATGAAATCGTAGGCATGGCTGCGGCTCACCGCAACCGAATAGTTTTCGCCTGATCGGCAAATTCGATTCACGTCTGAGAGAGGGAGTGGCGATGAAGAGCCAATCTCCCCCCGCGGGGAGATTGGCTCTCCATCGCTCTGCTCGATCTAAAGCCTGTTCTCCAACAACTTCGCCCTTAGCCAGTCGCTGAACGCATTCAGCACCGGATGCGCGGCCTTCGCATGCTCGAACACCAGGTAATACGAACGCGGCGAGGGGACCGACGCCTCGAACGGCTTGACCAGCCGGCCCTCGCTCAGTGCCCGGCGACCGGTCAGCTCGTCGCCCATGGCAATGCCTTGGCCGGCGATCGCTGCCGAGAAGACGAGGTTCATGTCGGAAAAGAAGATGCCGCCTTCGGTATCGGGATTTTCCACCTTGGACAGCGCCAGCCAGCGTGCCCAGTCCTCAGTGTCGGAAAGATGCAGGAGATTGGCGCGCAGCACGTCGGCGGGTTTGGAAAAGCCGCCGATCTTGTTGAGCAGGGTCGGGCTGCACAACGGCGTGAACTGGACTTCGCAAAGCAGTTCCACCGCCCGGTTCGGCCAGTTGCCGACACCGAAGGCGATGAAGGCGTCGGCCTCCGGGTTGGAGACGTCGTCGAGCCGCCGCGGCGTCAGCACGGAGAGCGCCACGTCCGGATACATCTGCTGGAATTCGCCGATATGCGTGCACAGGAACATCGAGGCGAAGCCCGGCGGGCACGAGATGCCGAAGGAGCCGCCGACGCCGGCACCGCTGTTTTGCGTTCCCGCGTCGCCGAGCACGGTCAGCGCCTTCCTGACATCGGCCGCGTAGCGCTGGCCGCGCGGCGTCAGCGCCACGCCCTTGCCGATGCGCTGCAAGAGATCGAAGCCGAGATCGCGCTCGAGCAGTCGCAACTGATGCGAGACAGCACTTCGGGTGAGGTGAAGCTCGTCGGCGGCGCGCCAAACGCTGCCGTGACGGGCGAAGCTGTCGAGGGCGCGCAGCGCCTGCGTGGAAGGTATTCGCAAGAGGCCTCAGGTGAACCGAATTTGCACGAGCCGGGAAAACATATCACTTTTTGATGAGCCGCTTCACTGCTTTCTTTGAGACATGGACAAACCGGTGACGACTTCGGCGCAAGAAACCGCGCTCGCCTGCATCGACAGCATCCAGCCGCTGCTGTCGGCCTGGACGCGCACCATCTTCGATTTCGGCGAGACCGCCTGGCGCGAATACCAGTCGGCCGCCTGGTATGTCGATCGGCTGAAGCGCGAAGGCTTTTCGGTCGAGGAAGGCTCGGGCGGCATGCCGACGGCCTTCTGCGCCCATTGGACGAATGGCGACGGTCCGGTGATCGGCATGTATGGCGAGTATGATGCGGTGCCCGGCAACTGCCAGGATGCCGCGACGGTCAAACGCGCGAGGCCGGGCCTCGGCGTCGAGGCCGGCGGCCACACCGATCCACATTCGGGCCTCGGCATCGGCAGCCTCGGCGGGCTTCTGGCTACCAAGGCGGCGATGCTGGAGCATGGCATCAAGGGCACGCTGCGTTTCACCGGCGAGCCGGCCGAGAAGGTGAGGGGCTCGAAGCCGATCCATGCGGCAAAAGGCTATTATGACGGCCTCGCCGGCATGATCTCCTTCCATCCCTTCTACATGCTCCCGCTCTGCAACACCGCGCGCTGGGACACGCATTGCGGCGCCGCCTATTCGATGATCTATCGCTTCGTCTGCGACCAACCGGAAAATTGGGTTCGCGCCAGCGACGGCGCACCGATCCCGCAGGCGCATTCGGCGGTCCGGGCGCCCGGCGCCAACGATGCGCTGATGATGATGTACATGGCCTCCAAGGCGCTGCGCGATTCCATGCTGACGCATCAGGGCGGCTGGTCGATCAGCGAGGCGATCCTGACGGCAGGGCAGGCCACGGCCGACAATCTGCCGGCAGGCCTGGCCGAGATCCAGTACATGATCCGCGTGCCGACCATTGCCATGGCCGAGCAGGTGACCGCCATGCTCGACCGCAACGCGGAAGCGGCGGCCAAGATGAGCGGCTGCCGCTACGAGCGCCACTGGGTATCGAAGTCGCGCCCAGGACTGGCCAACCACGCCATGGCCGACATCACCTATCAGTCACTCTCGACCGTCGGCGCGCCGCGTTGGGACGAGGCGGCGAAGGCCATCGCCCGCGAGGTCCAGGTCAACGCCGGCGGCGAGGCGACCGAGAACCCGTTCATCGACGAGCTGGAGCGGCTGATTTCGCCGCGCGACGCGGAAGCGATCCTGCGCCGCGACCTGCCGCCGTCGCAGCTGAACTCCACCTCGGACGACTACACCGACATGAGCTGGCACGCGCCGACCTCGCGCTTCTATGTCGCCCGTCCGGCGCTGCGCTCGGCAAACGGCCACGCCTATCCCTCCTGGGTTATGAATGCGCTGGGCGGTATTTCCGCCACCATCGATCCGATGGTGACCTGCGCCGCCAAGACGGTCGCGCTGACGGCGCTGCGCCTGCTGGAAGACAAGGCCGCGCGCGACGCCGCCATGCACGAATTCGTCAAGCGAACCGACGGAGGCGTCGGCGGCTCGAACTGGATCGCGCCGCTTTGCGACTACGAACCGCCCATCCATTTCCGCTGGCCGGAATATGTCACCACGCCGCGCGGGCGCGGCTGGTGGATCCCGGCCGCTTCCACCGCATAACTCACCAACAACGACACCAGCTCGAGGAGAACTCCATGACTGTCCATGACCGCATCGTCGCCGAGCCGTTCTCGCTGCAGCGCCGCAACCCCAATGGCGGCACCAAGCCGCTGACCGCGTGGGGCTTCGCCAATGAGACCGACGTGCTGACCGACGTCCTGCTCGGCTCGCCGAACTTCCTGCGCCACCTGTCGACCAGCTCGCTGTCGCGCAAGCATCTGCGCGAGGCGCCCTGCAACGTCCAGATCGCGCAGGCGCAGCACAAGGACCTCGTCGCGGCCTATGAGCATTTCGGCGTCAACATCCACTGGCACGAGCCGACGCCGGAACTGCCGATGCAAGTCTATTCGCGCGACTCCAGCGTCATGACGCCTTACGGCGCCTTCATCACCGCCATGGCCAACTGGTGGCGGCGCGGCGAGAACTATGCCGCCATCCGCACCTATGAAAAACTCGGCATCCCGATCTACGACATGGTGACGGCCGGCACCTTCGAGGGGGGCGACTTCAACGTCATCGAGGAGGGCGTGGTGCTGATCGGCTGCGGCGGCGCCCGCACGCAGGAAGAGGGCGCGCGCCAGGTACAGGACTGGTTCGAGAAGGAAGGCTGGGAGACGCGTCTCGCCTTCATCGACGAATATTACGTCCATATCGACCTGATGGTGGTGCCGATCGCCGAAAAGCTCACCGCCGTCTGCCTTGCCTGCACCGAGCCCGGCATCGTCGACTGGCTGAAGGGCAAGGGCCACGAGATCATCGACGTGCCCTTCCAGGACACGATGGCGCTCGGCTGCAACTTCATGTCGCTCGGCAAGGACAGGGTGATCGCCCCGACCTCCAGCAAGACGCTGATCGAGAAGCTGAAAGCTCAAGGCTTCGAGGTCGCGGCCGTCGACATGAGCGAAATCTCCAAGACCGGCGGCGGCATTCACTGCATGGCGCAGGCGCTGAAGCGCGTGCCGGCGTAAGGGGTTTTCGAAGTTCGGCGATCGCCCGCGATGAATGTCTATCCCTCTGGTCGCAGGCCGGGGGGATATTGGTCGCGCGGCCTGTCAGGAGATTGCATCGTTCCGGTTCCGGCCACTTCGATCCTGGGCTAGGCTCCGGCCAACCGAAACAGGATTGCCGCAAGGATGATCGTTCAGGCCTGCATCAACGGCGCCCGTCCCGCCGATTTCCACCCCGCTTTGCCGCTCGACCCCGAAGCGATGGCGCGCGACGCCGCCGCGTCGATCGCTGCGGGCGCGGTCGAGCTGCACGTCCATGCACGTGGCGCCGACGGGCGAGAGAGCCTGGCGCCGGAAGCGATGGACAGGACGGTCGCGGCACTCCGCCGCGCCGGCCCGGGCACGCTGATCGGCGTCTCCACCGGCGCCTGGATCGTGAAGGACGACCTGCGCACGCTTGTCGCCATCTCCGGCTGGCGCGAACTGCCCGACTATGCCTCGGTCAATCTCAGCGAGACGGCCGCCCCCGTCGTCATGGAAAGCCTGCGCCAGCGCGGCATCGGCATCGAGGCGGGCCTGGCGTCCGTCGCCGACGCCGAACGACTGGTCGGCCTCGATCATGGCGGCCGGGTGCTGCGCGTGCTGATCGAGATTTCCGAGCAGACGCTGGACGAGGCCTTTGCGGTGGCCGACGGCATCGAGAAGGTGCTGGAACGCGCCGGCATTCGCCGCTCGATTCTGCTGCATGGCGAGAACGCGACGGTATGGCCCTTCGTCGAGCGCGCGGCGGCGCGGAAATTTTCGACCCGAGTGGGATTGGAGGACGGCAAGGAATTGCCGGACGGCAGCGTGGCGGACGGCAATGCGGCGCTGGTGGCGGCGGCGATCGGGATTTATCGGTCTCGATAAAACATGCTAGACTGGCGGGACAGCGCCCCCCTCTGGCCTGCCGGCCATCTCCCCCACATGGGGGGAGATCAATGTCGCGCCGGCTTTCGCCTATTGTTGGCGTCTAAAGAAGCGCAGCCGCGAAGCTGCCAATCTCCCCCCTTGTGGGGGAGATGTCCGGCAGGACAGAGGGGGGCGCCGTAGAGCGCAGCGCTTCCCTGCATCGCGAAACCTTCACTGCGTATCGGCGTTGGCTCTCAACTCCGCCCGTTTCTCATCCGACACGACGGCAAGGTCCAGCACCTTCTGCAGGCCCGCCGCGTGGCGGAAGGTCGGCTCGGCCTGCACGCCGCTCCGCACCGCCTCGACGAAGCGCTGGTAGTTGGTCGGCACCGTGCCGGCATCGAGCTCCTCCCATTTGGCGTTCTCGACGTTGCTACCGACACACGCCTTCAGCATCGAGCCATCGAGATTGTGCACCACCTCGATGGCGCCCTTGTCGCCATGGATGCGCAGGCGCAGTTCGTTGATGTGGCCGGTGGCCCAGCGGCTGGCATGCACCACGCCGAAGGCGCCATTGGAGAAATCGAGCGTCATGGCGAAACTGTCGTTGGCGTCGAGCTGGTACTCGCCGATGCGGTTGTCCGGCGCCTTGTCGAAGGCGCGCAGCCGGCAGAACACATGGTCGATGTCGAGCGCCGCGCCATAGCTGGCGAAATCGAGGATGTGGATGCCTACATCACCGAGCACGCCGTTGGAGCCATGGCCGCGCGACAGCCGCCACAGCCATTTCGGATCGGTGCGCCAGTCGCCCCAGAATTTCGAGACCAGCCAGCTCTGCAGATAGGAGGCCTCGACATGGCGCACCGTGCCGATCTCGCCGGCCTGCACCATCCGGCGCGCCTTCTGCAGCGCGGCCACGTTGCGATAGGTGAGATTGACCATATTGACGATGCCGGCGGCTTCCGCGGCGTCGGCCATTTCGCTCGCCCTGGCGAAATTCTCGGCCAGCGGCTTCTCGCACAGCACCGGCTTGCCGGCGGCGACGAGCGCCAGGGTGGTCGGGTGGTGGATGCGGTCCGGCGTGACATTGGCGACCGCGTCGAAATCGCCCCAGTCGAGCGCCGCCTCCAGCGAGGTGAAGCGCTTCGGAATCTTGAAGCCGTCTGCGTACTCGCCGACGCGCTTTTCATCGACATCGACGGCCGCCGCCAATTCCACGCCCTCGATGGCGCCGAAGCGGCGGGCATGTTCCTGCGCCATCCAGCCGGTACCGAGTATCAAAAGCCGCATTTTCTGCTCCTCCGAACGATTTGGTTCGATTCAATCATGTGGGGCGAATGTGACCCAGGCGCTGTATCGGCGCAATCCCAAGCGAAGCAGGGAAGTGCTTTTTTAGCGGAAGCCGGCCTCGCCATGCGCGTGCAGCTTGGGCCCGCGCTCCTCGATCGGCTCCAGCGCCTTCTCCACCGGCACGTTCGGCGCATCGAGGATGGCGGGCTTCGATCCCTGCGGGTTGTGCGCCCACTTCACCGCGTTGCGCAGCACTTTCTGGACCGTCGCATCGTGATAGGTCGGGTAGGTTTCGTGTCCGGGGCGGAAGTAGAAGACATTGCCGGCGCCGCGCCGGTAAGTCAGGCCCGAGCGGAACACCTCGCCGCCCTGGAACCAGGAGATGAAGACGGTTTCCAGCGGCTCCGGCACGGCGAACTGCTCGCCATACATTTCCTCGTTTTCGAGCTCGAAGAATTCGCCGACGCCGTCGGCGATCGGATGGCTGGGGCTCGTCACCCAAAGCCGCTCGCGTTCGCCGGCCTCGCGCCATTTCAGCGTGCAGGGCGTGCCCATCAGCCGCTTGAAGATCTTCGAGAAATGGCCGGAATGGAGCACGATCAGTCCCATGCCTTCCCAGACGCGTTTTGCGACGCGCTCGACCACCTCGTCGGTCACCGCGCCATGGTCCTTGTGGCCCCACCAGACCAGCACGTCCGTTTCGGCGAGGCGGGATTCCGGCAGGCCGTGCTCGGGCTGCTCCAGCGTCGCCGTCGAGGCGGAGATCGCCTTGTCCGCATTCAGCGCCTTGGCGATGGTCGCGTGCATGCCTTCCGGATAGATGCCGGCGACCACCTCATTGGTCCGCTCATGGATGTTCTCGCCCCAGACGACAGCGCGAATTGTCATGGATAGCCTCGTGTGTGATTGGGAGCCGCCCCGCGCCATAGATAGCGCCTTCGCCCGGTATTGAAAGCGGTTTTCGACCTTCGCCTCGCTGTGCATGGAGCCCGGCATGAAAGTCGCCTTACCAGCCAGCGATATACGTCCTTATGCTTCGACATTAATTCAACCCTCGCACAGCCAATTGGCAAGCGCCGCGCCTCGGTTACAATGTCCGCCATGGGCGAAGTGCTTGTAGGGACAGCGATCTTTGCTTGCCTGGCCGGGGCCTCGCTGGTCAGCTTGATGGTGCACGAGCGCTTCCCCGCTCACCACCTTAGGGACGACACCAGCGCGGTGGTGCGGCTTGCCGCGAACCTTTTCGTGGTGATGTCCTCGCTTATGCTCGGTCTGATGATCAACTCGGCCAAGAACACGTTTGAGTCCATCAACGGCAACGTACACACCTTCGCCACCGAGATTATTCTGCTCGACCGAACACTCCGGCATTACGGGCCGGAGGCGGACAGCGCCCGGCAGTCGCTCGCTGCCTATGTCCAACGCGTCGTCGACACCTCCACCGCCGACAGCGACACAACCGTCGTCCCGAACAGGCTGTCGGAACTGCTGCTCTATCAGGTCGGAGACATCCTGGCGGGATTGACGCCCGCGGATGCCAAGCAGACCGCCGCGCAACAGGCTGCGACGCAGCAACTTCAGAAGCTGATCGAGCAGCGCTGGATACTGGCCGAGCAATCCGAGGGCGCCATCCCTGCGCCGCTGATCGTGCTGCTCGTGGCATGGCTGACGCTTATTTTCGCCAGCTTCGGCTTCAGGGCACCGCACAATGGCACCGTCGTCTTCACATGCCTCGTTTCTGGAGCGCTGGCGGCGGCGGCGGTCTATTTGATCATCGACATGGACAGTCCCTTCTCAGGCCCGATCCAGGTCTCGCCGACGCCCCTGCAAAGGGCGCTGGCGGAACTAACGACGCAATGAGTTCACCGGCTAGGTTGCCCCGCCAATTCAATCAGCAGCCTTGCCGCCACCTCGGCGCCGTCGGTGCGGATCTTGCCGGCCACTGCCGCAGCACGCGTGCTAGTTTCGGGCGCCAGCGCCACATCCAACGCCGCCGACAACGACTCCGCGCTCGGCACCGGACCGTCATTCGCCGCCCCTATGCCCAGTTCGGCCACCCGCCGCGCCCAGTAAGGCTGGTCGCCGATCTGCGGCACGATCGCCTGCGGCGCTCCCGCCCGCGCAGCGGCAACGGTCGTGCCGGCGCCGCCATGGTGGATGACGGCGGCGACGCGGCCGAACAGCGCCTGCTGGTTGACCTCGCCGACGGCGAAGCAGTCGTCGCGGTCGTCGACGGTGCCGAGCTCGGCCCAGCCACGCGCGATGACCGCGCGAAGGCCCCTGGCGCGGATCGCTTCGATGGCAGTGAAGCCGGCTTCCCTGGCGACCGATATCGAGCCGAAGCCGACATAGACAGGTGGCGGGCCTGCATCGAGAAAGGCCTCCAGGCCATCAGGGAAGGGCCGCTCGTCCGGCAGGATGAAGGCGCCGGTCTGGACGGCGTCGATCAGGTCCGAGTCCGGCCATGGCCCAAGCGTCGGGTCGCAGGCGAGCAGGACGGGATTGTCGTAGACATAGTCCCGGACATTTTCCACCGGGAGCAGCCCGAGCGATGCGCGCTGGCCGTTGACCGCTTCGCCGAAGAGCGCGTTCTTGGTCCGGATGTCCATCTCCCACAGCAGCCGGTTGTCGGTCACGCCGGGCGGCAGCGGATGGCTTGGATATTCATGCGGCCGGTTGTGCGGCGACGGCAGCCAGACGGGGCAGAACGTGCCGAGCATGTAGCGCATGCCGCGTTGTTCCGCGATCAGCCGCGCGGCGGCACAGGAAGGGAAAAGGCCGAACGCCACCACCGCGTCGCAGCCTTCGGCGGCTGCGCTAAGCGCCTCATATTGCCTGGCGACGATCTCGGCCGCCTGGCCGGAAATCAGCCTGGCCCGGCCTTCGGGCGACGCCGATCGCGACCGGTTGATCATTTCCTTCGCCCATTCGCGCACCGGCGCGAAGGCCGGGGCCATCGTCACGCCGGCGCGGGCGAGGAGGGCCACAAACTCCGCGTCGCCGGGCGCGCTCACTTTGGCCTCGACGCCGTGCGCTCGCAACGTCGCGCCCAGCGCCGCCAGCGGTTCGACGTCGCCGCGCGAGCCGTAAGTCGATAACAGGATACGCATTCCGTGCTCCGTTGTGGTTTTTCGGAGCAGCGTTGATACGCCATGGCCGGGGGCTTGCCGCAAGCCCGGGCTGCGCCATATCTCACTTCTGGGAAGGGTCGTTATCGCTTCCTCCGATGAGGTTGCGATCGTCGCCATGGTTTAAGCGACGGCAAATACTTGGGCGCGTCTTCGCGCCAAGCCCTTCGGATCAGCAAGTGGGGATCGATAATAGCCGGCGACCAGCGCGCCGGCCGGTTCGGCTTAACCTTGGCGGCCCTCCTGGGCGACCTGGGTGGGGGACCTTGTGAGCCGCGGGACGACGACAAGACGCTTGATCTTGCCCTTTTTGTAAGCGGCGAGGAAGCGGTGGTAGTCCCTGAAGACGACGCAGCCATTGGACTCAGCGCGGCCGCCGCGCAGCATGTAGGTATGCGCGAGCAGGCCGTTGCGGCCGTATTTGTTCCTGCCGCTGGCCGGCGTCAGCCGGATCGCCTCGACGCCATGGAAGCGCGATTCACGGATGGACAGGTTGTATGTGTCGGGCGGTGTCGGACCGACATTCTTGCGGTCCACGAAGCGTGGCTGGTCGACCATCGAACCAAGTCCCGAATGCGCCTCCAGCTTCGAGCCGTCGGGCATGTAGACGGTCCTCGCCGAAATATCGTAGACGGCGACGCCATTGCCCGTGGAGGGACCGTTGAAAAGATTGCGGAACGCGCTGCCGAGGCCGCCTCTTTCCGGCGTGTCAGGCTTGGCATAGGCGAGCATCTCGGACGCCTGCGCCTTGCGCTTGCCGGGCTTGGAGTCGGCCACGAGCGGCTTTGAGCCAGGCACGCCCGGCAGGGCCTGGTCGCCGTTCCTGGGCGAGACCGCCGTCGGCGCGCTTTGCGCGGTGTCGGCTGGCTGCGGCTTGGCCCTGGCCGCCTGCGGCTTCGCGATCTCTGGTTTCTGCGGCTTGGCCGCGTTCTGTTCGGGCGCCTCGGTAGCGCGCTCGAGCGTGGTGCGCGGTCGAAGGCCGGGCACGGCGATGGTGTCGGGCAAATCGTCCTGCGGCGGCAGCGAGGCGACCTGATACTCGCCGTCCTGGCCGTTGTCCGGGGTGTCGGCGACATTTGGCGCGTCGCTGTTTTCGAGCGCGACGGCGGTTGGAACGTCCGCCGTATCCTCCGGCGCCACGTTGGCAAGCGCCAGCGCCAGTTCGGAAGCGCCGGCGATTTGGGCCGGCTGCGAACCGAAGCGGGCTTCCGCCGGGGCGTCCGGCTCAGTGCCGCCGAAGCGGCTGGCCGAGGGCAGGCTGGCAAGCAGGAACGGCGCGTTCTCGGCGCGGGCAAAGGCTTCGGCAAGCTTCTGCGGCGAAAGCGCGGCCTTTTTCACCACGCCGTCGAAACGGTCGGCGGCTCCGGCGGCCGAAGCCACCACCACGACCTTCTCCTGCGCGACGCTGTCAGGCGACGGCAGCCTGAGGCGCGCCATCTTGCCGTCGTGGCCTTCATTCTTCGGTTTTTCAGCAGCTTGGCCGTCATGTCTGAAGCTTGTCGCGAGGCTGAAACAGCCGGCGTCGCAGCCACCGATGAGCGAGCCCGCCTGGTAGCCGCCATTGGCGGAAAGACGCGGCGCCCAGGCGTTGGCGATCAGCCGGCGCTGGTCGCCAAGCGCGATGTTGCGCGGCGAAAGCAGGCCTTGCGGCAATCCATTGGAAGCTGCGGTCAGCGAGGTGCTCACCGAATAGAGCCCCGCCAAGGTGGCGACAGACCATAGGGCGAGAGCGGCGCCGACAGCAGGCACCACGACCCAACGATGACCAGACTTTTTCGAAGTTACCCCCCCATCAGGAGCGTCACCCCGGCTTTTCAAACGCAAAAACGCCATACGACCACTCTCAATCGGCATGCCGGTTTGCGGACCTGGCACCCGTCACGATCACAGTTCGCTGGTGCCCCCTGCACCTTCACGCGTCTGTTGCCGATTGATTCAAAAGATGGACAAAGATGGTTAACCAATCCCTCCACCAATCGCCGATTTGGCGACGGTCCATGCGAAAAAAGAGCTCTCCATGGTCTGCGCCACGGTAGAAATGCTCTCCCTCACCCGACTTGCTGCCCGTTTTTCCGGCCCCTGTCAAGAAACCGTGAAGGCTGGAACCGCAGCATCTCCGGCCGGCTAGAGGCCGATTAGGGTTAAAATGCGACAGCCTGAAGAATACTGAAAAGCCAGTTGCAAAAACTTCTGGGCCAGGCGGCGAGGAGTTCGGGGGGGGTCGGCTTGCCGCATATTCGCGACGATCGCCCCAAAAAAAGTCACCCTGCCGGGCGGGCGGGGCGACCTCGGTGCGGCACGGAACAGTCAGCCCGATCTCACTGGCTTCGCAGCCGCGCGAAATCCTTGGGGATTGCCAGGCGCTCCACCAGCCTGGTCAGGCCTTGGTGCTCGCCAGTCATTCACTTGCTGCCTTGCTGTACAGCGCCCGGCACGATCAGCGCTCCCTGGTCCGGCTCCGAATATTTGAAGCCGATAAAAAACAGGGCAATGATGAAAACACAGATTGCCAGCACCGTGACGAGGGTCCTTCCCGGGTTTTCGGCGGGCGGTCTGTCTTCCATGGCAATTCGCCTCGGGATCTAAACTCGGCGACAATGCCGGGGTTCCCGCGCCTCACCGGCGTCAGGGCTGACGCCTCGCCACGAAATTCTTAGAGAGGCGGCTCCGAGCCCGCGGCGCGCATCACAAAAATGACGCGCTCGCTCCGCTATATGCTAGGCTTGATGTGCCAAAACAGGGTTCATCGTTATGGATGCCAGCGAATTGCAGGCCATAGGCGATACGCTGATGCGCGTTGTCACCCCCGATATGAAACCGAAAGACCTGCTCAAGGCGGTGCGAAAACTGCACCCGGACGCCAAGAAGAGGGATATTGCCCGCGCGGCCTTCCACGCCATTATCGCCAACGCCGACCAGGATCCCGGCAAGTCGCGTAACCTTCAGGCCTTCGCGCTTGCCGAGCGTACGCAGCAATCGGAATAAATTGCTGCGAATTGTAGCGTCGGGCTTGCCGGAAACTTAATAAGCAACTGCTAATTTAATGGTTCGGCCGGCAGCTAGCCCCAACCGGTAATTAGATCCCATGACCAAAAACCTCGGCAATGCCAAACCCAGTGCTCCTGCCAAGGAGATAAACACCTCGCTGTTCAGCAAGGCCGCGCCGGCGGTGTTTCCGCTGGTCGTCGCGGCCCTCGGCTATCTCGTCGGCCGGCATTTCTTCGGCTTTTGACGCGGCCGGCTTGCGACGCGCCTTATTTCCGGTCAATCCGATCGCAATTGGCCAATGACAATTCGGCCGTCTTGACTATGCCCTTTGGTCCTAGGGCCTAGGTCGTTCTTGTCCTTGGCCGGCCCCAAGCGCATCCTCACGACAGCCGGCGGCCTCGCAAACTCCGGTCAGGCCCGGCCGCCGAACCCAGTATCACCCCCCAAGGCTGCCGGGCCGCCGGCGCGCGGCGAGTTGATCCGCACTCTCGCACGGCCAAGTGACGGGCTGCGCGATCCGCAGTTCCATTCGGACGCCTTCCAAATCCGCTGCCGACCGAACGCCATGGCGAAGTCGAATTCCGCTGCGCGACGTGCAATTGCTGCTCCATACTCGTTTTCATTCGTGAGGCTTCGCAAACAGGTCGAATAACGGCGAGCCGCTTTGCATTAAAAACCAATAAGCCATGCTTTTCGGCAACTCCAGGCGCGCTAGATCGTATTGGGTCGGAGACAGGCAATTCTTCGAGCGAAGAGCAGGAGCTGTATATGGTAACAAGCGAGCCAGACAGTGTCCGCGTAAAAGCCGTCAATAACCAATGGATCGTGCGCGTCGTCGACGGCGGCAGGCTGACGCAGCAAGTGTTCGATGTCCACGCGCAGGCCGAGATCTTTGCCGAAGAGGAGCGGCTGCGATTGGGGCTGCCCGGGGAGCCTCCGGCGGAGGAGCCGGTCAGGCCGCTGGGAAGTGGGCGGGCTCGCTGACGGACCGCGGGGAATTGTTGTCCAATGAGGATCGAACGGCTCGCGGATAGCAGACGCCGGCGGTTGGCCCAGCTGCGGCATTGAGAATGCCAGCGCGCAGAGGCATGTCGCGCCGCCTACCCCAGATGCTCGGCTCTCAGCTTCTGCTTCATCCGCTCAAGCGCCGGCTGGCCGCCGGCCGCCAGCTCATCCGCTATCTGCGCGAGCTTGTCGTCTGCCTGTCGATATTTGCCGCCCCAAGCGCCGAGCGTGGCGAGCACCGGCAAAAGGTCGATGCCGGCATCGGTCAGCCGATAGATCGCCTTCAGCCCGTGCGTCGGGTCGTCGCTGCGGGTGAGGATGCCTTCGTCCTGCAGCGTCTGCAGCCGCTCGGCCAGCGTGCGCGACGAGATGCCTTCGTCGGATTGCAGGAATTCGCGAAAGTGCTTCTTCCCGGCGAAGATCAGGTCGCGGATGATGAGCAGCGTCCAGCGGTCGCCGAGCAGCTCGAGCGACAGGTTGATCGGGCAGCCGGATCTTCCTTTGGTCGACATCGGTATGGTTCCATTTTTAAATCACTTTACTATTGACATCGTTCTCGCGTTGCGTCAAATGGTTCCGAAAGTAAATCATTTGAGCGCAGAGGAGGAGCGTCATGAACCAGCAAGCGAACCGCACGGTGGTGGTCGTCGGTGCAACCAGCGAGGTCGGCGCCGAGGTCTCGGCAAAGCTGACCAGGGCAGGGCATACGGTACGCGGCGTCGCCCGCAGCCTCGGCGTTGCGCTTGACGACCAGGCGGCGCTCGACGCCGCCTTCTCGCGCGCCACCGGCGCCTATGTGATGATCCCCTTCGATGTCACCACGCCCGATCTGCACAGGTTCGAGGACCAAGTCGGTGCACGGCTGGCATCATCCATCGCCAAGGCGGGCCTGCACCGTGTCGTGCTGCTCAGCGGCCTCAATGCCCATCTCAGAATGGGTACCTCGCTTGGCGCCGCGATGATGGAGGAGCGGCTTGCCGCGCTGGGCCTGGAGGAGCTCGTCTATCTGCGCGCCTCCTTCTTCATGGAGAATTTCGTCAAGGGCATGGGCTTCGTCGAGCAGGCGGCGTCCGGCGTCTTCGCCTCGCCCTTCCGCGGCGACCTGCCGATGCCGTTGATTGCCGCCAAGGACGTTGGCGAGCGCGCCGCCGCCCTGTTGAGCGCCGAACATTTTCCGGCCCGGCGCGTCGTCGAATTGCACGGCGGCGGTTCCTACACGCTCGAACAGGCCACCACGATCCTGGGCCGGGCGATCGGCAAGGATGTCGCCTATCATGAAGCGCCGTTCGCCGAAACGCGGGCCGGCATGGTCGCCAACGGCATATCGGCGAGTTTTGCCGATGCGCTGGGCGAAACGGCGGCAAGCTTCAACAGAGGCGAGCGCTGGGCGCTGGAGGCACCCTCAGCCGAAAACGCCACGCCGACCAGCTTCGAAGACTGGGCGCGGACTTTCGCCCGTTCGCGCTGAGCCGCCTGAACCTTCACGGCAGAAATTCCTAGCGAGGAGACCTAGGCGGTGGTGACGATTTAACTATTTGAGCCAGATGGCGATAGCGGCGAGTTTGACGAAGCCCATGAAGTTGGC